>NZ_CP065534.1:2251495-2573138 GCF_015999465.1 Lonsdalea populi
GGTGGCGCCATTAGCGCCACGCTCTGTGAATCACAATGAAGTTAACGGTGCTGGTATTCAGGCATCCGATTTGGTCTGAACCCAGAAAGCATGGATCAGGCCTGGAATATACCCCAGCAGCGTCAGAATAATATTAATGATGAAAGCCCAACCCAGCCCTTTGCCTAACAGCACGCCCAGCGGGGGTAAAATAATCGTAAAAATAATTCTCCAGAATCCCATACATTTTCTCCATGAGAAGATAGCCAAGGTAACCATAGTCGCACGGCGTTAATATGCCAAATATCGGTATATCGAAGGCCGGTTTATTCGGACACCCTTCGACCCAATCCCTCTTTGGGATAGTTAACGGGTCACTCTAAACGTGGGCAACGGTCGAAATCCTCACGCACTTCGCCTGTGTCCCGATTCGTGTGCGCCGCCCGTCGTCAAACTGACGTCGCCGCCAGCACCAACCAGGTCAGGCTCTTAAACAGATATGGAGGTAAAAGACAAAAAACCAATCATGCTGATAGATCTCACCTCAAAATCATCATTTTCTCTAAATATTACCCATTGTTATTAACAAAAAAAACTAATCAGAAACAGTTGATAGTGGTGTATATATCTTAACAATTTTAGGAGGATGAATGGGCCGCCAACCTTCTCAGCCACCCCGGCGCTTGACCTCACCAGCGCCTAGCTACAGGGCCGGGACGCGCGATTTTATCTTTTCGGCCTTCTCTAGGCGATCCAGCTTCATCTCCATGATCCCCCCGTGTGCAACCTCCATGAGATGCTCGGGAGCAACATTTTTGTTGGCAAAAACGCACAAAAAGACAGCCCTACGTGGCTGCCTTTCGCTTTGATTTTGGCCTCACAGGCCCTGATGCTTTTCTCTTTCATTGCTGCTCGCACGCTTTCCCCTTCGGGGATAATGGCTATTGGCTTTGCCTACCATCGCACCCGCTTTACGAAAGCGCGCGAGCAGAGGGGACAGACGCGGAGTAAGAGCTTTTACTCTCGCCCGCACGTCTTAGGCATGTGCGGAATATTTGAGGTGAGTCTTGACGCCCCACAGTCCGCCCAGCACGCTGACAACCGCGCCGATCAGCAGCGCAAAGAAAGACCACAGCGCGGCTTTAGCCATCATGCTGGCCGCCTGCGCAGCCTTGTCCGCCGCTTCCTGTTTGAATTCGGCGTACTGCTGTTTGGCCTGATTGATCTGGTCCTGCGCCTGACTCAGACGTTTGTCCACTTCCTGCGCCGCTTTATCGCGAGCCTGAATCATGTTGTCGATGGTTTTATCCACTTCTTGCGGCGTCATCGAGGTATTTTCCGTCAGCACTTTTTTCAGGTCGTCACGGTCGATGCCCTTGGAAATGGCGTCTGCGCGCGCTTTCAGTTTATCCGTCAGCCCCTGAATCACCGCGTCGCTGTTGTTCGGTGCGGTCGCCAGCTGTTTCACAGCCTGAGTGATATCGCCTTTGGCTTCCACCATCTGCTGCTTCAGATAATCCGGCTGCAGCGTCGGGATGTTGGATTTTTTCAGCGCGGCGGCAACGTCGTCCTGCACTTTATCGCTCTGTACGTCCGTATTAATGGTGAACTGGTCGAAGGCAGATTTACCCATCTCGCCCAAACCTGACGCGCCTTTGCCCAGCATATCGCCCGCGCCGGAAATGACCGAGCCGGAAGCAGAGGCGATAGAGCCCAGCATGTTCCCTGCCGTGCTCACGGCGGACCCAACCAGCATCGCGCCCAGAATCGCCGCCACAATCAGTGAGGTAGCCCAAACCAGAAAACCGTGGATCATACCGTCGTTACCCGCCAGTCGACCGGCGACGAAGGCCCCGGCCAGCAGGCTGATGACGATAGAAACCGCGGTCCACAGGCCAAAGGCCATACCGGCGCCATGAGTAGGATTTTCGGCGTTGGGATCGACAATCGCGAATCCCATACTGGTGCTTAAGGTCGACAACAGCATGGAAACGGCGAGCACCGTGACCACACCACCGATAATGCTACCCCATGATATTGTCTTGAACGGTCTGATTTCATTGGTGACGTCCATCATTACTCCTTAGATTTTATGATACGTAAGATTACAATTTCTAATGAGTATAGACATAGAATCGCTCATCAAGTCTTGATATGTTTAACAAAAATAAACGTTCACGCATTGCGCGACACAGACCGGGAAACAGGTTTTTTTCCACAGGGCACAGCAGAGCAAGGAATAGACTGGAGCAACGACGGCGTAATAGAGACGCGTAAAGCGTATAGTCACCAGGAAGTTGAAAGAAACAGCAGTGCAAGGTTCATGGTTTTCATCTCACACGCCGCCCTATTTATCAATAGGGGTAAAGAAGGGCTCATACTCTATCGCTAAGTGACCCGAGGCATTCGATAAATATCGATTAATAAAACGAGTGATTATCGCCATAAAAGGATTGCATTCACATGGAAAAGTTAACGGCTCCGCTCTATTCAAACATGCTCAATAATCCGAGAGATTTCGAGCTAATAGCGGTTATGGAATTATTGAGTTTCGAAGATATCTCTTTTACATCAATTAATTATTATTTATCCGCTATATTTCTCTCTGATGAGCCGACGCCGTCGATGTTGAGGTCATCCATAGGTAACCGGCGTTTACTTATTAATTATCAGGGACCTATGGATGACCTTGAACCTCATGATGTCGTTTTGTTCTTTCCTCATAAAATTCAGTCAGTAGCCATCACTTCCAGCGACAAGACTCATAGAATAAATGAGTTCACGCGCAACGATATTCACGTATTAATCATTGAGCGTATTATTTCATCCCAAATAAAAATCGAGGCAAATGCCATCGATAGAAATAGGGAGTCGCATTATCCCTCCGTGAAATTGGTTATAAAAGTTGCCTGACTATTTCGGATAACTGGAAACCAGGTGCGCTCAATCACGTTAAAGAAGTCATTAATCGTTACAAGCACACCTGCTGTTCTAAATATCATGAGTGAGGAATATGCTATGAACACGACATTACATCTTATTTGGGGACCAGCGAGTACAGGGAAGACCGCGAAGTCGGTGGCCTTAGCGGAACGCAACGGCGCACCGGTGTTGGTCCTGGACCGTATACAATGTTGCCCTGATGTGGCGATAGGCAGCGGACGCCCGTCTGAACAAGAACTGCGCGGTACAAAGCGCGTTTATCTGAACTCACGGCCGATTGCACAAGGCATCATCTCCGCGCAGCAGGCCGTTGAGCGGCTGCATCAACTGATTGACCATTATTCCGCGATATATCCGCTTATCATTCTTGAGGGACGGTCGGTTTCCATATTGCAGGAAATGGTAAAACACCGAACCTGGGGCCAGCAATATGCCTGGTCTTTCGAACCCGTTCCCATGCCTTCCACCGAACATTTTCTGAAACGCGCCACCCAACGCGTATGGGAGATGTTTTACCCCGGCGACGGGCTGAAGTCGTTGCTGGATGAGATGGTGCAGATATGGGCGTATCCCGAGTACAGGTACACGCTCGCGGATATTGACGGCTATCGATGCATCATTAGCTATATGCATCAGCGGCGGCGACACGTAGATGAAATCCTCCACATGAGCCTTGATGAACACAAACAATTGGCGGAAGAAATCGCCCGGGAGTATTGGCAACATGCCCTATGGCAGCAAGAGAATTTTCCTGCTATTCCCCATACCTGGTGCCAGCCCCCGCGACGGTTGACCCAGAGTGATTGAGATTTCCCCGTCGGCCGTGCACGGCACTCGCCAGACCCGGTTATTTTATGCTTTTTCCGATGCGCCGATCTGATTCAACCGCGTCGAATACGCTACAAATAATAATTGAGATGTTTCCCAGCCAGCATTCCTGCCAGCCTTTGCTACGCTTACAGGGACATTTAGCCATTAGTTAAGGAGCTGGTATGTTCGGAAAAGCAGAAGATAAAGTAAACGAAGCGGCTGGCGCTGCTCAGGAAGCTGTCGGCGAGGCCACTGACTCACACGAGCATCAGTTCAAAGGGGCGGCTAAGAAGTATGCCTCTCAGGCCAGCTATGCCGCACGCGATGCGGCTGATGTTGTCAAAAGCCAGGTGAAATCCAACCCGATGGCAGGGGTCGCCATTGCCGCCGCTACCGGGATTGTACTGGGATTTTTACTCGGCCGTAAGTAACGAGTCAGCGATCACCACGTTCGCCGCTTTAGCGCGACAAGCACAAAGGCCCCTCACCGGGCCTTTTTTTTATCGGCGCGGAACAGACCGTCAGCGCGTCGCTGATCTGATTCCGGAGAGGAGGACGCCAACACATCACGAAGCGTCGGACGCCATCACCTGATGTCCGGGGCCTACTTCAAGATACACGCGCGGCGGCGGCACATAGCCCACAGGTCGCACCGAGCTTTTCAACTCTTCGATCGCCGCATTGCGCCGCATACCGCGACGCGCAGGATCCGGCACCGGCACTGCCGCAATCAGCTTCTGCGTGTACGGATGCTGCGGGTTGGCGAAGATCGCCTCGCGCGGCCCAATCTCGACGATTTCCCCGAGACGCATCACCGCCACCCGGTGACTGACGCGCTCCACCACCGCCATATCATGGGAGATAAACAGAAAGGCGATATTGAACTGCTCTTGCAAATCGAGCAGCAGATTACACACCTGCGCTTTTATCGACACATCCAGCGCCGAGACGCTTTCATCCGCAATGATGACCTTGGGATTCAACGCCAGCGCACGGGCAATCGCCACCCGCTGGCGCTGACCGCCGGAAAATTCATGCGGGAAGCGATCCATCATGGACGCCGACAGCCCCACTTGCTCCAGCAGTTTGGCCACCTTCTGCCGCGCCTCGGACGGCGTGGCCAGCCGGTGTTTGATCATCGGCTCGGCGACGGTCGCCCCCACCGTCATCCGCGGGTTAAGGCTGGAGAACGGATCCTGAAAAATCATCTGCGCGCTGCGGCGCATCGTGCGCAGGCCGACGACGTCAAGATTGAGCACATCGTAACCGTCCAGTTGAACTTCGCCGCTGTGCGGTTCGATCAGGCGAATGATGGAGCGTCCGGTGGTCGATTTGCCGCAGCCGGACTCACCTACCAGCGCCAGCGTCTCGCCCTGAAACAGATCGAACGACACATTCTCGACCGCATGCACCGCGCCGCTCGTTCGTCCCAGCAGGCCTGAACGAAGAGCGAACCGCGTCACCAGATTTTTTACGGACAGCACCGGCGTTTTGCCGCTCGCCACCGTGTTGGGCACGTTATTCGCAGGAAGGGCTTCGCCGCTCTGCATGTCGATGCGCGGGAAGCGCAGCGGCCAGGGCTGCCCCTCCATCGACCCCAGCGTCGGCACCGCGGCCAGCCGCGCCCGCGTGTAGGGGTGTTTGCCGTGGCGGAACACCTCCGCCGTCTCGCCCGTTTCCACCTGTTCGCCCCGAAACATCACCAGCGTCCGATCGGCAATTTCCGCCACCACGCCCATGTCATGCGTGATGAACAGCACCGCCATCCCCTCCTCTTCCTGCAGGGTTTTGATCAGGTCCAGAATCTGGCCCTGAATGGTGACATCGAGCGCGGTCGTCGGCTCATCGGCAATCAGCAGTTTGGGCTTAGAGGCCAGCGCCATCGCAATCATGACGCGCTGGCGCATACCGCCCGAGAATTGGTGCGGGTAGTCATCGAACCGCGCGGCGGGATTAGGGATGCGCACCTTGTCCAGCAGCCGGAGCGTTTCGGACCGCGCGGCCACCTTGCTCATTCCCTTATGCTGCCGCAACACTTCCGAAATCTGCCGCCCGATGGTGAACACCGGGTTGAGCGACGTCATCGGTTCCTGGAAAATCATCGCGGCGTCGTTGCCGCGCACTGCGCGCATCGCCTTCTCCGGGAGCGACAAAATCTCTTTTCCGTTTAACAAAATGCGGCCTTCGATATGGCTCGAACGCGGATCGAGCAGACGCATCACCGACAGCGAGGTGACGCTTTTGCCGGAGCCGCTTTCGCCGACGACGGCAACCGTTTCACCGGCTCTGACCTCGAAGGAGATCCCACTCACGACGGTTTTCCACACGCCGTCCACCCGAAAAGAGGTGGTGAGGTTCTGCACGGAAAGTACGCATTCCCGCAGCGGTTTTTGCTCATTCATGGCTCTGTCTCCCCGTGAGTGGCGGCCGTCTCCGCACACCGTATTGACCCGATTGTCTCGCTGCCTTTCACGCCGCCGGGCGACGCACGTCATCGCCCTATCGCATACGCCTGCATCAGACGCGGCGTGGCGGCGGCGCGCAGCAGCCCGTCTTCATCCCGACGCGCGGCCGTTAAGCGGCCGATCGTCCAGGGATCGGACGCCACAATGTCATGTCCGCGCGCTTTGAGGGCCGAGAGCGCGGCGTCGCCGATGCTGCTCTCAATCATCACATGGCCCGGCTGACGCGTGCGTGGGTAGAACGAGCCGGGGAAATGCGCGGTATGGAACAACGGCAGGTCGATGGCCTGCTGCAGGTTTAATCCGTAATGGGCGTAACGCAGGAAAAACGCCAGCTGCCACTGATCCTGCTGGTCGCCGCCCGGCGTACCGAACGACAGCGTCGGCCGACCTTCATACAGGGCGATCGACGGCGTGAGCGTGGTGCGCGGACGCTTGCCGGGCGCCAGCGATGTCGGCAGGCCCGGCTTTAGCCAGAACATCTGCGCGCGGGAGTTCAGGCAGAAGCCCAGCCCCGGGAGCACCGGCGACGACTGTAGCCAGCCGCCGGACGGCGTGACCGATACCATATTGCCCTCGCGATCGATGACGTCGATATGCACCGTGTCTCCCCGTTTTTCGGTCAGGTGCGACATGGTCGGTTCATACACGGCGCCGCTGCCGCGCTGCGCGGCGAGCATGCTCAGCGTCAGATCGTGTTGATCGGTGAACCCCGGCAGATGTCCCGGCCGCAGCGCCAGCGATGCCTCGGCGGCGATCAGTTTGCGGCGCTCGGCGTTATAGCCGTCGGACAACAAGGTCTGCATCGGCACCGCGGTAAAGTTCGGGTCGCCGTAATAGACTTCACGGTCCGCATAGGCCAGCTTCATGGCTTCCACCACCGTGTGCACAAAATCCGGTCCCGCCGGATCCATGGCGGCGATGTCAATGCCCTTCAGCAGCGCCAGCGACTGCAACAGCACCGGCCCCTGCCCCCACGGACCGGTTTTGGCGACGGTCCAGCCGTGGTAGTCATACGTCGCGGGCGCTTCGACCGTCGCATGCCAGTTCGCCATATCGTCGGCGGTCAATACGCCTTTATGGCGATGGCCGCTGGCGTCCATCACTTCCGCCGTGTGCAGATAATCCGCGATCGCCTCGGCGACAAAGCCGCGATAGAAGGCATCCCGCGCCGCGTCGATACCCGCTTCGCGTCCCGGCCGGGCCTCAGACTCCCGAATAATGCGCCTCCAGGTTTCGGCCAGCACCGGATTGGTGAAGTTCGACAGCGCGGCAGGCGCCGTACCGCCGGGCAGCCACGTGTCATACGACGTCGGCCACTCCGTGCGGAAAAATTCGGCCAGATCGGTGATGGTCGCCGCCACCCGCGGCAACAGCGGATGGCCGTGCTCCAGATAGCCGATCGCCGGTTCCAGCACCTCACGCACGGTCATCGTGCCGTAGTCCCGCAGCATCAGCATCCAGCCGTCGAACGCGCCGGGTATCACCGTCGCCAGCAGGCCGTCGCCGGGGATCAGGTCCAGCCCCTCGGCGGTGTAGTGCTCAAGCGTCGCCGCCGCCGGGGCGGTACCCTGCGCGCAGATCACCTCAATCTTGTCCTTTTTGCGCGAATAGATGACGGCGGGCATATCGCCGCCGGGTCCGTTCAGATGCGGCTCGACCACCTGCAACACAAAGCCGGCGACGACGGCCGCGTCGAAGGCGTTGCCGCCCCTCTCCAGAACGCTCATGCCGACGGCGGAGGCGATCCAGTGGCTGGACGTGACCACCCCGAAGGTGCCTAAAATCTCCGGACGGGTGGTGAATGCGGTCATGACGCTCTCCTTTTCTCGTTAGTTTTCACGCGGGTCGAGCGCATCACGCAAGCCATCGCCCAACAGGTTAAAGCCGATCACCACCAGGAAGATGGCGGCCCCCGGCCACAACGCCATCCAGGGCGCCTGGGTCAGGAAGTTTTTGGCGACGTTCAACATCGAGCCCCAACTGGGCGCGGGCGCCTGCTGGCCGAGGCCGAGGAAGGACAGGCTGGCTTCCGCGATAATCGCGGTCGCCACCGTCAGCGTCGCCTGAACGATGATCGGCGGCAGGATATTCGGCAGGATGTAGCGCAGCAGAATATCGCCGTGGCCCAGTCCGATGGAGCGCGCGCCTTCAATGTAGTCTTCGGTTTTGACCGCCAGCACCTGCGAGCGCGTCAGCCGGATGAATATCGGCATCGCGGACAGGCCGATGGCGATCATCGCATTCGTCAGGCTCGGACCGAGAAACGCCGCCAGCGCAATCGCCATAATCAGGAACGGCATCGCCAGAAAGGCCTCGGTCACGCGGGAAATTCCCTGATCGACCCAGCCGCCGAAGTAGCCGGAAATCAGGCCGAAAGGGACGCCGGTCAGCACGGCGATGGCGACGGAGATCACCCCCGCCATCAGCGAGGCCTGCGCGCCCCACACCATACGCGACAGCACATCGCGGCCGATGTCGTCCGTCCCCAGCCAGTGCGCGGCCGACGGCGCTTTGCGGATGGCGCTCCAGCTGGTGGCGAGCGGGTCGGCCAACGGCAGCAGAGGCGCCAGCACCGCCAACAGGGCGAAAAAGACGATGATAATGAGACCGGCGATCGAACTGCGGTTGCGCTTCATCTTCTTCCAGGCGCGGTTTCCGGCCACGGCCTGCGGCGCGACGACGACGGGTTCAGTCAGGCTCATAGCGCGCTCCTCATTCGCGGATTCAGCAGCATGGCGGCGACGTCCGCCAGCAGATTCATGACGATGAAGCCTACCGCCGTACACAGCACCACGCCTTGCACCACCGCGTAGTCGCGGTTGAAGACCGCATCGACGATCAGCTTACCGAAACCGGGAATGGTGAAAATCTGTTCGGTCAGCACCGCCCCCGCCAGCAGCTCGCCGAACAGCAGCGCCGTCAGCGTGACGATGGGCGACAGCGCGTTGCGGAAGGCGTGGCTCAGCACCACCTCGCGGTTGGACAGCCCCTTGGCGCGCGCCGTGCGGATGTAGTCCGCTTTCAGGACCGACAGCATCGCCGAGCGCGTATGCCGCATCAGCGTCGCCGCCAGCGCCGTGCCGAGCACAAAGGCGGGCATAATCGTCGTCTGCAACGACCGCCACGGGTCGACGAACAGGGATTCGTAGCCCGATGCGGGCAGCCAGCCCAACTGCACGGACACCAGCAAAATCAGCATGATGCCAAGCCAGAAGTTCGGGATCGACAGCCCCGACAACGCCACCACGTTAGCCAGATAATCCAGCGTCGTGTTCTGCTTTACCGCCGCCAGAATGCCGATCGGCACACCGATGATCAGCGCGAAAAACATCGCCATCACCGCCAGTTGGAGCGTGACCGGCAGTTTTTCGCCGATCAGATCCAGCACCGGCTGATTGGTGCGGAGCGACACCCCGAAGTCGCCCTGCGCCACGGCCCCAAGCCAGTAAAAGTACTGATACACCACCGGGTCGTTCATGCGGTATTTTTCGCGCAGCAGCTCCAGCACCGCCGGATCGCGCTCTTCCCCCGCCATCGCCAGGATCGGATCCCCAGGCAGCAGCTTTTGCAGCGAAAAAACGAAAATGGAGATAATCAGGAGCGTCGGTATCGCCACCAACAGGCGTTTGCCGATATAGATGTGCATTCGCGCGTTTCCTTATTCAAAGAGTGCCTCAACCGGGCCAGCCGAGGGGATGACCCGCCTCCCCCCAGCGAACGCACGCCGGATTAGTTGCCTTTTTTGACGCCCGTCAGGCGGATCATCCCGTCGGCGGACGGCGTAAATCCGGCGATTTTTTTGGCGTAGGCATAGAGGTAGGCCTGATGGCCGAGATAGATCAGCGGCAGATCGTTGTCCAGAATCTTAATCGCGGCGTCGTACCGGGCTTTACGCACCGCGTTATCCGTGGATTCGCGCGCTTCGTTCAGCAGCTTGTCGACCTCAGGATTGCAGTATTTGGTGTCGTTGATGCCGCCGTCGCAGGTCACAAACGGGTGAATATTGCCGTCCGGATCCGAACGGCCGGACCAGTCGGAGCGCGACAGCACGTAGTTCCCCGCCGTCTGTTCGGAGAGCAGCGTGGCGAACTCGGTCGCTTTCAGTTTGACGTTGAAACCCGCTTCGGCCGCCATGGACTGGATCACCTGCATCATCTGGGTCTGCGTGGTGTTGTTGGCGTGCTGGAGTTCGATATCGTATTTCTCATAGCCCGCCGCCTTCATCAGCGCCTTGGCCTTCGCCACGTCCCGCGCCGGGACCGGCAGATGCTGGTTATACCCAGGGCTGGTGGACGGCCACGGCTGATTGCCGGCAAGCGCCGTGCCCTCGAAGACCACCTGATTGATCGCTTCCCGGTCGATAGAGAGCGAGAAGGCCTGACGCAGCCGTTTGTCCTTGCCGAAGGGGGTGTTTGCCTGCGGTCCGTTGCCGATATTGACGTACAGCGCCATATAGCCCGGTCCGATGACCTTGCCGTAGTTCAGGTTCGGGTTCTGCTGCACGGCGGCGACATCCGACGCCGAGATACGCTCGGCCAGATCCAGCTCGCCGGACTGCAAGTTGGCTAACCGTACCGTCGTATCCGGGATAGGGAGGAAGGTGACCTTATCGAGAAAGATGTTGCCGGCGTTCCAATAGCGGGGAAATTTCTCAAGCACGATGCGGTCCTGCTGGACGCGCTGCACGAATTTAAACGCGCCGGAGCAGATGGGATCCGAACCAAAATTGGCCCCGAGCCGCTTGCCCGCCGTCGGGGAGATCATCGTGCCCGCGCGATCGGACAGCTGAGCCAGCAGGCTGGCGTCGGGGCTTTTCAGCGTGAATTTCACCTGATATTCGCCGATCGCCTCCACGCGGGCGACGGAGGCCAGCTCGCTTTTGCGGCGGGACTCCGGCATCGTCATGTAGCGTTGGATGTTGTACACCACCGCTTCCGCGTTAAACGGCGTGTCATCGTGGAACACCACGCCCTGGCGCAGATCCATGGTCAACGTTTTGCCGCCGTCGCCCCACGTCCACTGCGTTGCCAGCTGAGGAATAATCGACAGCGTGTTGTCGACGTCCACCAACCGATCGCACAGGCTGGTGTAGATAATACGCCCGACAAACGTGCGCGACTGGGCCGGGTCCAGCACGTCCGGGTCGTCTTGCAGGCCGATGCGTAATTCTGCCGCCTGCGCCGTCGTCGCCATCACTGCACCGGCCAGCAAGAGCCCGGTCTGTTTAATAAGTCGGTTCATGTCATGTTTCCTCTGGTCGATAGCAAAAGCCGAGAGTCGGCGCAATGAATGCAGGTCAGACGGCGCTGGCCCACGGAAAACTTAGCGGCGGAGCGCTTCGGCGTCGTCCGAAGCATCGTCGCCGAGCGCGGTATGGCGAATGAGCCTATCCTCCAGCGTCAGCAGGTGCCGGCGCATCGCCTCGCCTGCCCTCACCGGGTCGTGGGCGGCAATCGCCTCAATGATTTCCGTGTGATCGCTGTGCGAGTCGGTGAGCGACGCGTTGTGGCTGCGGGCCAACGCGCGTAGCGCCTGCCAGGCCGGGTCCTGACGCACGCGGTTTACCACGTCGAACAGCGAGAGAAACAGCTGGTTGCCCGCGCTTTGCGCAATCAGTCGATGCAAAGAGCCATCCCACAGCTCGCGCCAGTCGGCGTCGGTGCGCTCGTAGATTTTGTCGCGCAGCGCCCGCATTCGTTCGATGTCCGACGGCTTGGCGCGCAGCGCGGCCAACTGCGCCAGCTGAGGCTCGATGCGCAGCCGCACCTCCATGATTTCCATAAAATTGGTTCCCTGGATCAGGTTGGCCGCGTGCGCGCCCCAATGGTCCGGCTTTTGCCCGAGGAACGTGCCGGCCCCCTGCTTGCGCCAGATAAGCCCCTCCGCTTCCACCACCTCCAGCGCGCGCCGCACCTCGCGCCGGCCCACGCCCCACAGCTCGGAGAGCGCTCGCTCCGTCGGCAGTTTTCCATCAGGCTCCAACGCGCTCTCGCGCAGAAGTTCACGAAGTTTCTCGAGCGCATAATGCGAATTTTCCGTTTTCTTGATGCGAGCCATATCGCTCATTGGTTCACTCCAATTGGTCATTGGTTCAAAAAAAGCACGGTGACCGGGTCAAGTCAATATGGGGGAAAGGCGCCAAACGTGCGGCAAAAAACCATAAAATCACTGCTATTGTGGTGGATTGGGTACAGATGCTGCGTCACTGAAACGGTCGACCGGTTGAATACGTGGCGAGTGTCGCTTTTTTAAGCGTTTTATATCGGGACATTTCACGCCGTTTTTTCGTCAATACATGAAAAAAAACGGCCTTTACGGCGACGCGTTGGTGCCACAGCGCTGCAAAGCGGATGATTAACAATAAGAAATGATGATGGATAGATGCGGGCGGGACGTCTACCAGCGTCTCTGACCTGGCGGGATTTTACGGATACGCGTCTTTAAGTAGGCATGCGGAAAACGCCGCCGTCTGTCGACGACGGCTCGGACAGGTCATACGGCCGCGCGCGGCGTCGCAGCAGGCAGAAGACGGTACAAGACGAAAGCGGTGATGAACGTGGCGGGCGCAGACCAGGACTGCCATACCCCCTCCGCGTACATCAACACCATGCCGACGGCGACACTCCCGCCCCAGGCAATCAACCCCGAGAGGTTGATATTGCGCTCAAAGTTAATGCCCAGCGCCTGACGCGCGGGCGTCAGAATGTAGCTCAGCGCCACACCCACCCAGGCCACCACAAAGACCCCCTGCCAGGCCAACGCCTGCAAAATGTAGCCGAACACATCCGCCAACATCAGCACATAGACCACCAACCCGACCAGACAGGCCCAGATAATCCGCCGGAATCGCAGCCGCAACAGCAGCCGGAAAAAGTCCTGCATGTTCACCGTCGCTAGAAAATAGTTGGCGGTGTTGATGCGGGTTTGCGTCACCCAGACGAAGAACAAGCCCCACAGCCCCAGCAGATTGAGGATCGCCACTACCACGCCGGTTTCGCTGAGTCCATCGCTTTCCGAAAAACCGCTGACCAGATAGATGCCCGCCACGCCGTTGAGCAAAAAGGTGATGAGATAGAACGGCATGCCAAAGTTGATGCCCGCGTGGTAGTCCGCGTCCTTCGCTTTGCCGTAACGGGCGTAATCGAAGGTATACATCATCAGGATCCACACGCCCATATAGTAGGTGAAGCAGTGCCACCAGCCGTAGGCCGGCGGATCGGCGGGACCGAACGCCAGCCATTGCGGGTTATAGCCGTTTTGCTGGATGGACACCGCCACCGTCAGCAGCAGCCCAAGCAGGTAAAACGGCAGCAGCACGCCGTTGAATTTATCCAGCCAGTGCTGCACGCTGCCGAAAATCAGCGGCACGCTGTACAGCACGACCACCAGCGCGGCGGCGGCGTAAGGCAACGCCGGGAACAGATGGTTCAGCGCGAAGGCGATGACCGACCCTTCAAATACGGCGTAATAGATGGCCGTAGAGAAGAAGATCAGCGTTGCGAGAGACGAACCGAGCCGACCGAACAACGCCTGCGAAAACAGGGAGACCGACAGCCCGGTTTTTATCGCGAACCGGCTGATGATCCCATTCACCACGCCATAGCTGACGACCGACAACACCATGCCGATAATGGCGTTTTTCGCGCCCCAGCTCTGCGCGAGCGACGCGCCGACCACAATATAAAACAGCGCGCTGCATACCGCCCACCACGCCATGGTAAGCGAGAGTTTGCCCATACGCTCGTTGGCGGTGACCGTACCCGACTCCGTCGCCGGGGCGGTCAGCTTGACATCAGAAAGATCTGCCATAGGGGTACTCCTGACTGCAAAAGAGGGAAAGCCACACCTGACCGACGAACATCGGAAAAGGCCCGGTCATAGCGATGAACAACAAGTAGCAGGCAGCACGAATCGCCATGCGGACGGTGGATACCGCATGGCCCGTGACAGGACGATCGGTGCTGTAACGCTACCTAAACCGGCGAAGGTCGCCGGGTGGGATCAGGCCGTCTGTCGGCCGATCCAGTCTCTTAACCGCGCCAGCCGCTGCTGATACTGCCGCCGGGCGGCGAGCGCCTCTTCCAGCGACACCGGCACAAAGCGCACCTGATGATGAGGTTGCAACTGCGCCACCCGATCCAGATCGGCGCTGATCACCGTTCCCAGCGTCATATAGCCCCCACCGGAAACGGCGTCGCGCAGCAGGATGATGGGTTCCAGCCCGCCCGGCACCTGTACGGAGCCGATGGGGTAGCAGGCATCGACGATATTGGACGGATCGGAACCCGCACCGAACGGCGGCTTACGCGGCAGATATTCCAGCGGCTTACCGCCTTTCAGGCGATAGCCGATACGGTCCGCCTCGGTGCCGACCCGCCAGGTATCAGCAAAAAACTGCGCCGCCGCCGCATCGGTCAGGCGGTGAATATAGAGGCCGCGCACCAGACGCAGCGTCACCTCTTTTTCGAAGTGCGGACACAACGCCACAGGCGCCTGCGCGCCTTCAGCCCCCACGCCGGTCGGTTCGCCGATAGGCAACTGGTCGCCCTCCTGCAGTCGCCGTCCTTCCCATCCGCCGAGCGCGCCCAGCGTATAGGTGGAGCGGCTGCCGAGCGCCAGCGGAACGTCGATGCCGCCCGCCACCGCGAGGTAGCTGCGGCAGCCCGTCTTGGCGAAATCAAACTTCAGCACTTGACCGGGCTTGACCCGAAAAGCGGTGTCCAGCGGCATTTCCGCGCCGTCCAGCCGGGGTGTCATCCGCGCGCCCGTGACCGCCACCAGCACCTCTTTACCGAACGCCAGCTCTGGGCCGATCAGCGTGATTTCCAGCGCGGCGGCGGACTCGCCGTTGCCCACCAGCAGATTGGCCATACGCAAGGCATAGTCGTCCATGCCGCCCGAAGGCGGTATACCGAGGTGGTAGTACCCCTCGCGACCGGTATCCTGTACCGAGGTCGCCAGTCCGGGCTTGATAACCTTAATCGGCATACAGCACCTCCCGCAGGTAGTGGGTGTAATGCGCGGCATCCGCGCTGAATTTTTCCAGTTCGAACGTCACCGGCCGGATGCGCAGGCTGAACGTCCCCGCCTCGACCTCCGCCACGGCGCGGTCGTACTCTGCGCGATCCATCGCCCGGAACTGAACGATATCGCCCGCGCGGAAGAACACCATCGACGCTTGCAGGTAGTCGAGGCGCTGGATTGGGTCATAGATTGGCGCGGGCGTGACGCCGAACAGCTGATAGCCGCCCGCTCCGCGCACCGAATAGATACAGCCGAAACAGCCGCCGTGACCGAGCGACAGGCGCGGGGTATCGGTCCGCGGCCGCAGATATTTAGGCACTTCCAGCTGTTTGGCCTCTTCGACCATCTGGAACATGAAAGGCAGCCCCGCCACGAATCCCACCATCGACACAAACCACGGCGTGCCGCTATGTGCGGCGATAAAATCCGCTACTTCGGCGTAACCATTAATGGCGGCGGCATACTCCAGATCGGTCGCCTGCGGATCCTGATGACGATCGCGAAACCGCATCAGCGTTTCATGCGTCCAGGGATCGTTGTAGAGCACCGGAATTTCAATGATGCGGGTCGACAGCGAGGTGCCGGTGGTGGCCTGCGCCTCGGCATGTTTCACCTGTTGCAACAACGCTTCCGGCGCGATGATATCGGGATTGAAACGCACCTGAAACGAGGCGTTCGCCAAACAGATATCCAGCACGCCCGGCAGCGCCCGCGACTCCAGCGCGCGCGTGATCGCCATACCACGAAAGAACGCGTCCAGCGACATGGCTTCGTCGATTTCCGCAAACAAATGTTCGTCGCCGCCGAAACTGTAACGAATGGCTTTTGTCGTCATGTCATACCTCCTGAGCGGACCGCCGCGTCTGCGGCGGTCCGCTCCGCCAGCCAGCGTTCCAGTGCCGTCGTGGTAAAGTCGCCCGCCTGCAGACGTGCGTCCGTCAGCAGCCACTGATGCAGCGACTGCGTGGTGGTGATGCCAGTAATACGCAGATCCGCGAGTGCTTCGGCAGCGCGGAATAAGGCCTGCGCGCGATCCTCGCCGTGAACGACCAGTTTCGCCACCAGCGAGTCGTAATACGGCGGGATGCAATAGCCCGCGAACAAATGGCTTTCGACCCGCACGCCCTCGCCCCGCGGCCAGTTGACCTCCGTCACCGTGCCGGGACAGGGGAAGAAATTACGCGCCGGATCTTCCGCATTAATGCGCATCTCGCAGGCTGAACCGTTCAGCGCGATCGCCTCCTGCCGTAAGGTCAGTTTTTCGCCCCCGGCAATACGCAGCATCCATTGCACCAGATCCACACCGGTGACCATTTCCGTTACCGGGTGTTCGACCTGAATACGGGTGTTCATTTCGATGAAATAGAAGCGACCGGTGGCCGAATCGAAGAGATATTCCAGCGTGCCCGCGCCTTGATAAGACAGGCTCTGCGCCAGCTTCACCGCGCTGTCGCACAGCGCCTGACGCTGTACGTCGGTCAACGCGGGAGACGGCGCTTCCTCGAAGATTTTCTGCCGCCGCCGTTGCAGTGAGCACTCCCGGTCAAACAGATGCACCACCCGTTCGCCGTCGCCGAGGATCTGGACTTCAATATGGCGGGCGTGTTCGATAAACAGCTCCAGGTACACCGTGCCGGAACCGAAAGCGGCCTTAGCTTCCTGCTGCGCCAGCGGAAAGGCCGCTCGCAGCGCCTCCGGCGTCTCGACGACACGGATCCCGCGCCCGCCGCCGCCTGCCGCCGCTTTGATCAACAGCGGATAACCGATGCGCTCCGCAGCCTGCAGGGCGTCGTCGAGCGTGGTGATATCCTGCTCCGATCCCGGCACCACCGGGACGCCGGCGGCTTGTGCGGTACGGCGGGCGGCGGCCTTGTCGCCCATCGACCGGATCACCCCTGCCGTCGGCCCGACGAAGATCAGTCCGGCCTGGCTAACGGCGTCGGCGAACGCGGCGTTTTCCGATAGAAACCCATAGCCCGGATGGATCGCATCCGCGCCGCTCGCGCGCGCTGCCTGCAACAGCGCCTGTGGATTGAGATAGCTTTGGTCGGCCCTGGCCGCGCCGATAATACGGTATTCGTCGGCCAGCTGTGCAGGCAACGACGCGACGTCCGCCTCGCTGCACGCCGCCACCGTGGGGATACCCAACGCCTGGGCAGCGCGAATAATCCTGACGGCGATTTCCCCTCGGTTGGCAATCAATAATTTATTTATCGGCATCAATATCTCCACATCCGCGGTGATTAAAATAAACGCTCAGAGATAATTAAAACGTTTATTTAGCGATCGCTTTTAATAATGGCAATCACTTGACCGGGTTCTATCGGCTCGCCATTTTCAACTTTGAATTCAATTAATGTTCCTGAATAACCCGCTACCATTTCGGTAAATTGTTTCATAACCTCAATCAGGCCAATAACCGTATCGTCCTGAACATTATCGCCCTCTTCCATAAATGGCGGCATTTCGGGCGCGGGTTGCCGATAAAAGACACCCGGCAAAGGAGAATAAACTTCATATTCTTTCATATTAATGACTCCTGATACAGCATTATTATTTTAAACAACGCGTCTCTTTTCTGGCGCTGTTATTTCAATGGACGAAGTTTTTAATAATTCGCAGGTCGCTTTTAACAATTCCTGCGCGCCCGGCGTATCACTATGCATGCAGACTGACTCGAAAACGATAGGAATATCTTTTCCCTCGACGGTGCAGACGACGCCGTCCCGGCAGGCGCGCAGCACCTTGTACGCCACCTTGTCCGGGTCCAGCGCCCCTACCCGACGGGTGAAAACGATAGAACCGCTCAGGTCATAGTCGCGATCCGCATAAAACTCACAAATGACAGGATGTTGCAGAGACTGAGCCGCTCGCCATACGGCGGTGCCGTGCATGCAGTACAGCAGCAAATCCGGCGCGATCCGATGCAGCGCCTCAACAAAACACTGTGCTGAGGCTTCCTCTTTCGCCAAATGCATATAGAGTGCGCCGTGCGGTTTAATATGCTGCAAGTCCATCTGACATAACCGCGCCAATTCCCGTAAAGCGCCCAGTTGATAAACGATATCGTTAACTAATTCATCCGGTCGCATGGCGATATGACGACGACCAAAACCAATTAAATCGCGGTAGCCGGGGTGCGCGCCAATAGCCACGCCATAATATTTCGCCAGCTCAACGGTTTTACGCATCACGGAGGGATCGCCGGCATGAAACCCGGTGGCAATATTGGCAGAACTTATGAATGACATAATTTCTTGATCACTATTGCCGTTAATTGCCCAGGCGCCAAAGTCTTCGCCCATATCAGAATTCAGGTCGATGTGTTTTATCATAATAATTTATTATTGGTAGCTCATTGATTTAAAAATAATATAGGGGAAGTTTTTTACAGCCGAATAGCAGTATTTTCTGATAGCAAGCCATCGAAAAAAGAGATCGCAGGACGAGGTCTTATCCCGGTGACGACGCCGGACTGATTTCAGCCTTCCACATCGGAGAAGAGCATGTTGACACTACGCCAGATTCGATATTTTGTCGCCACGGCGGAAATGGGGCAGATATCGCAGGCCGCCATTCACCTTAATATCTCGCAATCGGGCGTCACTAGCGCCATTCAGGAGTTGGAAAGCTTATTGGGGAAACCACTGTTTCGGCGTTCGGTG
Source organism: Lonsdalea populi (assembly GCF_015999465.1). NCBI lineage: Bacteria > Pseudomonadati > Pseudomonadota > Gammaproteobacteria > Enterobacterales > Pectobacteriaceae > Lonsdalea > Lonsdalea populi. The sequence goes on from NZ_CP065534.1 coordinate 2,270,382, forward strand.
CGGGGCATGACGTTGACGGAAACCGGTAGCCACTTCCTGCACCATGCCTACTCGATTCTGCGCAGCGTGGACGATGCGTTGCATGTTCCTTCAACGGACGACCAGATCTGCGGCCAGCTCAATCTGGCCGCTTCCTACACGGTGATGGGCTATTTTCTCCCCTACCATTTGCAGCGGCTCTCTTCCGCCTTTCCGCACCTCAACATTAATCTCTATGAACGGGAGCGTATCGACATCGAACGGGGGCTGCTGGATGGAACGCTGGATATCGCGCTGGTGTTGACCGCTAACCTGACGCTGCCGGGCATTACCTCGGAGACGCTGTTTAACTCCGAGCGTCGTCTCTGGCTGCCCAGTCGCCACCCGCTGTGCGACAAGCCGCATCTCACGCTGGCGGACGTCGCCAAAGCGCCGTTTATCATGCTGACCGTGGACGAAGCCGACCATAGTGCGATGCGCTACTGGGAAGAGAGCGCACAGCGTCCCCGCGTGATGCTGCGGACCAGTTCCGTCGAGGCCGTGCGCAGCATGGTGGCCGACGGGCTCGGCGTCGCCATCCTGTCCGATCTGGTTTACCGCCCCTGGTCGCTGGAAGGGAAAAGAATTGAAACCCGCGGCCTGACCGACAATCTGCACCCCATGAATGTCGGACTGGCGTGGCGCAAGGACGCGATTTTCACCCCGTCGATGAATGCCTTCAGACTGTGGTTCCGCAGCGCCTTTCTAACGCCGCAGATGAACTTCAACCGCCGCTAACGACGGTCCCCAAAACGCGTCAATAGAAAAGGCAATGCCCGGTTTAAAGCGATTTAACGGTGTTGTTTCGCCCCGCTACCGGCGGCAGCACGTTCCGATCAATCCGGATGTCAACGATCGTGGGAACGGCTTGTGTTATCGCGTCACGTAGTGCGGTTTCCAGCTCGCCACGACTCGTGACGAGAACCCCGTTAGCGCCCAACGCACGAGCGAACAAAACAAAATCCACCTGCGGAATTGTACAATCCAGCGCCGGATAACCGACCGAGCTCAATCCCTGCCTGCACATGTTATAGCTGCCATCATTCAATACCACCCAAATAGCCGGGGCTTGGTGATGGACCGCAGTACTGATTTCGTTATTCATCAGCATGGAACCATCGCCAATGATGCCGACGGTGACTTTACCCGTCATCGCCAGTCCGACAATCCCGCAGGCATAATGCCCCATGGTGCCCAACGCTGAATTGACCCGATAGCGATTCGGCTTTTGAAACTGCAAATAACGGTTTGTCCATACGTGCGAGTTTCCGGCATCGGCAGCCACCAGACAGTCGAATTCATCGATCGCCACCTTTTGAATGACGGCCATCACATCCTCTGGATTGACCACGCCATCGTTGATCTTGACCGGGACCCGAGGATGAGACAATTCGGACGTTTGTACAAAAGGAGACTGGTGAGCATGAGGCAGCGTTTTTATTTTCTCGTAGACTCCCTGCAGAAACGCTGATATCTCAGCATGAATAATTTCGGTTGCCGGAGGAAGGTTATTTCTGATATCCGGATTTTCCAGACTGACATAATAGACCTTAATTCCTTTTATCTTATTTTGAAGGTAATACGCACTGGACTCCCCTAATCGCGTTCCCAGAATAATCAATGATTTTAATGAGGGGTGATGGATGGCAGAAAGAAGCGCCGGTTCATCGCAGCCCAGACCGGTAGTCCCTATATATAACGGATGCTTCTCAGGAAAAATACCTTTCCCTCGCGGCGTAGACATAACCGCCGTCTGTGTTTCTATGGCGAGTTGCGTTAATACTTCGGATGCGTGGAGACAACCAAAGCCATTCCAAATTATGGCATCACCCGCAGCAAGCACTTCCGCTATTTCTTGCTGCTGGGCGGCCAGAGCGTCGTCGTCTTCCCGGGCTATCGGTGAGGGAGTATATTCTGTATTATCATATTCTTTATATGTGACTTCTGACTTCTGAATATGGGGAAGAATAAATATTCCTAGCACGTGGCCCTGCGAAACTTTAAAACGATTGATGGCGTCAATTGCTTCACTTATCTTTTCGTGTTCATCGATACAAACGACGTTATCGAAATACCCCGATATGCCGTCTCCTTGCAGGGCATTGACGTCCTCCACCGTGGTTTGTTGCAACCCCCATAACCCATGACTCTGTGGCGTGGTAATGGGCGCAATCAATATCACTTTAGCGCCATCCAGCTTTGCCGTGCGCATTGCCGTTAGGGTGTTGGTAATACCGGGGCCTGCCGTGGTAAATACGGCGGCAGGCTTGTGATGGTACAGGCTGTATTCAGAAGCACAAAAAGTCGCGCCGGTCTCATGTCTGCAATGAATAGTTCTGATAGACGATTCTGACAGCGCCTTCCATACAGGGGCAATATAGGCACCTGAAACGCCAAAGGCGATATCCACCCCGATATTCTCTAAGTATCTGACAAGGATTTCAGCCACTGTCCGTTGTGATTCCAATTCCATTAAACTCCCTTATTTAAGGTATACGTTAACATTACAGAATAAAATCACGTCAACATCATGAGGAGACACATCCTAGTTTAACACCTGCCATTGGGAACACACAATAGTGAATGATATTCTCAGGAAACCATAGGCAGGTTATTAATCACTCCATGGTCATTCATTCCTTTTTATCTTCATCACTTTTAGCTCATATTAATAATCACGACTAGCGTTGTTCCGAGGCAGGAGGCGTATTTCAATAAGAATAGTCGCCTGGAACTCACTCTGCAATTAATTATTAATTTGAAACACCAGGCACGTAAATGAATTAAAAGACAGGAGACATAAATAAAATATATTCGTATAAAAATAACGTCTTATTTTAGATAATCTAAAATCATCGTTTAACTATGCAAATTATTTTTAATGCAAAACCTTTTTAAAAATAAAAATGATGGAGAGCAAGGTTGCCAAACGTTAATGATTAAGAAAAGCGTCTGGATGAGCGTCTAACCCAATGAGGGACTACACATGGGATGGAACGCATTCATTTCATACATCCGGACATCCTCAGAGCATCAAGCCGGACGTTAAACTTACGCTTACCGGTCATCTGTTATCGCAAATTGAAAGATCGCGCGTGAGCGAAAATTTCCTGTGCTAAATCCTGGGAAAGACGCTTGTGGGCTTGGGGTAAAAGCGAGAGTTTCGTCGCCAACACTGTTATTGAAAATAACAAGCATTCTCATTATATTATAGAATTACTCTTCTTTCAGCCACGTCTAATTCGGCAGTTTTAATGAATGATTTTTCCTTTCCTGTCAAAGTATTAGTCGTCGATGATCACCGCAAAATTCGCGAGCCGCTTGCTGCATGGCTGCGGTGTCAACGCCTCAACGTCATCACTGCTGATGCTGCTGCTTCAATGTGGTCAATACTGCGTACAAATACCTTTAACCTTATCGTTCTGGATGTCATGCTACCTGACGGTGATGGCATGTCTCTTTGCCAGCAAATTCAGCTTAAATACAAAACACCAGTCATCCTGCTTACGGCGAAGGACACGATTGACGATCGCGTCAGTGGGCTGGAGATGGGTGCTGATGATTACGTGGTAAAGCCATTCGAGCCGCGTGAGCTACTTGCCCGCATCCATACCGTGCTGAGGCGTGCCAGGAGAACAGATGAGCCACAGCATACTACTCACCACCGGCCCGATCATGCGATGTTTTTTTCCGGGTTGATTTACAGGCCAGTCAGCCGCGCTGTCACCAATCCACAGGGGATAACGCTGAAGCTGAGTTCTGTGGAAGCCAGGCTCCTGACTGCTTTTCTTTCCAGCCCGGGTACTGTACTCAGCCGTGAAGTACTGATGGACCGCTGCATAACGCCCGGAAATGAGGTTTTTGACCGGGCAATTGATCGACAGGTCAGCCGTTTACGAAGCCGCCTGCAGCAGTTGATTCCTGGCGTTGTTCTGCTGGATACGGTATGGGGAGAGGGCTATCGTCTGGTTTCGCAGGTTGAGGTGCGTAACGAATGCCTCAGCTAAAACGCCTGATGCCGCAGAGAATGATGAGCCAGCTTGGTTTGCTGATGGTTTCGGCAATTGTGATTGCCAATCTGCTTGCGGTGTGCGGCCTGCAACTTATCGGTAATTTGCTATCTCCTGCCACGCGTAATCTGGCAGTTGAGCGTATTGAGCTTGTATATATTGCCAGTCAACTTGCGCCGGGCTCTCCATTACATATTTTTCGTGAGGATGGTGCAAGGTTCTGGATTGCCGATCATGCTGAAGTAACACCATTTCCCATGCGGCGTGAAGAGCTGCGTCTGCGTGATGCCATTTTGAAGTTAAAGGGATTTACGCCGGAAATGCAGGTGACGTTTCAACTCGAGCGTTCCAATGGTGGGCCAGCGCGCTGGCATCTCTTTAGTGCGGAGAATAGCGATCCTTTAACGCTGCGATCGACAATCTCTCTGCCTGACGGGACTTATCTGAATGGTATACAGCCGATTGATCCTGCATATGCATGGATACAACTGCTCTCACTGTCGCTGGTAATCATGACGGTTCCACTGCTCCTGCTGAGTCTTTATTTCACCTACCTCGTTGTCAGACCGATTAAGCGACTTGCTGCAGCCACTGATGCCCTTAGTCGGGGAGACTGGGCCGGTAGTCTACCTCTCGTTGGCCCACGTGAATCAAAAGACCTGACAGGCAGCTTTAATCTGATGCAGCAACGTCTTGCCCGACACCTGGAAGGCAAGACCCGTATGCTGGCCTCAATGAGTCACGACTTCAACACGCCGCTGACCGAACTTCGCCTGCAGATAGAACTCATGGAAGCTGGAGAGGCTCGTGATGACATGCTGGAAAGTCTCATTGAATTACAGAGCATGGTCAATGGAACGCTGAACTTTATCCGTGATGAAACGGCGCAGGAGAAGTCCTGCCTGTGCAATCTTAGCAAGTTACTGAGTGATCTGACGCATCGTTACGGCCAAAAAGGCGAGTCAGTCAACTGGCAGGGAGAGGCAGAGATTACGATCCATTGCCGGCCGCTGGCGATAAAACGGGTATTAAGCAATCTTATTGAGAATGCATTGAGCTATGCAGGCGAGGCATCCGTCATACTCACAACAGAGAGCAACATAGTAAGGATAGAAGTCCTGGACAGCGGTCCGGGTATCCCGGAGAAACAGCTTGAGCAGGTCTTCGAACCCTTCGTTCGCCTGAATGATAACTGTGTAGCCCGACACCACTTCGGCGGCGGGCTAGGTTTAGGTTTATCGATTGCCCGTGCTTGTGTCCATGCCCACGGCGGCGAGCTGAGTCTGAAGAATCGCGCGCCCGCCGGTTTATGTGCAACGATTTTGCTGCCGGGAGCGATCAGAAGGTGAGCGTCACTCCACCCCAAAAGGTTCGACCGTAGTTGACCGTACCGTAGGTTTCGTCGTTCAGACGCTTATCGCCAATGTTGTAAATAGCGCCATTGAGGGCCAGATTCCGGCTAAGCTGATGCGACACACCAACATCAGCCGTCAGGTAATCGGGGGCCGGTTCAGCAGTAACGGAGGTACCGTACTCTTTACCATGATAATTAGCCGCTGCCCAAAACTGCGTTTGTCCCGTGTAATCCCATTCGCTACGCAGACTGGCTTTATGCTTAGTAGTTAAAGCCAGCGGAGCCCCCTTATTGCTGCCGCTTTTCTGCTCTGAATCCAGGAAGGTATAGTTAGCTTTTAACGATAGCTCAGGCGCTATCTTCCAACTGCCGGTTAATTCCGCGCCTTTGATGATAGCTTTATCAATATTGATACGCTCCATCACGATATAACCGTTCCAGCGTCGATCCGTCGTTAGCGTGGAAAGCTTGTCCTGGAAGTCGTTGTAGAAGAGCGTAGCGCTGGCAGAAAGATCGTCACGATTCGACCACATCGCGGAAAGCTCGTAATTGGTACTGGTTTCAGGCTTCAGATTGGGATTACCAAGCATGGCCCATGTATTGCGGCGCAGCACAGCGTAATCGTCAATCACCGAGCGAATTTCCGGAGTCTTAAAGCCTCGCGCGACGCCGCCTTTCAGGGTCCACTCATCACTGACATACCAAACGCCATATAAGCGCGGGCTGTAGTGATTGCCGTACTTTTCGTGATTATCAAGGCGTAATCCACCGGTGAGTGAGAAGGCTTCAGCGAGCCGCCATTCGTCCTCGATAAACAGTGCTCGTTGCACCACGCTGTAGCGATGATCCTGGCGTGTACCATCTCCCTGGTTCCAGTCTTTTAGCTCATTTCCCTGCCACTGGCCGCCCAGCGTGGCGGTATGGTACATGGTTGGCACGATCAGTTTTGCATCCAGCACGCTATTTTTAATGGTTGGTTTACGTCCGTAAACGTCACTTTGTGACGGGCTGGCCAATCCTTCACGGCTGGTTTTTTCCTGAGCAAAAGAAACCGTTGATGTTCCCCAGTCCCAGCGTCCGTCGTGGCTGACGGACCAGTGATCGCGGTTATTTTTTTGTTCACGCGTCGCCCAGTTTGCACTCTCGCCATCACCGTTTTTCAGGCGACTGACGCCGCCTTCAAGCTGCAACTCCTGATTATCGGTTGGCGCAAATGACAGCCTCCCGGTTACGTCCTTATGGTCGGCTTTGCTGAAACCATTGGTGTTCTGCACATCATCATCGGCCTGACGATCCAGATAGCGCCCCCATAGCTGTAAGCCCAGCTTGTCATCGACTAGGGGACCTGCAAGGTAAAACTGCGTGTTTGCAGCATTACCCTGGTCATCATGCTGGCGAGCAGCATAGTCCCAGGACAGCGACCCGCCCCACTGCTTATTGACCTTACGGGTAATGATATTGATGACTCCACCAATCGCATCTGACCCGTAAAGCGATGACATTGGCCCACGAATTACTTCAATACGTTCGATGGCGGCAGCCGGCGGGATAAAACTCTGCTCATAACCGGCATTGCCATTCACCCGGGAATCTCGACCACTCTGGCGCTTTCCGTCAACAAGGATGAGCGTGTAATCTCCCGGCATCCCGCGAATGGAGATATCATTTTCATTAGCACCGCCTATGACGGAGACACCTTCAACATCGCGAACGGCATCAGCCAGGTTTTGGATAGAACGCTTACGGAGGTCATCGCCTGAAATCACGGACACTGACGCAGGGGCATCTTCCAGCCGCTGTTCAAATCCAGATGCGGTGACCACCATTGTATCTGCCGACGTCTCAGAATCTGCTGCGTAGGCTGCGGAAGTGAACAGCAGTATCAGACTGGCTAATTCAGTTCGTTTATATTTAATAATTGAGTTACACATGAGTGATTGACGCCCTAGCCCTAGAGAGAAACGCTAATGTTAATCATCCGCATCTGTAAAAATTGGACAAAGTAAGACAAATTAGTGGGCTCGGGACCAATAACGGGCAGCGTAAGCCACCGACGAATATCAGGAGGTGCTGAGGACAATTTAGTGGAGCCGTTTTATCGGTAAGGGCGAACAACACGAAACGCCCACTTGTTGCAAGACTGTTAATAGCTCCTCGATCATTAACGCTAAATCCCTGCTCAGATCGCCAAGTTTCCAACCTCGGGATCGTATTCGCTCAAGCCATGTCCCGGCATGCCCAGGACAATACAACGATACGACTTACTCAGCAGCACCTGAAATTGTGCCGAGAGAAATTTATGATTCGCGAACAATCCGTGAGCAAAAATAAGCGTCGGTCCTTCGCCAATATCGCGGTAATGATACAGAGTGCCATTAATTCTAACCTGCTGAAACTGCCATTCATCACTGGCATCAAAAGCCCTGCTAAGAGGGCGGGACCTTCAAGCACTTGATAACGAATGATTTTTGACCCTGATACCTTAAAATGAATGATCATATCGCTGCCAACCGCATTTCCCGCACTCAGTACAATATGACGAAAACGCCCCAGTACCAGAACGCTATCATTATGGGGAATAATTTCACTGATGGAAAAATCCCGTGGTTTGAAGTTTTGCGGGAAATCTTGCAACCCGGCCGGGCCCTTTAATAGCCCAACGGAAGACACACCAGGCTCACCATCGATATGCCACACGATATTGTCATCAAGCAGGCTGACGATGTCATCCAACTTTTCTTCAGCAAATGCCGCAGATAAGCCTCAACAGTCTTTCTTGCGCTCAGCTCCTGTGTTGCTTTTATGCCAGCCCAACGCCATGGTCTTGAAATTCTTTACCGGTGAACGCGCCGCTTTTTCAGCGGCACGCTGTTGCGCCGGGTTGGTATTCTGTGCCAGCAGCTTGCGTATGCCATCGCGCTGTTGCCGGGCATCGGCCAGAGACACATTGGGATAAGCGCCTAAACTGAGGCGGGACTCTTAACCGTCGATACGATATTTGAGATACCAGAGACGTGAACCGCCGGGATTGACAAAAAGGTACAGGCCATGAGAATCGGAAACTTTGAAGGGTTTAGCGGATGATTTTAAGTTGCGGATTTTTGAGTCGTTAAGAGACATTTGGGGGTCACTTCGTCATCGAACCAACTTGCCCCCAAATCTGACCACCACTTTTTCCCGATGCGGAGGGAAAACCAGAAACGCATCGGGAAGGTTTTTCACGCTAACCTGTTGAATCAATGTATAAACAGGGATTCGCAAGGATGCATGAAAACGGGGAAATGGCTCCTCTGACTGGACTCGAACCAGTGACATACGGATTAACAGTCCGCCGTTCTACCGACTGAACTACAGAGGAATCGTGTGAACGGGGCGCATATTATCTGGGTCACTCAGGGCTGTCAACGCCAAAATCGCGTTTATATCCCAACTGCTTAGCCTCTGTTCGATTATGTGTTTTTATGCTCAAGCGTTGCGCGATGATGCGGCTTCGGCGCCTTTTTGCCAGCGCTGTAAACGTTCCAGCGGCAACTGACGGTAAAAGCGCGTGAACACGTTATAGACCACGGGGAAACGTTCGTAGAGCAGTTCGGGCGCGCTAAAGAAGTACTCGGACAGCACGGCGAAACACTCAGCGGGATCGCACGCGGCATAGGGATCCATGCTGGCCCCCTCTTCTCCCACCAGGTCGATCTCCTCCTGCAGCTCGCTCATCGCCCCGTGGAGCGCCTGCTCCCACTGCGCTATTTCCCACAGAGGAAGCAGTGGAACGCCGCTGATTTCACGCCCTCCGCGAAGATCCAACTTATGCGCCACTTCGTGGATCACCAGATTGAATCCCGACAGGTCGAAGGAGTCCTGAATGTCCTGCCAATTAAGTACGACCGGCCCCTGCTCCCAACTTTGCCCAGACTGGATAACTTCACCCGAATGGACAAGGCCGATATCGTCCACCCATTCGTCCGTAACAACAAACGGCGAAGGATAGATGAGGACGTCATAAAAGCTATCAAGCCAATTGATGCCAAGCTCCATCACCGGCAGGCAAAACAGCAGCGCGATACGCTGCTGCATTAACACATCCAGTTCGAGATGCTCCAAGGGCACCAGACGCTTTTGCCGAAGAAATTGTTGCGCAAGGTTGACGAGCCGCTGCCGCTCGCATTCGTCAAGGGGCGCCAATAACGGGATAGATAGCGCAGACTGCCACGCGGTCCCCTCTTCAGGCGAAGGTGGTGAGGTTTTCCATTGCCACTTCATGCATGATTGCTCGCTATGTCGTCACTCAGGTCCAAAGACGGGGATAGGGGCTGTTAAAATGCCTTAAAAACGGGCATCATAGTCGCCCTTCCGTGGAGAGATGCCGGAGCGGCTGAACGGGACGGTCTCGAAAACCGTTGAGGGAGTCATCCCTCCGAGGGTTCAAATCCCTCTCTCTCCGCCATTATTCAAGCAGTTATCCCGACACACTTCTGTGATAAGAATCCCGCTGAGTTAACCTAATGAGAAAATCGGCGCATCATCTCGGGCCTAAAGCCTTCAGCGAAGCTACGCCGGTTAATCCTGTTTATCAAGGCTCAATCACGCGTGACTACCGTGTACGCCAAAGCCGGTACTGGCCCCAGAAGCCCACTTCCGCCGCATGTTCCTGCTCGGTGCCGTCGGCAAGCACACCCACGGTTCGTCTCATGCCCATTGACGCCGCTGCGCACTCGTTACTCACGCTCAGTTTGTGCAAGCCGTTATTCAGATAGGCGGTGACGTACTGATTTTGTCATAACAGCGTAATCTCTTTGCCATCAACCGCGACCACGAACTTACAGAGGCCGCCGCTCCCGCTACCGATAAACTGTTTATTTCGAGTCACGGTGACTTTGGTCTGCCTGACCTGATTATTGGGCGTGATGGTGGTCTGAGCCAATATATTCTGCAGGACCGTGCGGTCTGGATCATCCACTCAATATCACTATAAAAAATAGAAAAATAGACTTTTCGTTATCATTAACCCCATATAAATGGAGAGCAGTTCATTCGCTGCTCTCATTAAAACTTTTTTATTGAAGCTTAGTGCAAGACAGCAACGAGAGGTTATTGCGCTTGAGGTGTTAACGTTGCATTGGCGGCTTTGGGGTGAAGCGTATACATACCGCCGTTGAAAGGATCCACCAGTAAATATCCGCTTAGACCGCCAAATAACAGGTTCCCGCCGATATACCCCCCGTTCGCAGATGATCGAACAGGCAACGTCGCGGCTGATAACTTTCTTTTGTGAACGTAATCAGGTATTTTTTCCACCAAAATAATGTCCGTTAGATTTATCCAGAACTACGTTTTAAGGCGTATTACCGGTGACGACGACTTGCCCGGTTTCATCCTGTATCGAGAATTTTACGCCAGTGGGATGACTATCAACGTTGACCACCTGAGATCGTTCTCCTACGATAGTTGCGCACCCAGAAAGTAATATTGCTGCAGATAAAGTAATGACTACTAATTTTTTCATTTGCGAGTGACTCTTTAACTGGTTTTATATCTAACCTGAGTTTGCTAAATATAAAACCAAATATTTCATAGCGAGTCATCCTAAAGCGTCATTGATATTTATTTATAATGGCGGAGGGAGTGGAAAATAATTATTGCGATTTAAATACAGCCATGAACGTATTTCAGGGAGAAATCAATATTATTATTTACGCAAGTTATCGCCAGTGCATTTCCTTTCAGAGACCGTCAATCCCTCTTATTCCGCCTGACCCGGTTATTGTTTCACTGCACCGACGCTTCGCATTAAATATAGTAACGAATTCATCCAGTCCGCCGCATTATGACAGCAACGCTTTCAGGCGTGTCGCGCTCATTGGCCGGCCAAAGTGCCAACCTTGTCCCACGGCGTCGGTGCAATGTTCTTTTACGTAGGCGGCCTGTGCAGCCGTTTCGATCCCTTCAACGATGACACAGGTATTCAGCATGGCCGTCATCGTGAACAGCAAATCGACCATGCGGGCGTTAACGGAATCGGTGCCAATGGCTTCGGTAAACATTCGGTCAATCTTGATAGCATCAAACGGCAGGCTGGAAAGATATGAAAAGTTGGAGTAACCCGTGCCGAAATCGTCAATGGCAATACGATATCCCTGCGCGCGAAACTCGGATAATCGTTTCGCCAACGTCGTATAATTGGCCGTCGAACGCTCCGTTATCTCAAGTATAATTTGTTTCGGCGTCACGCTGAAATTCGCCACCTGTTCATTCAGGTACGCCTGATAATCGGTATCCAATACGTCGGAGATATCCAGATTGATGCTGAGGTAAAACTCCGGATTATTTAACAGCAGACTTTGCATCTCTGCGATCGATAGGCGGGTAATATGGCGCGTAATCTCGCCAATTATTCCCTGTTTTTCCGCAATAGGGATAAATACATCAGGAGACACGCTCTGACCGTGTTTATCCGTCCAGCGAGCCAGAGCTTCCACGCCGATGATTTTCTCATCATTAAGATAAATGATCGGTTGGTAATTCACGTGAAGCTTTTTATGGCTGACGGCCAGACGCAGCTGTTTCGAGATGGAGCGATTAATATCGAGCAGCAGAAAAAAAACCAGCGTCAGCGAGCCGCCTAATATAGCGCCCAACAATGAGATAGCGGAAATCATATAGGTAGGCATCTGTAGAACGCCGGAGGCGCTTAGCCGTGCATGAATACAGATTTCATACAGTTTACTACACAGGTAGGACTGGCGATATTGGGCGAGCCAGGAGCTTTCATAGCGAGACGGCGTCACGCTTTTGCTGCCGAAAGTCTGGAAAACGTGTTGGTCGTCCGCTGACGTCAATATCGCGCCGTAGCCGCGTAGCGGATAAGAAAAACTGCGGAAGGCATCGGGCGACATAAACACCACCACGTTTTTTCGGCTGGCGATGTCGGTTTGAATTCGGGGATCAATGAGGCCTTTCACGGCGGTCCAAAGCTGGGTACCGTCCGCCTTTTGAACGTCTGTTTCTGGCAGAGCAATCGGCGATGGCAGTACGCCACGCCCGGCGGTACATAATAACTCGCCGTTTTGTATCCGCCCGACATCCATAATATAGCGATACTTATAAACCATGTAGCGAAGCTGAAATAAATCGTCTTCAGAGCAGGGGGAATACTTCAATGCATAGGCTTCGTTAAGTACGGTATTGGATTCAGTGACGACGTCATCGGATCGATTCATGATGGCTGCGGCGTAATCCTGCAATTTCTTTTGATCGTTCTTTGCAATCACCCGCTGACTCAGGAGCAATAAAATCAATATTCCTCCCACAATGCCAGCGACAACCATCGCTAGAATCATTTTATTTATTGATTTCACGTTGACTTCCCCGGCCTTGATAAATTCCAACTCACCGCCCATTAATCGGCATCACTTTGTCTAAGTTTATTGATTTATCTTTGAATCAATCCCGCAAATATCACTGTTGATGTCACGTATTTACAGTAATTTTTCGATTTAACCCTCTCTCTCTTAACGACACATTAACCCTGAGTGATCAAGCGTCATGTCCGGACATCCACCCGTATCGCCGCCGGTAATATTGCCAAAAGATGGCCTAAGCTAAGCGAGGCAGCAGATGCCCGGCGCAGGCCGGACAATTAGTGATACAGCGAGGGCTCGCCCGCCGGGCGAGTTTTGAAGCGGCGATGCAGCCAAAGATATTGGCCCGGCGCCTTCATGATTTCACTTTCAATAGCCCGATTTATGTAGGCCGCGGCGGCCAGACTATCGTCATAAGGATAGTGCTCGAGCGCCGGCGAAATCATCAGCTGATATCCCTGTCCCGCCGGTTTACGGATGACAACAGCCGTCACCAGCCTGGGTTGGGCCAGACGAGCAATGGTGAAGGTGCCGTTCGAGGTCGCCGCCTTCTCTACGCCAAAAAAGGGAACGAACACGCTGCCTTTAGGCCCGTTGTCTTGATCGGGCGCGAACCATACCGTGCCGCCGCGTTTAAGCGTGTGCACCATGCTGATCAGATTTTTGCGGTTTACCAGCACGTTACCCGACCGGGACCGTCCCCACTTCTGCACCCGCTCCAGAATTGGGCTATTGTGCGGACGATACATAACCACCATCGGTTTACAGTGGCCGAGAATACGAAAATGCAACTCCAGCGTCATGAAATGCACGCCGATCACCATGACGCCGTTCTGCTGATCCTGCGTATTGTGCAGGTGCTCCAACCCGACGATATCAATCCAATGTTTTATGCGCTTATCGGGCCAAAACCAGGCCATCCCCGTTTCCAGCAGCGCAATGCCGAGCGACGAAAAATGCTCGGTCAGTTTGGCCTGTTTCTGGTGCTCGTCCATCTCTGGAAAACACAGCTCAAGATTACGCCGGGCAATACCGACCCGTCGCTTCATAAAATGCATAGAACGCCGTCCCAACCAGCCGCCAAGACGCACCAGAATGGGATAAGGCAATTGAACCAACAGATACAACACCGCCAGACCGAACCACAGAGGCCAGTGTCTGGGATGCGCATAACGCATGGATGAGTAGAGTCGCGAGTGAGTCGCCATAGGCGCGTTATCCTTCACTATCAGAAAATGACAGCCTCAATGACTATCTTCAGAGCCAACAGCTTGAGCCGTTTCTGAACAAAACCATTGCATCAACGAACGCTGCTTAGACATTGTGGCGAGACGTTAATTCCGGGCTGAAGGCGTTCGACTGCACATTTCATACAACGGTCATATAATCCCGCGGCGACACAGGGAAACATCGCAGTGAGTCCGGCGCAGTCATGCATGAAGAGTGAAAATAGCGAAACGGCGCGCAGAGAGTGAAACGTGACGGTAGGAAAAAACGGGCCGTGGCGAATCCACAACCCTGGGGAAACGTGTTAAGCGATTAAGGTTTCAGAATAGATTCAATCTCCGCCATTTTCTGCCCATAGGGAGCACGCATACGCAGGTTATATTCCCCGCTGGGGCTTTGCTCCACTACCGCTTTGGCATGACTGAAGCGTCGGAAACCGTGAATGCCGTGGTATGCCCCCATCCCGGACGCGCCCACGCCGCCGAACGGCACGCTTTCAATCGTGGCCTGCGTCATGACGTCGTTCACCACCAACGCGCCGGAGGTCGTGTGTTCGCTGAATTCACGCTGACGCACCGGGTCCTGACCGAAGTAATAGGCCGCCAGCGGACGCGGATGCGCATTGATGTAGGCAACAGCTTCTTCCGGTTTGGTATAGGTTTTCAACGGCAGGATCGGCCCGAAAATTTCTTCCTGCATCACCAACATATCGTCAGTCACGTTCAGCACCACCGTCGGCGACAGCTTGCGCTGCGACAGCGCGACGCCCGCTTCCCCCTCAGCGGAAAGCTCAATAACCGTCGCGCCCTTTTCACGAGCATCGGCCAGCAGCTGCTGCAACCGCTGGAAGTGACGATCGCTGATGATGCCGGTGTAATCAGGGTTCTCCGACAACGTAGGGAACGCTTCGGCGATAAACGCGCGCGCATGTTTGACAAATGCATCGCAGGCAGACTCAGGCAGCAGGACGTAGTCCGGCGACATGCAAATCTGTCCGGCGTTGAACGTCTTGACCGTCATCACGCGCTCGGCGGTCGTCTGGATATCGGCATCGGTATCCACCATCACCGGTGATTTACCGCCAAGTTCCAGCGTTACCGGCACGAGATTTTCCGCCGCCGCACGCATGACGTGGCGGCCCACGCTGGTACTGCCGGTGAAAATCAGATGATCGAACGCCTGAGCGCTAAACGCCTTGCCGACGTCCGCATCGCCCAGCACGGTAGTCACTTCCAGCGGGTCGAAATAGCGCGCCACCAAATCCGCCAGCAGCTCGGCCGTCCGCGGCGTGAGTTCGGAAGGTTTGATCAACGCGCGGTTGCCGGCGGCGAGGACGCCCGCCAGCGGACAAAACGCCAGATTCAGCGGGAAATTCCACGGGCTGATAATACCAACGACCCCAAGCGGCTGATACTGCACCCGCGCATGCATGCCCGGCCCCGGCGCAGGCTGTGCGTCAGGCTGCATCCACTGCGCCAGATTTTCGCGAGCGTACTCCAGCGCGTTCACAGGCCCCAGAATATCCGCCATGGTGGTCTGATAAGAACTTCGGTGACCGTAGTCGGCGCGAACCGCCGCTTCCAATTCCTGATGATGGCGAGTCAGTAACTGGATGGCGCGCTCAATGCGGTCACGGCGCAATTCACTGCTGGCAGGGCCGTCCTGCACGTGCGCACGTTTCATGTTGGCGATGATGGCAGACAAAGAGGCCGCGGTAACTGAAGAACTCATGATTTACTCCGAAATAGAAATGCTGATTAGGCCAGCTGTTTGAGCAGAGTCTGAGCGACCCCTTCTGAACTCGCCGGGTTTTGGCCCGTGATCAGAAGACCGTCGGCGACAATATGGGGCTGCCAGTCGGGGCCTTTTTCGTAGCGCCCGCCCAACTGCGTAAATTCGTCTTCGATCAGGAACGGAACCACTTCCGTCAACTGCACCGCGGCCTCTTCGCTATTCGAGAAACCGGTCACTTTGCGTCCTTTGATCAACGGTTCGCCATCGGCGGCGCGGACATGACGCAGCGCGCCAGGCGCATGGCAGACCAAGCCCTGCGGTTTCCCGGCACGGTCAAAGGCTTCGAGCAGCGAGATGGAATCGGCGCTTTCCGCCAGATCCCACAACGGACCATGGCCGCCGGGATAGAATACCGCGTCAAAATCAGTCACGTTGACCTCAGACAGTTTCCTCGTATGGCTCAGTGCGTTCTGGGCGTCCGCATCCTGCCGGAAACGTTCGGTCGCGGCAGTCTGTGCTTCCGGCGCATCGCTGACCGGGTCCAGCGGGGGCTGTCCCCCCAGCGGCGACACCAACGTGATAGCTGCTCCCGCATCTTTAAATACGTAGTAAGGGGCCGCAAACTCTTCCAACCAGAAACCCGTTTTCTTACCGGTATTGCCAAGGCGGTCATGCGACGTTAAGACCATCAGAATGTTCATACAAGACTCCTAAAAAGAATGATGAAGGCGCACCGATAACTATTCGGCGTCCTTAAGCCCCCCTGCGGGGGGAAGCAATAACTCGGTGGCGGTCAATGCCTGGTGCAACGGCGTTTTGTCCTTTTCCAACTTGAACAATAGGGCAGCCCCCAGCCACAGCTGATACAAGGTTTGCGTAGTGGCCTCCGGCGACAGCGTCAACCGTAACGAACCGTCCGCTTGCCCATCGGCCACCGTCTCGGCGATACGGGCCACCAGACGTGACACGCCATCGCACAATATCAGCCGCATATCTTCAGAGAGATCGGCAACCTCCGCCGCCAGTTTCACTACCAGACAGTGTTCAGCCCAACCGCCCAGTTGGGGATCGTCAATCCACGCGGTCCAGTAACGCATTAACCGCTCGCGACCACTGCCCGCTTCCGCACTAAACAGCGTATCCAAACGTTGATGATATTCGTTGACGTAATCGGCCAGCAGTTCGCAACCGAACTGCTCTTTAGAAGCAAAGTAGTGGTAGAACGACCCCTTAGGCACCTGACAGGTATCCAGAATCGCTTTGAGCCCGACGCCCACAAACCCCTGCCGCAGCACCAATAGGCGACCGGTATCGAGAATTTGCTGACGCGTCTGTTTTGTTTTGTTCATTGAAGTCATAACATCAAGATAACATTAAATAGACCGGTCGTCTAGTGATGGATGGAAATGAGAGGAGCGGATACCGGCGGACAATGCGCCTGCGGCTCTACGCCCCACGCGCTGGGTTTCTGAATGCAGGCGAAGTACAGCACAGGATGGGCGGGCAGCGTCGGGTGCGAGCCGGATGTTGGCAAAGGGCAAGGATCAAATAAGCTTTGGGCTTTGGGCTTTGGGCTTTGGGCTTTGGGCTTTGGGCTTTGGGCAGAGTATCAAGCTCTCGTCTCCCCCATCACAACGGCGGCGCGCTATGACTGCGGTCGCCGTTATGTCTCGAAGAGCGCATTTACCGCTCGATCAGGGCGATATCAGTGCCGAGAAAGCAGGAACGCTGCACCGTCATTTTTTCATCAAATTCGTAAACCAGCGGAATACCAGTGGGGATCTGCGCGCACATGATCTCCCGGTCCGAGAGGTGATTCAACTGCTTGACCAGCGCCCGAATCGAATTGCGATGAGCGATCACCAGCAGGCGTTCGCCCGAGCGGATCCGCGGAGCCAGCGAAGTCTGCCAATAATGCATCACCCGATCGCCGGTCATACGCAGGCTCTCCCCCAGCGGAAACTCGCCCGGAGCCAGATGCGTATAGCGGGAATCGTAGCCGGAAAAGCGATCGTGGATCGACGTGAGCGGCGGCGGCGGAACGTCATAACTTTTTCGCCACTGGTGTACCAAGGCTTTTCCGAGTCGTTCGGCCGTTTCCGCCTTGTTCAGTCCTTGCAGCGCGCCGTAGTGGCGCTCGTTCAGACGCCAGCTTTTCTCCACCGGCAGCCACTGCAGACCCAGCTCATCAAGCGCAATGTGCAGCGAATGCAACGTCCGCTTCAGCACCGAAGTACAGGCCGCATCAAACGTAAAACCTTCCTGTCTGAGCAACTGCGCCGCCAGCCGCGCCTCTTCTCGCCCCTTGTCGGTCAGCGGCACATCGACCCACCCGGTGAATCGATTTTGATCGTTCCACTCGCTTTCACCGTGCCGCAACAGCACCAACTTAAACACAGCCATAATTTTTCCTTAACACCCTTTAACTTTCACATTCATTCGCGACCGATGCCATCGCTTATTGTGTTTGTCGTGGTTAACTCAGCATCGTCCGCATTGTATTTTTCTGGGGCTTTGCGTGAAGGTCTTTAGCCTATCGTCCGCTGGCTCACCAGCCTGACTCAACGACGTTCGTCATCAGATTATCCGGCGTCAACACACCATGCAATTATTGATCCCCCAAACTACAGGCGCTGAACGGGATATTTATGCCGTTCTGATATCACAGTAAAAACAAGCCAAACCGACTAATTAATTCTTTTTATTTAATTAAAATCGCCGTCATCCATCATTTTTAACATATTAAAAACACACCTTACCAAATGCGTTCATTTATTTACCCTTTCCTCGTCCAATTTTTTACATTAATGAGGCTTTCAGCAAATCAATGTTTTTCCTTTGGGTCATTAAATAATATTTAACTTCATTCAAAAAAACGACGACATCCGCCCCATGCAGTTGTTTACACTGTTTTTTACTTCTGGGTCGTCTCTCCGCCGTAAAAGTCATTCTTGAAAATATTGAAATGGAGCAGAAGGAAGTTCTGCCTCAGCAATTCTTTCTCCATCACTCTGACCTGATTTCGGTAATAAAACCATCGTGGTGTTATTGCCAATCCGGAGAGAATTGGCAGAAGAGAAACATTTGTAGCGGTAAGGCCGCTTTCATTAATGGCCTATTAGCGAGGCCTATAAGTAATAAGAAATCGTAACTTAAGCGTAAAACATGACTCGGCGTCCTCATTGGGGCCTCTCTGCTGTCTACCTTACCGAGGGTAATACAAAAAACTTATAATGAAGCCAGAAAAAACACCTGAATAACGTCAACAACCAGATAGTATAGATATAAACTAGCGGGTAAAAATAAGGCCAGGAGAAAACGCATCACCGTAATATGCAAATGAAACCCAGTGTTGATTTACTGCTCATTTTTTCACCACGCATGATCTAAGTTAATTGCTTGCTTTAGAAGCGACCGGAGAGGATCTCATATGGGAAAACCTTCCTGATCGTGAGTGGGTACATCCAACAACGCGTTGAGATAAAAATTCAAAATAATATGTTACCGTTTCAGGCGAGATGCCTTGTTATCTTAATTCCGTTACCTTTGCATAGTTTCAATTCATATCATATATATTTGAAGTAAAATAGCGATCTGCCAACGTGAATTATCCGTAATATTTATACCAACCTGGAATCTGATGCATTTCATTACACAGGATGTATTAGCCTATTTTATTCCCTCTTCAAAAGAATAAAACCCGGGCATCATACAGGGGAAAGAGTCAGCCACAGAAAAAATGTTTAAAAACTAATAAGTAAAACTTCACCGTATAATACCGCGAATATTAAATAAGCAGATATACGGTCCTTCATTTTTAGGCAACGGTATTACATCGCTAAAAAACCAGGAAATTAGTCTGGGTAGTAGAATAGTCATCCACTTATTACGAAAGCATCGAGATTTTGTAGACAACCTTCTAATTTGAGGCTTCATTTCCCCAAAAGATTTTATTTCACGTTTATCCAGCTGATAAAAAATTCTTCTATGATTTCTCACCACGAAGAGATTATTAATAGCTCAATATATTAATTGTTTGATTTTTAATAAGAAGATTTTAAATAAATACAGTCTAAGATTGTCATGAGTTACCCCTGAGCATTAGCTGGAAAAAGCCATTTACTCCCCTCCCCTTTTGCATTTGTTTCTGGCAAAAAAAACGCGCGCTACCCAGGCCGGCGCACGCGTTCAAAGAATAAAAAAACGCCGACAAAAAAAGCGCTGCCGGCGGTCGACAACTGACGGCTCAGGTGACACTCGACGACATCGCGCTGCCGTAACCAGCATCACCGATGAGATAATCCTCCCATACAGGTGCGGATTAAATCATGACGAGCCTAACTATGTTTTAAATAATCGTATTAAAACAAAATTTGATAATAACCATACAATAAAAACGACCAATAATAGACTATGATGATCCAGGGTTCAGGGGAGCCCGGGATATGAGTCACTCATTTCGCGCTTTATTGTTGCTCACGGAGTTGACTAACACTTGATAACAGAACCAATACCAGCGCGGTTCGGTGCGCCGGGACATCATAAAATAAAAAAAAGAAAAGTGATAGATAAATTTTCAATCCTTGAAAAAATATCACCCAATCGAATTTTCCAGACCCTGCCAGCATGGATTAAATAGCATAGAAAACAATGATTAACATCGTGTTAAATTACCCCCATCCAAAATAAAATCTATAAAGATATAATTGTAGCCCGCTAATAGATGGAATTTATGTTTTAACCGGGATTTGTTAATTGCTCAATAATTTACTTTTTTAATACCATCGTTATTATTTAATAGTAGTCACGAACGCGTTATAAATCGGATAAAAACTAAGTTTATATTTTGTTTAGCGTTCGTTTAAATACCATTTGATAACCAGAACAGGGATTAAAAACATGGAGACAACCGTTACATAAATAAAAATAACTCACAGAGGGTTCAACGCGGCAATATCAATAGCACCCTGCTAAATCGTGTCTAAACTTTAATGTCGAAAAGACGCCATTTTTCATCGAAGAAAGGACTTTTTGACTCAGATGTTGAAGTTGTTGAATGCACCGATACCTCAGGTCGCGGATCTCTCGCGAGAGATGCCGTGTGAAGTCCGCCATCTGCGTTTATTGGATTCGCTGAATCCGCGCTAACGCGCCGTTCATCGTCATCAACTGCGCCGCTCTGCCCACCGTCTGCTGGAGAGCGTACTCTTTGGCCATGTGCGCAAGCTGCAACAGGTGATTAGCCGCGCCGCGCGGCGCGTGACGGGGAGGCCGGCGTCATATCCGGCCAAACGAGCGTCCTTCGTCACGATTAGCGAGAAAGACTTGGGGTTGGATACGCCTGAAAAGCTGCAGCATGACGTCGCGGCCAACGAACCGCAGCAGTTGGCCCCGCAAGAACATCTTCAGCAACATTTGCGCACGACGGTCGACGAATTCCAGAAGCAGCTCATCGAGCGTACTCTCCATAACTACCATGGCAATGTCTCGGCGGCGGCCCACGAGCTAGGTATCGCCCCAGGCAACTTGACGCATCTGGCGCACCGGTTAGGCATCGTGACTCAACCCGAAAAATCCCTTCTAACCGGCAATTCCGATCGCTAATCTTACGTTCTATCGCCTCGTTCATTCGGACGGTGACCTCAGCTAAAGGTTTCGTTTAGCCGCCTGCGGCAGCACATATGCAATAAGACCATCATCCAGATGGGTTCCGGAATGTCCTTGATGGATAAACGCATTTTCTGTGCTGAACGGAGCCGTCGCAGCCAATGGACTTCCTGCACACCCCATCGGCACGGCAGAAAGCTCGACATGGCGACAACGGCGAAGACATCGAAAGACAGCGGCATCCCGTCGAAAACGCGGAGACACCGTGCCGCGGTGGGATCACGGCCGGCGGGATACCGGCCATGATGAAGCAGTTACTCTTTGACCGTATCTTCAAGGAAGAAGCGGCCCAACGGGTTCTGATAGAAGCCCTTGATGTTTTTACGGCTGACGTTGCGGTACGGGCTGTAGTACAGATCGATCCAGTTCACGTCGGCTTTCGCCATTTTCTGCAGGTCGATATACATCTGCTCACGCTTTTTAGGATCCACTTCCAAACGTGCCGCGGCGACCAGCGCTTTTACTTTCTCGTTGTGGTAACGGGTCATGTAGTTCATGTTCGCGTCGTGACCCAGCACGAAAGTGGTTTTTTGATCCGGGTCGAGCACATCATTGGTCCAGTACATGACGGAAATATCATAGTCGCCGGATACCAGCATGCCCCAGCTCTGGCTCGGATCCACCTTCTGCAACGTGACGGTCACACCGGCTTTAGCCAACTGCTGCTGCAACAAGATGGCGATTTGTTCGTCCACTTCATCGCCCGCATTCACTACGTAGTTCAGCTTCAGATTAGAAGCGCCCGCCTCTGCCAGCATTTTCTTGGCTTTTTCCACGTCATAAGGACGCTTCAGGTTGTTGGCATAGTGGTAAACCGCGCCGGCCGGGATGTAGGAGTTCGCCACCTGGCCATAGCCGAAGGTCACGGTTTTCACGATGGCATCTTTGTCGATTGCGTAGTCCAGCGCCTGACGCACTTCCACTTTCGACAGCAGGCCGTGTTCGTGGTTGATCAGCAGATGATCTTCACGGGTTGACGGGTCCAGATGGATGGCCAGATTCGGATCTTTTTGCAGGGAGACGATACGCGAGAACGGAACGTTGATCGCCGCATCCAGTTCGCCCGCCTGCACTTTCAGCATACGCGTGTTGTCGTCCGGAATGGTCTGCCACTCGACGCCATCCAGAGAAACCTTGTCCGCACGCCAGTAATGCGGGTTTTTGACCAGCACCACACGGTCGCCGCGCAGCCACTCTTTCACGCTGAATGCGCCGGAGCCGACCGGTTTTTCCGCAAACGCTTCTTCGCCCATCGCTTTCATCGCTTTTTCAGAGATGATGGACGCATTCGGTAAAGCCAGCTGAGACAGGAAAGGAACGGACGGCGCTTTCAGGGTAATGACCAGCGTACGCGGATCCGGTGCTTCCACTTTATCCATCACCATGAACGGGTCGCGCCACAGCGAGTTTTCATTGTCGCGCAGGCGCAGCAGGCTAAATGCGGCGTCGCTGGCCGTCACCGGCGTACCATCGGAGAATACCGTGTCGCGGATTTTCAGCGTGTAAACTTTGCCGTCCGGAGAGATCGTCCAGCTTTCAGCCAGCGCGGGCTCCAGTTTGGTGCCGGTCTTGTCCACCCAGATCAGGCGGTCAAGCACGTTGGAAAACACCCAGTTGTCTTCATTCTGCGTGGTTCTAATCGGGTCGAAACCGGTGCTGTCCTCGCGTCGTCCAATCGTCAGCACGCCTGCCGCTTGCGCCATCTCACTTGCCATACAAGCCGCCAGCAAAAGCCCGGCGGCCGCAACCTTTAAGTATTTACGCTTCATCAAACATTCCCTCATTTAACGGATTAATGGCTTGTTCGCCCTTGTCGTCCAGCACGCAGGCGAAGGTATGACCGACAATGTGTCGGGTCTCTGGCGGCGCGCCATGTTGGCAGCGCGACAACGCATAAGGACACCGCGGGTGAAACGCGCAGCCTTCCGGCAAAGCCAGCGGGCTGGGCGGTTCGCCCGAAAGCGGATGGGCGGGCAGCGGCCGGTCGGGATCGATTTCCGGAATGGCGGTAATCAGCGCTGCGGTGTAAGGATGGCGCGGGTGGGTAAACACCGCCTCGACCGGACCCGACTCCACAATGCGTCCCAGATACATCACGGCGACGCGGTCGCACAGGCGCCGCACTATCGCTAAATCGTGGGCGATGAACAAAATGGCGAGGCCCATTTTATCCCGTAGATCCATCAGCAGGTTGATGATCTGCCCTTGAATAGAGACGTCCAGCGCCGCCACGCACTCGTCGGCGACGATCAGCCGAGGCTCCAATGCCAGCGCCCGGGCAATACCGGCGCGCTGACACTGTCCTCCGCTCAGCGCATCGGGCCGCCGCAGGCCGTGTTCAGGATTCAATCCCACCAGAATTAACAGCTCTCTTACTCGTTCCTGGATCGCGGATTTCGGCACTTTGTGATGCACGCGCAGCACCTCGGCGATGCTGTTGCCAATGGTCTGGCGCGGATTCAGGGAGGAGAAAGGATCTTGGAAGATCATCGCCGTCTGCTGCCGCAATCGGGCGATTTCCTGTTTGCTGCCCGGCGTGATCGGCTCTCCGTCAAAGTACACGCGGCCGCCGATAGTCGGCTCCAGCTGGAGCAGCGCTCGCCCCAAGGTGCTTTTGCCGCTGCCGGACTCGCCGACCAAACCGAGCACTTCCCCGGCCTGAATGTGTAAGCTGACGCCGTTAACCGCGTGCAGACTCCGTTTATTAAAGAGAAAGCCGCCGACCGGGAAACTGACCTGCAGATTGTCCGCTGCCAGCAGCGGCGCCGTAGATTCAACCGGACTCACTATAGACTCTCCTCGTGGTTCAGCGTGGCGAACGGGTGGTGGCAGGCGGCGCCGTGCGCGTGATTCTGCATTTCACTGTACATATCGGGTCGAACCGCTTTGCAAATCTCCGTAGCGTAACCACAGCGGGGATGGAATCGACAGCCGCTGGGGAAATGTTCCGCCACCGGCGGCTGACCGTTGATGGTCGCCATCTGCCCGCTGCCGCCCGCGCTGACCGGCTGGCAGTCAATCAGTCCCTGCGTGTAAGGATGCAGGGCATCGCCCAGCACCTCGCGTTTGCCGCCCAGCTCGCACAGGCGTCCGGCATACATCACCGCGATGCGGTCACAGGTCTGCGCCACCACGCCCAGGTCGTGCGTAATCAGGATAATCGCCACGCCGAGCCGGTCGCGCAGATCGCTCAGCAGCCGCAGAATTTGCATTTGCACCGTGACGTCCAACGCCGTCGTCGGCTCGTCGGCAATCAGGATTTTAGGCTCGGACGCCAGCGCCACGGCGATCATCGCCCGCTGACGCATCCCGCCGGAGAATTCATGAGGATAGTTGTGGATCCGCCGTTCGGGATCGGGAATCCCTACCTGCCGCAGCAGCTCCACCGCGTGCGCTTTCGCCTGACGGCGGCTGGCGCCGAAGTGCAGACGCCGGCTTTCGGCGATCTGCGCGCCGACGGTCATGACCGGATTCAGATGACTGGTCGGATTCTGGAAAATCATGCCGATCTCCCGGCCGCGCACGGCGGAAAGCGCCCGCTCCGACAGCGCGAGGATATCGCGCCCGTTAAGATTGATTTCGCCTGAGACCACGCGCAGCGCTTCTCCGGGGAGCAGCCGCATCATCGCGCGGCAGGTCACGGTCTTGCCGGAACCGCTCTCGCCCACCAGTCCGAGGATTTCGCCCTCGCGCAGCTCAAGTGAGACATCATCTACCAGCGCAGTTCCTTGCTGGTTAACGACCGTCAGATGTGATAACGCCAGTAACGTCACGGCCGTTCTCCCAATAGATCGCCCAACCCGTCCGCCAGCAGGCTAAAGCCCATCGCCAGCAGCACAATCGCCAGCCCCGGGAACGTGGTAATCCACCAGGCTGTGGTAATAAAACTTTGCCCTTCGGCCACCATCACGCCCCACTCCGCCGTAGGCGGCTGTACGCCCAATCCCAAATAACTGATCGCGGCGCCATTGAGCAGCACCAGCACACAGTCGGACATGGCGAACACCACAGAGCCGGTCAGCGCGTTGGGCAGCAGATGGACGAAGAGAATACGCGGGTGGCTAAAACCCAGACTGCGCACCGCCAGCATGAAATCCCGGTGCTTCAACGACAGCACCTGTGCTCGCACCAGACGGGCGTAGGTTACCCAGCCCACCATCGCCATTGCGATATAAAAGCTGGCTAATCCCGGCCCTAAGACCGCGATAATCGACAGCATCAGCACCAAAAACGGAAACGCCAGAATGATGTCGATGCAACGCATCAGCAGCGTATCCACGATGCCGCCGACATAACCGGACAGCGCACCAATCGAGGTGCCGCTCATAAAGGGAAAGATAACGCCCAGCAGGCAGATCTGCAGGTCAACGCGCGCGCCCCAGATGACGCGGGAGAAAATGTCGCGGCCGAAGTTATCGGTGCCGAACAGATGGCTGAGGCTTGGCGGCAACAAGCTGGCGGAGGGGTCCTGCGCAATCGGATCGAACGGTGCGACCCACGGCGCGAACACGGCCAACAGCGTCCATAGCCCGACTATCGTCAGACCGCCGCTCAACGCCAGGCGGCGAGGAAACGCCAGCCACCCCATAACAGGTGTCTGACTCATAGCGTGATCCTCGGGTCCAGCGCCATCGTGAGCAGGTCGGCGACCAGGTTAACCGTCACGGTTCCCAGCGCAAAGACCAGCACGACGCCCTGCACCACCATGTAATCCCGGCTGAAAATCGCCTTGATTAATAACTGTCCCATCCCGGGGATGGCGAATACGCTTTCAATCACCACGGTGCTGCCAATCAGCCAGCCGATATTGACCGCCAGCAGGTTGATGGTCGGCACCAGCGAGTTCGGCAGAATATGCCGCCAGAAAATACGCGACTCCGGTTGTCCCCGCGCGCGCGCGGCCGTCACATAATCGCTTTTCATTTCCATCAGCAGGCTGGCGCGCAAATTGCGGGTCAGCACCGCAGACAGCGCCAGCGCCACCGTCAGACACGGCAACACCATGTGATGCAGGCGATCCAGCACATCGCGGCCATAGCCGGATACGGGGAACCAGCCCAGTTCGATGCTGAACAACAAGATCATCATGATGCCGAGCCAGAATGCGGGGAATCCCAGACCAGCGGTGGAGAAAAGTCGAATAACCTGATCGGCGAGTTTGCCGCGCCGCCGTGCCGCCCAGGACGCTAACGGGATGGTCAGCAAGAGTGCTAAAACCACGCTGCCGGCAATCAGCCAAATCGTCGGCTCAATACGCGAACCGATGACTTTCAGGGTATCAACTTTATAAACGATGGATTTTCCCAGCTCGCCGTGAAACAGATTACGGAGAAAATAGAAGTACTGTAACCACACCGGCTGATCGAGCCCGTACTGTTCACGCACCCGCGCCAGCGCGCCTGGGGTAGCCCGCACGCCGAGAAGAATTCGGGCCGGGTCGCCGGGGATCGCACGCACCATCGTAAAAGTGATGATGCTGATGCCGAAAAGCACCGGCAACAGTTGTAGTGGCCGAAATAATATAAACCGATAACGATGCATACTAATTCCCTGTGTTTATGCTGGCGTATCTATTAATGACACCGTTTTATGAACGGTTTGGCACAAATGGGTTGGGCCAGAAATTAAGCATCACGCTGCGTGACCGGGATGATGAAAAACCGGCCGCAATAAACGCGATTCGTTAGGGAGCATACCAAGTCGTTTTTATTCAATAACATCTCGCCAGATGAAGACTCTGGTCGGTAAAAGGCATAATTTTCGAATAGGCGTGTCGTCCTATCCGAAAATGGCTATTCACATCAATAGTATGCCTTTTCTGTCTTTATATTTCACCCAACATAAGAATCACTAATGAAATAAAAACACCCTAAATCACAGCAAGCCCTGTCAGACGGGAATCTTACCAATCATACCGGTAGTGAATAGTTAGCAAAAATGCTAGTTTTGCCTTGGCAAAAATGCTAGGTTACGCCTGTTTATTGACCGGGTTGAGGCCGAACATGCGCTCTGGCATCGGTACCGACCATCGTCCTCTTTTTAACGGGCTACATTTTGCGGAGGGTAATCATGGATAAGACGACTCAGCTTACCTCGTTGACACGTTCAGCAACTTCACTGGACGATGCTTTTGATCACATGTTCGCGCAAACGTTACACCTGGGATTTGACCGGGTGATTTATGATTACGCTCCGGTCCCCCGGACAATGGAAGGGAAACTCATCAACCCTTCTCTGCTGCGTGTAAATAACGTACCGGAAGACATGCCACTGCAGTGGTTCGAAAACGGTTTCTTTCAGATGGATGTCGTACAACATCACGCTTTGGAAACCTGCGCGCCATTTGTGTGGTCATACCAACGTCCGGAACGGACGCCGCTTCGCTCACGCATCGGCGAAGAGCATCAGTGCGTTACGCACTACATGCGTGAAAACGGAATGCCATGCGGCGCGACCGTCCCCTTACACCTGCCTCGCGGAGGCTTCGCCACCGTGACGGCCATTCTCAACAGCACTCACGAAGAACAGGATATCAGCAGCACATTATCCGATCTGACCTTTATTGCTCACCGTTTTCAGGAATCGGCATTCCCCCTGTTCAGCGAAGATCTGATGACCTGCCAGTACGTTCAACTGACCAAGCGCGAGCGCGAGTGTCTGGCGTGGTCTGCGGAAGGTCTAACGGCGAAAGAGATAGCCCGTAAACTGCACCGCTCGGTAGCGACCGTGACACTGCATCTGAACAACGCCACCAAGAAGCTGGGGGCGAATAATCGGGTGCAGGCCGTCGTTCGCGCTATGCACTATCATCTTCTCGATAGCTAAAACTATCTATTTTACTAGCTTTCCGCTTTCGCTGACGCGCCTTACTCTTAAGCCAGACTTAACAGATATAAGAGTGACCGTCATTTATGAACACTGTCAGCGAAGGTTTTGCCCCTTTTCTCCAGTATCAAACCTGGTATCGAATCAGCGGTGATTTACATAATGGTATGACACCGTTGATCGTTGTCCACGGCGGTCCCGGCTGCACGCACGATTACGTTGATTCATTTAAAGATATCGCCAACACAGGGCGCCCTGTCGTTCATTACGATCAACTAGGCAATGGACGTTCGACGCGCCTAAGGGAAAAACCTGCCGATTTCTGGCAAATCTCGTTGTTCCTTGATGAGCTGGATAACCTGTTAAAACATCTTAACATTCAGGACAACTACGCGTTGCTGGGTCAGTCCTGGGGCGGCATTCTGATTTCGGAACACGCCGTAAGATGTCCGGCCGGTTTGAAAGCTATCGTTATCGCCAATTCTCCGGCATCCATCCCATTATGGCTAAAGGCCGCCGCGAAACTGCGCGCTGAATTGCCAGAAGCGGTTCAAGCCGCCCTGCTGGAGCATGAAGAAGCGGGAACGGTAAATAGCGAAGCTTATCGTGAAGCATCCCAGGTGTTCTATCAGAGTCACGTCTGCCGCCTGGACCCGTGGCCAGCTGAGGTGAAACGCACCTTTGATTCTATCGATGAAGACCCTACCGTTTATCACGCTATGAATGGACCGACAGAGTTCCATGTTATCGGTAGCCTGAAAAATTGGAGCATTATCGATCGCGTTAAGGCTATCAGTGTCCCCACCCTTTTGATTTCGGGCCGGTACGACGAAGCATCCCCAGAAACGATCCAACCTTTTGCAGACGGCATCGCTGATGTTGAGTGGGTTATTTTTGAGCACTCAAGCCATATGCCTCACGTCGAAGAGCGCGAAGAGTGCATGAAAACCGTGAGTAGTTTTTTGCAGAGAAAGATTAGATAACATAAGAAGAAAGACCAACACCAGGGAAGGCGACATTTTAGTCGCCATTGTAAAACGCGCCGGCGAAAACGGCCGGCGCGTTTCTTTTTTAGAGCGCGATTAAAGCGCCGGGCTTTCCCCTTCAGCCCAGAGGTAAACCGCCTGTTGCCTTAGCTCGTCAGTTAGGGCAAGAGATCGGTTCCTCATTTACTTCTCGCAAGACCGCCAGGGAATGGCGCGAGCTTGTTTATGTTCTCATTCCTGTTTTTCCTCTCATCCGCCCGGTTTATTTTTACTCTGCGACTGTCGCCAAGACGCTGTGGTTTCCGCGTATCTCGCGAATATCCACAAGGAGCCGCACTCCTCCTACCTTGTCCCAATCGGCTCGTGACGGACTGGCCCGCGCCCCAGGCCGGAACAACCAGAGCCGCACGCGATATCCGCTCCGATTGGGCATTCAGACACGCGTCACGTTCAGGACTACGCTCCTGAAACGGCCTGGCGGCTTTGGCGGCGATACCGGAAAGCGACGCCAAAAACGCACGGCATTAATCTGGATAATATCTTAACAAGCATCGGTGGGCGTCCTCGGCTGAGGCGCCCGTCCTTCCGTCAGTGTTTAATCATGATGTGACGTACAATCGTATAATCCTCCAACCCGTACATCGACATATCTTTGCCGTAACCGGACTGTTTCTGGCCTCCATGCGGCATTTCGCTGACCAACATGAAATGCGTATTCACCCAGGTGCAACCGTATTGCAGTCGCGCGCTCAGACGATGCGCCCGGCCCAGATCCTGCGTCCAGACTGAGGAGGCCAGCCCATAGGCCGAACTATTGGCCCACGCCAGCACCTCGGCTTCGTCGTCGAACGCCGTCACGCTGACCACCGGCCCGAACACCTCTTTCTGCACGATTTCGTCATCTTGCAACGCTCCGGCCAGCAGCGTCGGCTGGAAATAGTAGCCTGCCCCCTCGACCTTGGCACCGCCAGTGATCACCGAAATATGCGGCAGCGCCTTCGCCCGTTCGACGAACCCGGCGACACGGTCGCGATGTGCAGCGGTGATCAGCGGACCCAATTCGGTAGTTTCATCCTCTGGTGAGCCTATTTTGAGTGAAGCAATAGCCTCGCCCAGAGCCGCCACCAATCGATCGTAAATGCCCTTCTGGGCATAGACGCGACAGGCGGCGGTACAGTCCTGCCCGGCGTTGTAGAAGCCGAAGTTGCGGATCGCCTCGACCGCCGCCGGGATATCCGCGTCGTCGAAAACGATGACCGGCGCTTTTCCGCCTAGTTCCATATGCGTGCGTTTAACCGCAGACGACGTGTGGCGAATGATGTGCTGTCCGGTCGGAATCGAGCCGGTCAATGACACCATACGCACCTTGTCATGGCCGGTCAGGACGTCGCCGACGGTAGGCCCGTCGCCGAACACCACGTTCAACACCCCCTCGGGCAAAACGCTCACCGCCAGTTCGGCCAGTTTCAGCGTCGTCAGCGGCGTCTGCTCAGAGGGTTTAATGACGACGCAGTTGCCTGCCGCCAGCGCCGGGCCCAGCTTCCAGGCCGCCATCATCAGCGGATAGTTCCAGGGCGCGATAGAGGCGATGACGCCCAGCGGATCGCGGCGGATCATCGACGTGTGCTCTTCCAGATACTCCCCGCTGACCATTCCGTTCATACAGCGGCACGCGCCCGCAAAGAAACGGAAGACATCCGCGACCGCAGGGATCTCGTCGTTCAGCACGGCATGATACGGCTTGCCGCAGTTGAGCGACTCCAGACGCGAGAACGCCTCGGCGTTTTGTTCAATACCGTCCGCGAGCTGCAACAGGTATTCCGCACGCGTTTTAGGCGTGGTCTGCCCCCAGGATGCAAAAGCCCGATCGGCGCTGTCCACCGCCAGCGCGACCTGTGCCGGAGAGGCCTGGGCAATGTGCGCGATTTCCTCGCCGGTTGCCGGATTATAGACAGGCAGCGTACTACCTTCGCCGGCGACTAAACGTCCGTTGATCACCATTTTTGTCTGCATTATTTTGTCCTCAGTCAGGGTTTCGCGTCACAGCACGCACGCTATGACGTTCATTTTCAGGGGCTGCGGGCTATTTGCCGTCACCGGACACATCCGTCGTTTCTTTTGTCAGATACCAGGCCCCGAGGATCGGGATCATGGTCAATACCATCAGGCACAGCGCCACCACGTTAGTGATCGGCACATCACGCGGTCGCCCCAGCTGATTCAACAGCCAGATAGGCAGGGTGCGTTCGTGACCGGCGGTAAACGTCGTCACGATAATTTCATCGAAGGACAGCGCGAAGGCCAGCATCCCGCCTGCCAGCAGCGCCGTCGCCAGATTGGGAAGGATCACGTAGCGAAAGGTCTGCCAGCCGTCGGCGCCCAGATCCATCGACGCCTCAATCAGCGAGTGAGAGATACGCCGGAACCGGGCGATGGCATTGTTGAACACAATCACAATGCAAAACGTGGCGTGGCCGATCACGATCGTCATCATGCCGGGCTCAATGTCCGCCGTCTGGAAAGCGGCCAGCAGCGCCAGACCGGTGATAATGCCCGGCAGCGCCAGCGGCAGCATCAACATCAGCGTGATGCCGTTTTTGCCGTAAAAGTCCCGGCGGTACAGCGCGGCGGCGGCCAGCGTGCCGAGCACCAGCGCAATCAGCGTGGAAAGGCAGGCGATCTGCAACGACAGAATGACGGCGTCGAAGATATCCCGCCTCTCCGCCGCGAGCTGGAACCAACGCAGCGTAAAGCCTTTCGGCGGGAAGCTGAACGCCGCCTCTTCGGTATTGAACGCGTAAACGGCGATGATCAGCAGCGGGGCATGCAGAAACAGCAGTCCACCCCAGGCTGCCAGCCGGAGCGGTAGCGGTGCGCGTTTAGAGTGCATCGAAGGCCCCCCATCGTTTCACCAAAGCGAGATAGAAGGCAATCAAGACAATGGGCACCAGCGTAAACGCCGCCGCCATAGGCAGGTTGCCGATGGCCCCCTGCTGGGAATAGACCATGTTGCCGATGAAATAGCCCGGCGGCCCCACCAGCTGCGGCACGATAAAGTCGCCCAGCGTGAGTGAAAAAGTGAAGATGGAGCCGGCGGCAATGCCCGGCACCGCCAGCGGCAGGATGACATAACGGAAGGTCTGCTGCGGCCGCGCGCCCAAATCCTCCGACGCCTGAATCAGCGATGTCGGCAGACGTTCCAGCGCCGCGTGGATCGGCAGGATCATAAAAGGCAGCCAGATATAAACGAACACCAGAAAGCGCCCCAGCCCGGAGGTCGACAGCGTGTTCCCGCCAATGCCCGGCAGCAGCAAGAGACTGTTCAAGCCGCCTTCCAGCCCCAGGTGGCGCAGAAACCACTGAATGACGCCGTCCCGCGACAACAGCAGTGTCCAGGCGTAGGCCTTGACGATATAGCTGGCCCACATCGGCATCATCACCGCGACATAAAAAAAAGCTTTCTGCTTGCCCCGGGTGTAGCGCGCCATGTAGTACGCGATGGGGAACGCCAGCACGGCGCTGAACAGCGTGACGCACACCGCCATCGCCGCCGTGCGCGCAATAATGTCGTAATTCGCCGGGCTGAACAGCGCCGCGATGTTCGCCAGCGTCAACGTGGGCGAGACCGTCATCGTGAAGTCGTCAAAGGTATAAAACCCCTGCCACAGCAGCGTCAGTAACGACCCCAGATAGACGGTGCCGAACCACAGCAGCGGCGGCGTCAACAGCAGCGCCAGATAGAAGCCCTGACGACGATAGAAGAAGTCGAACAGGCGATGTAATGCCCCCCGACGGACGGCGGGCACCAAGATGTCTGCGCGCGTCATCTCACCCCACCTCCTGCAGCGAGACCATGGCGCTACGCGCCCAGCAGGCCGTCAACGGTTGGCCGATTGCCCAGGCAGGCTGGATGGCGGCGCGCTGATGGTGGGTTTCGCTCGCCAGCAGACGCTCGCCTGTTTCCAGCACCAGCTCGTAGCGGGTCGCCATGCCCTGATAGTGAATATCCTTAACCTGCGCCGCGACGCGAATTTCGCCCTCACACTCACCCGGTGCGGGTGCCAGCAGGCGAATGTGTTCCGGGCGGACGGCGAAACACCCCACCTCACCGGTCAGCCGCAGCGTCTGCTCTGACGACAGCACATTGGACGTGCCGACAAACTCCGCCACAAACGGCGTTTTAGGGTTCATATACAGCTCGCGGGGCGTATCCACCTGTTCAATGCGGCCGTTATTGAATACCGCGACCCGGTCGGACATCGACAAAGCTTCGCTCTGATCGTGCGTCACGAAGATAAAGGTGATGCCAAGCTGGCGCTGGAGCGTCTTGAGTTCGCCCTGCATCTGTTCGCGTAATTTGAGATCCAGCGCGCCGAGCGGCTCATCGAGCAGCAGCACGCTGGGTTGATTGACCAACGCGCGCGCCAGCGCCACGCGCTGACGCTGCCCACCGGACAGCTGTGCCGGTTTACGCGCCGCGACAAATCCGAGCGCTACCCGTTCCAACGCCTCCTGCGCCCGGACGCGGCGTTCGTTTTTGCCGACGCCCTTCACGCGCAGCCCATAGGCCACGTTGTCCAGCACGGTCATGTGTGGAAACAGCGCATAATCCTGAAAAACGGTGTTCACATCACGCTGATAAGGCGCCAGCCCGGTGGCTTCGCGCCCGTGAATCCGAATAGAACCCGAGGAAAGCGGTTCGAAACCCGCGATCAGTCTCAGACAGGTGGTTTTCCCTGAACCGGAGGGGCCGAGCATGGAAAAGAATTCGCCCTCTTTTATATCGATGGAAACACGATCCACGGCGCGAACATCACCAAAGCATCGGGATACGTCGATAAATTCCACAGCATTGGGCATAAGCAACTCCTGGTAGAGGGGTTATTCATCGCGCGATTTAAACCCCAACCGAAAATGAAACCAAACCGGCAAAACATTACGAACTTATGGGAATAAAAAGCGGGAACGGTTAAAGCATCAGCCGCGAAATAATCAATTCTATGTCGTCGGCTGAAAGCGCTATTTATTTTTTTAAACCTATCCGTTTAATTCAACGCCCGCCCATAATGGCAATATAATCCTGCGTCCAGCGGCTATAGGGGACATATTTCCCGCCTTCGGACTGCGGCGTTTTCCAGAACGCAATTTTATCGAACTGCGTCGCGCCGTTATTTTCACACCCTTCGGCACCCAGCAGTGCATTGCCTTTACAGGCGGCCGGCACGGCCGGTACGGAGCCGAACCAGGCGGCGATATCGCCCTGCACTTTGGGCAGCAATGACCAGTTCATCCATTTGTAAGCGCATACTGGATGTTTGGCGTCCGACGCTAGCATGGTGGTATCAGCCCACCCGGTCACGCCCTCCTTCGGCAACACGGTGGCGATGGGTTGCCCCTCGCTCTTGAGCGCATTCGCCTGATACGGCCAGGCGCTGGATGCCGCCACGCCTTCATTCTTGAAGTCGCTCATCTGCACGGAGGTGTCGTGCCAATAGCGATGAACTAGCGCGCGCTGGCTGCGTAACAGCGTCAGAACCGCCTGATACTGAGGCTCCGTTAGTTGATACGGGTCTGAAATGCCCAGCTCCGGCTGCGTGCTTTTCAGGTACAACGCAGCATCGGCAATGTAGATCGGGCCGTCGTAAGCCTGCACCCGCCCCTGATTCGTCTTACCGTCGGGCAACGTCTGCGCAGTGAATACCACCGACCAGCTTTCCGGCGGCGTCGGGAACACCGTCGTGTTGTACATCAGGAGATTGGGGCCCCATTGATACGGAGTGCCGTAGATTTTGCCGCCGACCGTGTACCACGGCGCGTTGATCAGCCGCGGGTCGATGCTTTTCCAGTTGGGAATAGCGGCAGGCTCAATCGGCTGGACACGCTTGCCATAGATCAGCCGCAGCGAGGCGTCGCCGGAGGCCGTGACCAGATCGTATCCGCCCTTTGCCATCAGGCTGACCATTTCGTCCGAGGTCGCCGCGGTTTTGACATTGACCTGGCAGAGAGTTTCCTGTTCGAACTGCGTGACCCAATCGTAGTTTTCATCGCTTTGACCCCGTTCGATGTAACCGGGCCAGGCGACGATATCGAGACGGCCTTCCCCTTGGGCAGATAATTCCGGCGCGGTCGCGTGGGCGATATTTAACGCACACAAGACGCTCAGGCAAATAGCGGACAATGATGTCCTGGCATGATATTTTTCCATACTGTTCCCCCGTCAAGGTTGGCTTATTTGTAGCTTGATAGCGCCACACGTTTTTTATTATCTATGGCTGCGTTTCATAATAAGAAAATACGATTGTCTGAGCGCGATTTTAAAATTGTCGTTTGAATTTGGCCATGATATGCCGAACCACGCTGTAATTTTGTAATGAATAACTGGATAAATCATTGCCATAGCCGGAACGCTTTAATCCCCCGTGCGGCATTTCACTAATGAGCGAGAAATGGCTGTTAATCCACGTCGTCCCGTATTGCAAACTGGCCGCCACCTGCATGGCGGTATCAATATTTTTCGTCCAGACCGACGACGCCAGCCCATACTCCGATTCGTTTGACCACTGGACCACCTGTTCAAGCGAGGTGAAACGGGTGACACTGACCACCGGGC
Organism: Lonsdalea populi; assembly: GCF_015999465.1. NCBI lineage: Bacteria > Pseudomonadati > Pseudomonadota > Gammaproteobacteria > Enterobacterales > Pectobacteriaceae > Lonsdalea > Lonsdalea populi. The sequence goes on from NZ_CP065534.1 coordinate 2,306,171, forward strand.
CGAAAACCTCGCGCTGCACGATTTCATCGCTTTGCAGGCAACCGGCCAGCAGCGTCGGCGGGTAGTAAAAGCCGGGAGCGTCCACCATGCCTGCCCCCGTAATGCGTTCTATGTGTGGCTGACTTAGCGCGCGTTCCACGAAGCTGGAAACCCGGTCACGTTGGCGGGCGCTGATCAGCGGTCCCAGATGGTTATCTTCGTCTCGCGGCTGCGCCATCCGCAGGCGGGACACCGACGCGCCCAGCGCATCCACCAGTTGCGCATAGATGCCCGCCTGCGCATACACCCGACAGGCCGAGGTGCAGTCCTGCCCCGCGTTGTAGTAGCCCCAGGTGGCGATCGCCTTGACGGCATCATCGATATCCGCGTCGTCGCAGACAATCACCGGGGCTTTGCCTCCCAGCTCCAGATGGGTGCGTTTCACGTTGCTGACGGCGGCGTTCAAAATTCTCTGACCGGTCACAATATCTCCGGTGACCGACACCATACGCACCCGCGGGTGATTGACCAGGGCGCGACCGGCGCTCTCGCCGCCGCCGGTGATAATATTCAGCACGCCCGACGGCAACAGCGCATTCAAGGTAGGCGCCAGCGCCAATATGGTCAGCGGCGTGTGCTCGGAAGGCTTGAATACCACAGTGTTGCCCGCCGCCAGCGCCGGGGCGATTTTCCAGGCCGCCATCATCAACGGGTAATTCCACGGCGCGATGGAGGCCACGACGCCGAGGGGGTCCCGGCGTATCATGGACGTGTGACCGTCCAGGTACTCTCCCGCTAACTGCCCCTGCTGGCAGCGCACCGCGCCGGCAAAAAAGCGAAAGACATCGGCGACGGCGGGAAGATCGTCATTGAGCGCCTGATACAGCGGCTTGCCGCAGTTAATGGCTTCCAACCGCGCCAGCGACGCGGCCTCTCGTTCTATTGCATCCGCAATACGCAACAGCACGATGGCGCGCTGCGACGGCGTGGTTCTGGCCCACGCGGGGAAGGCGCGCTGAGCCGAGTCTACCGCCTCGGCGACCTGCGCGGCAGACGTTTCCCCCAACCTGGCGACGATAGCCCCACTGGCGGGATTGACGATGTCCTGCGATATGCCATCGCCGTCAATCAACTGACCATCAATCAACTGCCTGCTGGAAAAGCGGGCGATAAAATCCTCATCCGACATCGCGTTTCCCCGCTTCTACTCAGTTTCTACTTTCGCGCCCCGGAATAGGGATATCCGCATAGAACCAACGCCTACGTGAGGTGAGACAGCGCGTTGAAAACACAATAGGGAAAGTCGGCGGGCATCAACCACTATTTATTATTGAAAACAGCATTCGAATAAATCGAATGCTGTTCCATTTCCATGCAGGGGACTTAGGAACTCTTACGCAGCCCGTTGTTTTCGCGGGCAACGCTGAGAAAGGGGGAAACCAGTTTGGGCCGCGTACTGCCTCGACGCCAGGCCATACCGATTTCTAATGGTTCGATAGGGTCGGTCAATTTGCTCGCTTCGATCATATTTCCTTCCAGTGACCAGGCGCGATAAGTCATGTCCGGTAGGATAGACAGCCCCATCCCGGCGGCGACGAGACTGCGCACGGCTTCGGTCGATGTGGTCTTCATGGCGATCTCCGGCGTCAGGCTGGCTTTACTCCAGATTTGCCGGGCGTGGATATCCATCTCATCCACGTTGAGCTGAATCAGCGGCTCCGTCACGACATCCGCCAGGCTGATGCTCTCGCGCTCCAGCAGCGGATGCATCGGCGGCAGCCACAGACGGTACGGCGAATGGCACAGCACTTCCGTCTGCAAGGCATCGCGGTCTTCAAGGTTGGAGAGGATCAACACGCCGATGTCGATCTCGCCGCTCACCAGCAAATGTTCGATGTATCTGCGCTCATCCTCCACGACCTGCACCACCACATTGGGGTAGGCGTCTTTGAAATGTTTGAGCAGATCGACGAGAAAGTAGCCCGCCACCAGGCTTGTCACCCCCACGGTCAGGGAGCCTGTGATGCTTTCTGTCCCGGTTCTCAGGCTGCGGGTGGCATTTTCCACCGTTGCCAGAATCAGGTAGGACTGACGTAAAAACTGATGCCCCTGGTGCGTCAGCGTCATGCCTTTGGCGTGGCGTTCGAATAAACGCACCCCGGTTTCGTTTTCCAATTGCTGAATAGCCAGCGTGAGCGACGACTGAGAAACAAAGGCGGTTTGTGCGGCGGCCGAAATCGAGCCGGTCTCGGCAACCGCAATAAAGTGCCGGATTTGACGTAGCGTTAACATCCCCGTCAGGCGCCTCTTCAAAATAAGTCAAGGGCCCATAGATACCACGCCATTCGTTTTATCGAAAGCGTTGTCATTTTACGATATCCCCACGTTCCCACTCGGTTCGACTGCCATAATCAACTGATTATTCAGTATGTTGCGTTCAACCAGCATGCCACTCAGCGCTGAAAGATATTGAAAAACACCGCGTCACGGCCGCCCTGCGGCAGGTGATCGACGCCAATATCGCACTGACGGAGTGCGGACTGGCGCGAACAGGCAGAAGGCAGGCATGCCGATCGCGCCATTGACCGTTTAAATAGCCCAACAGCAGGTATCTCGTCAGACTTGCACGTTGAAAACCGTGCGCAGCAACATACATTCGAAATGATGAATCCTCACGCAGGCACCGGATACTCCATGTTTTCCCTCCGTATCTCCGCTATATTATCTGTGGTTTCGGACCCGCCAACGTGTGACATTTCGGCTCAGAATCAAGTTCTATCCATTATGTAACCGTTATCACGTTCGGCTACGAGTATGGGATACAACCTGGTTTTTATCTGGAACCCATCATTTAATTATGCAGGAGGCGTAATACATGCAGAGGAAAAAGAAGGTAGGGTATGCGACAGCTGCCATCATCGTATTGCTGGTGCTGCTCGGGTACTTACTGTTCAGAGACAGCAGCGATGCGCTATGGAAGACGGTGACGGAAAAGTGCGTTCCCAGCCAGCAGCAGGGCTCCCCAGCGCCTTGTCTTGCGGTTAATAGCCATAATCAATCCGCGCTACTTAAAGACAGAAACGGCCCCCACCACGACCTGCTGATCCCGACCGAGAAAATCACCGGGATCGAAAGCCCCGCGTTGCAACAGCACAACATTCCGGCCTTTTTCGCTGCTGCCTGGGAAGCGCGTAAGCATCTGTCCGACGAAGCGGGCAAAACGCTACCGGACGATATTTTGGTGCTGGCTGTTAATTCACGCTATTCGCGCACGCAAGAACAACTGCACATCCATATTTCCTGCCTGCGGCCTGAGGCCTACCAAACGCTGCGCGAGCAGGGAAGTAGCCTGTCGACCGACTGGCAGCCGCTGGGCGAAGAGCTGCGCGGGCATCGCTATCTGGCGAAGAAGCTGACCTCGCAGGACCTGACGCGTGACGATCCTTTTAAAGAACTCTACGCCTATGTTCAGCGCCAGGGCGATAGTATAGACAACTACGGACTGGCGCTCACCGTCACGCCCGACGGCGAAAAACTGCTGCTGGCTAACCGGGGCGTTCGCTTCGGCTTTAACCGCGGCTCGACCTCTGAGCTGATCGATCCCCAGTGCTCACTGGCACGTTAAACGATAACGGGACCTGTCTATGGGTCCCGTTTCTTTTATCAGGCCATCGCCTGCGACATGAGCGCAAATACCCGAGGCCCCTCGGCATCGTTCTTCCACGGTTCGCCGCGCACCATGATCACCGGCGCATCCACCTGCTCCAGCCCCCAGAGGGATAACCCTTCACCCAGCCCCTGCGCCGCATCCGTATCAATACGCACAAAATCATTCACTCTGGCCTGCATCAGCTGTGCGATGATCCGCTGCGCCTCCGGCAAGCCGCGGGCGATGACCGGACCGAGCGTCCAGCCGCGTCCGAAACGACGGCTAGCGCCCCAACCGACGATACGATCGCCCTCTTCCAACACCCAGAGTTCCGCATGACGGAACAGATGGGACACGAGCGCCGAACGCACCAGACCGCTGGCCTGACTATCCTGTTCGATCAATTCGGGGAGATCCCCCTCGCGGGCGAGACGAAGTCGCTGTCCAGCCGAGTCTTCCACACGTGGAGCCGCCGCCAGACAGACGGTCTGGAACTGATGGGTTTCGCCGATGGCCGTAAAGCCCAACGACCGATACAACGGGAGTCCGGCGACGGTGGCATGCAGCCTGAGCTGGCGGTTACCCTGCGCCGTTATTTGCTGCTCCAACAGGCGACGGCCAATGCCCCGACCCTGAAATTTCGCATCGACCACCACCAAACCGAGCGTGGCCCAGTTCGCTCCCCAACGCCAGCTCAGCGCCGTCCCCACCACCTGCCCCTCACACTCGGCGACCACGCCTTCGCCCAGCCGCAACGCCTCCTGCCAATCCTCCATCCGATGCGGCCAATGCAGCAGTTGAGTGAGCCGATAGCCGGCCGCGCAATCGGCCTGCATCATCGGCCGCAACATGATGTCCATTCCCCTTATCCTCTCATTATGCCGACGCCGTCGGTATCACACCCCATTCAGCGGGACAAGTCAAAACCGGTTCGGCCATGGGGATTATCATGGCCGAAAAACAGCAGACTGACCGGGTAAACGAAAGTTGGTTTTATAACAGACTTATTTTATCTTACCCGCCATAACTTCCCCTTTTGAATAAAAACGGATATTATTGCGAGGATTAAATCACCGTTTAATTCAGTATTTAATGACGTTTTAATCGACAGAAAGCGTATTATATCCAAGCCTAATTTTACAAGGAGCGTAATAGCGTGGCTAGACCAATGGTAGCGTGCCATCCTTATTTTAAGGTGGTAAATAAGAGGCTGGAAATAGTTCCAGCAGGTGATATATTTTACGCACAGGGAACCCAAAAATGGCAAAGCAAACCCGGTAGAGGCCAAATATATCAGGGACGCCTGACGAGGCAGCCGGATAAAAAACGTAATACATCAATCAGTTAAAATTACATCCTTTTATCTCATCGCCAATATCCCCGAAAAAACATTTCCTGTAACCGATTCCATAACTCATTCCCCGTTTATTTTTTACCCAAAACTGTTATGGTTATTTTTGCGTTATGGTTTCGATTAGTCGTTATTTTCTGGCAAACAACCCCCTCGGACATCACCCTTTATTTTCATATTAACGGCATGGACCTTATGAAAAAGATCTATTTTTTACACCCTATGATCAATTATCGCTTCCCGCCATCGCCTTACCCCATTTGGCTGGCAATGATTAAACCGCTTAAAATATTCAAGATAACGCTGAATTGGACTCGAGACGATCACACGCGACACCGAGAGGAGAAAAGGAATTTCAGTGGGCCGCTGATTATGCGCTCACGTCGCTGGAAATATTTCGCCAATGGGGAATTCTATTGGTTGTATTGCCGATGTCAGCGGCAGGGTGCCGACGGGTTGACTCCGGATGGCGAGGCCGTCATGACGGATGCACTCAGAAAATGGGCTCAGGGCCACCGGCTCCCGAATAAATCGGCGATCAGACGAGCAGAGGAATTCCATGGCTGACTTTAACTGGCCCCTGTTTCTTATCGCTTCATTCACCTTCTGCGCCCTCCCCAGGAAGGATATGCTGTGCATTACCGGTAATTTTCATCGCTTTGGCAAGAAAGCCGCCCTGAGCGGAATCGTCGGGCTGGCGCTGGGCTGCTATTGCTACGTGATCTTATCCTGGCTGCTCGTCAGCCTCGCGCTGGCAGCCTCGCCCGTCGTGCTGACTATGGTCAAACTGCTGGGCGCACTGTTTTTAATCTGGGAAGGCAGCCGCGTTTACCGCATGCCCCCGGCGGCGCGTTATCTGTCTAAAAGCACGACGATGACCCCGGTACATCCGTCCTCCTTCTTTCTGCAGGGGGCCATCGGCAGCTTGCAGAATCTCCGGACGGGCATTTTTTATCTCTCCTTCTTTTCCCAGTTCGTCTCGCCGGGCAGCTCCGGAGATGGAATTATCCTGATGGGAACGCTGTTTTGCCTGGGCACTTCCGGCTTCAATCTGGCGTACTGCTACCTGTCTCCCTGGCTCAAAAAGCGCTCCGTCAACGACATCGACTTCTTCCTTTCCAAAGTGCCGGCGATGCTGCTGTTGGCTATCGGCAGCTGGATGACGTGTGAAATTGCCTGGGGGGTCATGCCGGAGTAGCAAGGAGATAACAAGCGCCGCGCGATGCGCCAGCCGATGCATCGCGCGGCGCTTGTTAAAACAGAGTGACTCGCCGTGCCTTTAGAGGGGAAACGCGCTCGTTACTGAGCTCATTCTCTTGCATGTATTACGCCCGGGACCCGCCGGAGGACGCCACCATCGCCTTACGCAGGCGCCGTGAACTCCAGACAAAGGCGAGCAGCGTGACGACGACGGCATACAGCATGTTGTCGCCAATGACGCAGGCGACGCCAAGACAAAACAGGCTAGCCAGCAGCGCCATCACGCGTTGATGTCCATGAAGCAAGCGGCATGCCGACAGCGAGGCAGACAGATAGATCATCACAAACACACCGTTGGCGCAGGCAATCAGGCTCTCCAGACCGATAGACCACCCGTACTTGAGCGAGACGGTGATGGCGACGGGCAGCACCGCAAGCAACGTCGCCGCTACCGGCGCGTGGAAACGGTTACGGTATGCCAGACAACGGCTTATCGGTCCATGTCCCTCCATCGAAACAATCAGTCTCGTGAAGCTGATGATGTAGAGGTTGACCGCCGCAAGACAGGTCAAAAAACCCATCAGGCCGATCGCTACCGCGCCAGTCCGCCCAAAGGCCTGCCCAATCAGGCGGGGCAACGAGGAGATATTGTCGACTTCGTTGCCGAAGGCGGAAAACCGCAACACGGTGTAGCTCAACAAACAGTACAGACTGAGCGCGACCGCCAGCGAGATGACAATCGTGCGCGGAAAATCTCTTTCCGGAGAGGCGAACTCCGGCGCAAGATGAGCGACGGCCTCAATGCCCACAAAGCACCAAAAAATAATGCCCATCGCCTTCAAGAACGCTAATAGGCTATCGCCGCCTGCCGAAATGACCTTAGGCGCGGCGCTCGGCGTTTCCGTAAACCCCACCACGATGACGCTGATCAGCACCAGCGCCGTCAGCACCGTAATCCCGAATTGCACATTGCCCGACAGCGTGACGTTGAAAGCATTGACGATCAAAATCAGCGACAGCATAAGCAGCGCGAAATAACCGCAATAGACCGGAGAAAGCCCGAGGCAGTACACCAGGTAATTAGCGCCGGTGATCACGACCACCGGCGGACCGATGGGGATGACGGACAGGTACAACCAGGAGATGCTTTGTCGCAGGCGATGCCCGTAAGCCAGCTCAACAAAATGCGCTGTACCGGCGCTATGAGGGAAACGACGCCCGAGCAGCGCAAAAGTAAAAACCACCGGCAGCACCAGCAACGTCATACCCAGCCACGCCAGCCACGCCCACTGCCCTGCAAGTCCGGCCACCATGGCCGGAACAATGAACACGCCTGAACCTAACAGCGTAGAAACCAGAAAACCCACACCCTGATGTAAACTTAACTTACCGCACTGCTCAGACACGCCATCTCTCCTTTTAGCGATTCCCTGTCATCTAAATGACGGCAATGACACAAGCCGTGAACACGCAGCCCTTTATCGTCGGGACGGTCCGCATTCCATATCTCGATGAGTGTGCGCTCGCGAATATTGCCGTAAGTGGGCTGGCTCATGTTAAAACAGTCGTAAACGTCCCCGATAGCATTCACGTTCAGATTCGTGCCGATGCGATGGCAATCCCCCGCCAGTTCGCCGACGATAATCCCGCGATCGTTTTCACGCTTGATAATTTTGATAGGCCATTCAAAGCCCATGTCCCGATCATACTGCCGGATGCGGCTAACCTCTTCAACCAAACGCGTATAGGGCACCAGAAAATCTTCATAGCAATGCTGTTTGGCGCTGCCTTCGTACAGCACGGTATCGACCAGCGGAAAAATAGTGTGGCTGCGGCAGTAGCGCCAAATATCGTAAATCTCGTCGATATTCTCCGGCAAAACCGACGTTTCGATCGCCAGTCGGGTCTTTCCTTTTTCCAAGCGGTTAAAGCCGGCGTCCATGAGATTTTTTAGCCCACGTCGCATTTTAGACGCGGCATTATGAATGCCGCCGACAATTTCATTCTGGACATCATCTTTGAAACTATTAATTTTTCCGATGATGGAAACATCGCGCGCATAAAGTTTTTGTGCGGTATCACCGGTAATCGCCGTCATATTAGAGAAAACGATACAGTGCAGACCTTTACCACCAATATAATCGATCACTTCCCAGAAGTTACGCGCCAGCAAAGGCTCTCCGGCACCTGCAATCAGCACGGTTTTAATGCCTAGCGCCAATCCATCGTCCACCATCTGCTTTATCTCTCCTGTGGACAGTTCGTTGTCGAACTTTTGCGTCTGGGTATAGCAGAAGGGACATTTAAAATTACAAACATTTTCCAACATAATGGTGAGAGTCAATAAATTACGATCTCTTAGCGCGAAATAAACGTCCTGTTTGGTAAAGGCATTTCCATGAAGTAAATACATTGCTTCTGTTTCCTTAATTTAAATATAATAAAATGCCTATCCACATTATATCTGTAGTATTTATTTAAATTTGACCAGAATCAATCTAAAAAACTGTCGATTTTAATTATTACTGAGAATATAAAAATAAAATAAATAATACTCAGAAAAACACGCCGATGAAAATAAAAATAATAAATAACCGCCATTGGGATTATTAAATCATCTTATTTATCTTATTAAGAAATAAGACGCTTACCTACCGTAAACCCCCACCGTCAGCGTATAAAAATAAATGACTTAAAGCGTAATACGAATCAAATTAAAAACAATAACAACCTGAATTCACCGCGCCGATTAACGGCGTAGAGTACGCCGACGTTTTGATTTTATCGCCGCAGAGACATGCAATGGCTTTTCACCGTCAGCCTGGTGTGCGTAATTTTAATTTCCACACACGATAATAATCCATCAAACCCGTATTCCATCGCGGCGCCCGACCGGCGACATGGGCTAAGAAAGAGTGCAATGACGCCGCCGCGAAGGGGACGATTCAACCTGGTTCACACGCTGTAAACGTGCCTTTTCCCCCGCAACATAGGCGATAACAGCAAGAGCGTGTATCATCCCGGCCGGATTATGCCGCTAACACGCTGGCGCTGGCACATTAATTGCTGCCTTTAGCTCAGAGCAATCATCAATTCCTGGACGAAAACGGGATCATGTTATGGCGAAAGAGAAGGCAAAGAGCAAAGGAACGCTGGGGTTATGGCAAGTGGTGATCATCGGGGTGGCGTACATGACGCCCATGACCGTTTTCGATACCTTCGGCATTGTATCCGGCCTCACCGAAGGCCGCGTCCCGCTCGCTTATTTGCTGGCGCTGGTAGCCGTTTTGCTCACGGCGCTCAGCTATGGCCGAATGGTGAAAGCCTTTCCGGAAGCAGGCTCAGCGTATACCTACAGCCGCAAGACCTGCGGTAATGAGACCGGATTCCTGGTCGGCTGGGCCTCGCTGCTGGACTACATGCTGCTGCCGATGATCAACGCGCTGCTCGCAGGTATCTACCTGAGATCGCTGTTTCCTCAGCTACAGCCGTGGATGTGGATTGTCGCCTTCACGTTGCTGGTCACCTGGATTAACAGCCGCAATATCAAATTATTGGCCAACCTGAACTTTCTCTTTGTCGGCGCGCCCGTCGTGCTGATGGGCGTGTTCATCTATCTGGTGATTCAGGGCGTCATCCATCAGAGCGGCCCCGATGCGGTCTGGACCCTGCGCCCCCTGCTCAACGGCGACACCAGCGTAATACCGCTCATTGGCGGCGCGGCGGTGCTGTGCTTCTCTTTTCTGGGATTCGATGCCGTAACGACCTTGTCCAATGAGACGCGCTCGCCGAAACGCATCATCCCCCGCGCCGTCTTCCTCACCGCTCTGATCGGCGGCGCCATCTTCTTCACCGCCTCCTGGTTCATTCAGCTGTATTATCCGACCAATGCGCAGTTCAAAACCCCCTCGGAGGCGATGCCGGAAATCGTTCTGTATGTAGGCGGCGCGCTGTTTCAGTCGCTATTTCTGGTCGCGATCTTAATCAATACCTTCGCCTCCGCGCTGGCCTCTCACGCCAGCGCCGCACGCCTCCTGCATATCATGGGGCGCGACGGAATTTTCCCCGGCGCCTTTTTCAGCTACGTCCACCCGCGTCTCGGCAGCCCGCTGTACTGCGTGCTGTTTATAGGCGGACTGTCGATGAGCGCCATGTTCTTCGGGCTGGATACCGCCGTGTCGCTGATCAGCTTCGGCGCGCTGGTGGCGTTCACCGCAGTCAACGCGTCGGTCATCGCCCTCCACGTCATTCGGGACAAACGGCTGTCCTCTGCCCGAGAGTGGCTCTTCAACCTGGTTCTTCCGCTGCTCGGCATCGGCACGATTGGCGTGATGTGGGCGCATCTGGACAAGGAATCGATGATCCTCGGCCTGGTCTGGTCGGCAATTGGCCTCGGCTGGATCATCTGGTTCCGGGTCACCAAACGCGAACTGGTATTCTCCTGACGGCGGGCGCGGTTCCCGCACCGCGCAGGCTCGTCCGATAGCTCTTTAGCCGCGACGCCGCATCAGGTCGTCACGGCGTTCGGCGTCGGCGCGCGACTTCTCCCTCGCCGGCAGAAGCCAATGCGCCGCACGCTCCGCGCTCAGAACGAACACGCCGTCATCATCTGCCAGAGCCATATCGCCGGGAAGAACCGACACCCCGCTGACGACGATGGGATGGTTGACCTCGCCGCCGGTTCCCTGTGCCCGCGTGGTGATAGCGCTGATACCACGGCAGAACACCGGCCATCCCAACGCTCGCAACGCCCGCGCATCCGTCACCGCCCCTGACACGATCACGCCCGCCACGCCTTTGACCTGCGCCGCCAAAGTTCGCAATTCGCCCCAGCAGGCACGCTCGGCGTCCTCCATCGCGTCGATGACCAGCACATCGCCCGGCTGACTCAGCAACAGCGCCTCGCGCAGCGCGCCGCCGTCCGGCATCCGCAGGCGGGCGGTGACTACGTTGCCTGCCAGACTGACGCCGGGCGACAACGGACGAATGCCACGCAGGAAGCCTTCCTCCGTCAGGTGGCCCAGCGTGGAGGTCGAGATCTCCCGCCACTGGGCCACGACATCATCGCTCGCGTTCTGCCGACGCGGCAATACGTCATAGATCATGCGATCTCCTTCTCGGCCGATGGACGTTCCCGGCCAAAGGGAATACACAGCGGAGTCTGGAAAAAGGGATCGGGGATAATACGGCAGTCCAGATTGAACACCGTTTTCACCATCGCCTCCGTCAGAATGTCGGCGGGTCGTCCCTGTGCAAACGCCGTTCGGTTATGCACCGCCACCATGTGATCGGCATAGCGGCAGGCCAGATTCAGGTCATGCAACACCATCACGATGGTTTTACCGGCCTGACGGTTCAGGTCTCGCAGCAGATCCAATACTTCAATCTGATGCGCCAGATCGAGGTATGTCGTCGGTTCATCCAGCAACAGCACTTCCGTATCCTGCGCCAGCGTCATCGCAATCCACACCCGTTGCCGCTGGCCGCCGGATAGCGCGTCGACCGGCCGCTCGGCCAGCGCCGTGGTACCGGTCTGCCGCAATGCCTGAGAGACGCGGGCGTCATCCTCTTGCGACCACTGCTGGAACCAGTTCTGATACGGATAACGCCCCAGACTCACCAGTTGCCGGACCGTGATCCCCTCCGGCGCATCCGGCCGCTGCGGCAAGATCGCCAGTTGCCGAGCCACCGCGACCGTGGACTGGCGATGGATGTCCTCGCCGTTGAGCAGCACCGCGCCCGATTGCGGTGCCAGCAGCCGGGCAAACGACTTCAAGAGCGTACTTTTCCCGCAGCCGTTGCTGCCGATAAGCACCGATATTTTGCCGCGCGGCAGCCGGATGTTCAGCTGGTCGATGATGACCTGATGCGGATAGCCGAGCGTCAGGTCACGGCTGGCGATAGCAGTCATTCTTCATTACCTCAATGACGTTGTTTCAACAACAGATACAGGAAAAACGGCGTGCCCAACGCCGAGACAAAAATGCCCGCCGGTAAGTCCAGCGGCAGGAACAGCGTCCGTCCGCACAGGTCGGCCAGCAGCACCAGACCCGCGCCGCACATCGCCGTCATGGCGGCCTGCCCGCCGAATGCGGGACCGACCAGCCGTTTAGCGATGTGGGGCGCGATAAGGCCGACAAAGGCCATCGCCCCGCCCCAGGCTATCGCCGCACCGGCCAGCGCCACGCCGACCGCCAGCAGACACAGCCGGATCCGCTGCACGCGAACGCCAATGCCCTGCGCCAACTCGTCGTCAAGCTGCTGCGCCGTCACATGGCGCGCAATGCCTATCCACAGCGGAACGATCGCCAGCAGCCAACCGGCGAGCGTCCGGGTTTCTGCCCAACTGGCGGCGTAGACGCTGCCGGTCAGCCAGACATAGGCGGATAGCGTAGTCGTCAACGGGCTGAAAACGAGCAGGAAGGTGGTGACCGCCGTCAGCAGCGCCGAGATCCCCACGCCGGTCAGCACCAGTCGCTGCGGCGAGACGCCCGCCCGCCAGGCCAGCAGGTACACCGCCAACGCCGCGACGGCCGCGCCCAATATAGCGGCGAGCGGCAAATAGCCCGCCCCCAGCGCCACCGTCGGAAAAGAGAGATAGCAGACCGTCGCGGCGCTGGCCCCGCTGGTGATGCCCAGAATATCGGGCGAGGCCAGCGGGTTGCGGATCATCGCCTGCAATAACAGGCCGGAAAGCGCCAACGCGCCGCCTACCAGCATCGCCAGCAGGCTTCGCGGCAGTCTCAGCTCCGTCACGATAAAGGCGATGCCGTCCTGTCGTCCGTCGGCCAACGACTGCAGCGCCGCCGAAGGCGCCAGCGGGATCTTGCCCAGACACAGCGACAGCAGCAGCAGTCCCAGCAGCACCGTGCTGGCGATCAGCAGACGAATCACCGTTGAGATATTGATCCGCCGGGAAATGCCGCAGCCACGCAGCTGCACGATCTTATCCATGCCGACCTCCCTGACGCAGCAGATAAAGGAAACAGGGCGCGCCAAGCAGCGCGGTCATGACGCCGACCGGCACCTCCTGCGGCAGGATGACGACACGGGCCAGAATATCCGCCAGCAGCAGCAGCGCGGCCCCCAGCAGCGCACACCCCGGCAGCCGCCAGCGCTGGTCAACCGGAAACAGGCGCTTGGCAATATGCGGGACGACCAAACCAATAAAGCCAATATTGCCGGCCATCGCCACCGCGCTGCCCGCCAGCACCACCACCAGTACGCACATCATCAGCCGTATCCGACCGGTACGCTGTCCCAATCCACGGGCGATCGCCTCGCCCGCGCCCAGAATATTCACCTGCCCCGCCAGCAGCAGCGAGGCCGCCAGCGCGGCAAGACATCCCACCAGAAGCGGACGCACCATCGTCAGATCGCGACCCGCCACCGATCCGGCCAGCCAAAACAGGACGGTATCCAGCCCCTCCTGGCTGACCACCAGAATCGCCTGACTAAATGCAGCGAACATGGCCGAGATCGCCGCCCCCGCCAGCACCATGCGCAGCGGGTTGAGGCGTCCCTGCCCTAGCGTACCGGTCAACCACACCAGCCCTCCCGCCAACGCCGCTCCCGCGAAAGCCGACCACTGCCCGAACTGCGGCGACGCCGCCGGCAGCAGCGCCGCGCAGACAATCAGAAAAAACATCGCCCCGGCATTCACGCCGAACAATCCCGGCGACGCCAGCGGATTTCGGGTCAAGGCCTGCATCAGCGCCCCTGCGACGGCCAGACTGCCGCCGACGACGATGGCGATCAACGTCCGCGTCAGCCGTGTCGAGGTCACGATGCTGTGACTCACGTTCATGACGTCCGGGTCCAGAAACGCCGCCGCCACCTGTGCCGGCGGGACATACACCGGCCCCACCGTCAGGCTGAACAGTGCCAGCAGGAAGACGAGCAGAACGCAGCTCGCCAGTGCGATAACACGATAACGCTCCCGTGCGTTGCCCCGCCTCATGATGCGCCGCCCAGCGTGACCCGCTTGACGTCTTCCAATATGCGCTGCGCCCCGAGAATACCGCCGGACAGGCTCCAGGTGACGCCATCCACCCGCCACACCTGCCCGCGCTTGGGCGCGCGCATCTGCCGCCATAACGGATGGGCAATGACGCGTTCGTAATGACGCAGGGCGGAAGCGCGTTCCGTGCGCAGAAACACGAAGAAAATATCGGCATCAACGACCGGAAGACTTTCGAGATTGGTGAGTTTGAGGGAGACGCCGGGCTGCGCGCGACTGGCCTCGCTCCAGCCAAAGCCCAGCTCGGTGAGCACCGAACCCGGGAAGCTGGCGGGCAAATAGCTGCGAACGTGATCCTCGCGAATATCCAGCACCGCGACCGTCGGCGGCCACTGACCGCCGATCCGTTGTTGCAGCTCTCCTTGCAACTGCGCCACCCGTCTTTGCCAGTCCGCCAGCAACGCCTGCGCGGCCGCCTGCCGCTGCAGCGCCTGTCCCATAGCCTGCACCGTTTGCTTGAATTGATAGATTTCATCCAGCATCACCACCGGCGCAATCCGCGACAGCAGCGCGGCCAGCCGCTGATGACGAAACCGGGACGCCACAATCGCCTGCGGGCGCAGCATCACGATGTCTTCCAGACTGGGCTGCGTCTCCAGCCCGACAATCGGCACGCCCGACAACGCCGAGCGCAAATAGCGGTAGGTCGGCTTCTCACTCCAGGATTCCACCACGCCGACGGGCGTAATGCCCAGCGCCACGGCGGTATCCGTCGCCCCCTGAAACAAGGTCACGACCCGAGGTTCCGCCGTTTCGGCCAACGCAAAGCGCGGCCAGTTCAGCCCCAGCGGCAGCAGGCCCAACGACAGCCGCAGTACGCTGCGGCGCGAAAAGTGTCGACGATGCACGTTAGCGGAAACCTCGTTCTAGCTGGATAAACGGGTTCACCACTTCGCCTTTGCCGAACGGCATGCTGCCCGGTCCGCCCGCGCGGGCGATAGTCGGAGTAATCAGCAGCTTCTGCGGCCAGGTTTCGCGCTCGAACAGTTCCCGTTGCAACATCGCCCGCATATCGGTTTCCACAATCACCTCGGCAATAGCCTGCTCGATCTCAGCCCGCAGGGTGCGCCATAGCGTGGCGGGCGCAATGGCGTAGACGGCAGCCAGCGTGTCGATGATCGCGCGCAGATTGACCTGAATTCCCAGCGTTTGCAGCCAGAACAACAGATCCGGTAGCCGCTCATGATAGAGCGTGTTCGCAGTGTTGCCGGGCTTGAGGCGATAGACCGGGTCCTGCATACCATGCTGATTCAGCGTCGGGACATGAATACGCAGCGAATCATGGTCGCGCAGCAGCAGGCCGTGCGCCCGCCCCGCTTTCCAGACCAGCACCGCATTTTGGCCGTGAATTTCCCCCAGCATCCCCAAGCGGAACAGGCGGAAATTCAGCGTGAAGAAACAGCGGCACAGCTCGGCGAACAGCGTTAACACGCTCTCTTCGCCGGCGGGCAGCGCACGGTAGGCCAGCCAGTCGTCAAAGAAGTGCCGACGGCTGTCCGGCAACAGCGTGCCCAGCGCCGCCATCGGCAAGAGCCGACACTCCGGGTCCTGCAACAACTGCGGCGGATAGCGACGCACCATCGCAGACAGGTGACGCGGCGCCTCATCGAACAGCGTCGCCTGAGGCGGCATAAACGCCCACCAGCGCCGTTCGTCGCAGAGGAATAACCGCGCTTTCAACTCGTCGTCACGCGCCAGCGCCTCATGCAACAGCGCCTCGCTCAAATTGCCGTTAATCATTTTGACGGCGGGCAAATAGCGCGACGCGCCCAGTGAATAGACGGCCATCGGCAACTTGAGATAATCCGCGCTGACGAAACCGGGGGTCATGGAGCGCAGCGAAGACGTCGGCAACGCCCCGTCAGACCGAAACGCCAGCCGACGGCAGCGCCCGTCGCGCAGCGCATCGCCCAAGAGCTGATCCAGGACATGCGCGTCTTGCCACGGATGCACCGGCAGCGCCACATGACTTTCGTCCAGTCCGCGATCGGTCAACTCCTGAGTCAAGCGGATACGATCGTCCGCCGTTAACAGAGAGTCCGCCGGGGTTTGTCGGGCGAGGTCTTCGATACCCTCGCCGCACAACAGGCAATCACGGGCGACGGCCACCCATCCCAACGTCACGGGTCGGGCGAACTCCGCCACGTAGTGTTGATATTCCTGTGAATTCAGTCCCTGTTTTGCCTTGGCGGTCGGGTGGTAGGGCCGGTCGCGCAGCGAGGCCCACTGCTCCATGATATGAAAGAAGTCCGCGTTGCTACGCGCCAGCAATCCCTCGGGGTTGATGCGGTGAGACTGTGACAACGCCGTTTGCCGCACGCTGGTGCCCAACGCGTCGAGAAACAGCTGCTGTCCTTGTGCGTTCAGCTCCGAGTCGCCCTGTGCGGAGAACACCCAGCGCATGAAATCTTCCGGTGACAGCGCCTGCCACTCCGCCGTATCAGGATCGCCGACATAGACCGCCGACAGCGGCGCTTTTTCCCACGCCTGCGTGATGCCCGGCCTCAGCGCCACCAGCAGTGCCATCGCCTCCTGCAACTGGCCGCGCCACAGCCACAGGCGCGCAGGTGGCGACGCAGACAGACAGGCGCTCAGAGGGCTGGGATAACCGTACTGCCGCCGCCATGCGGTTTCCGACAACAGCGTGAGCGCTTCCGCTCCAAAAAACTGTTCCGCCAACAGGCAGTCGACCAGATCCTGCATGACGATCTGTTCCGCCCGCAGACGATGAAAGGACAGTGACGTTTCCATACCCTAGACTCCCTTATTTGAAGAAATTGTGGTGGCCAATTTGGCCTGTAAGGCGCGAAAGGAGATCCCGCGCTCATCCCCCAAAACAAACGTACTTACGCCGCGCGCGCGCCAGTGCCCGAGCTCTTCCGGCTGGCGAGGGATAGCGCAATAGGGCACCCCCTGCTGTTGCGCCGCCCGCCATACCGTCGTCAGCGCGTCCTGGACCGCCGGTTGGTCGATGCGCCACGGCATCCCCAGCGACTGTGACAAATCCGCCGCGCCCTCCAAGATCATGTCCAGCCCCTCGACGGCGGCGATAGACTCGGCCTGCGCCACGCCCGCTACGCTCTCAATCATCGCGACCAGCAGAATTTCACCATTGGCCCGCCGCACGTACTCCGCCAGGCGCTCCTTGCCAAACGATCCCGGACGCCCTGCGTTCAAACTCCGAGCGCCCCTGGGATGATAGAAACAGGCGTTCACCGCTTCCCGCACCTGTTCCGGTCGCTCTACCATCGGCAGCACGATCCCCTGCGCGCCGCCGTCCAGCAGGCGCAGAAGCGTTTTCGGATTGCCGTCGGCGACCCGCACCAACGGCGTCAGATCATAGGTTTCCGCCGTGCGGATCATGTTCTCCACCGTTTCCGGGTTTATCAACACATGTTCGGTGTCGATAATCACAAAGTCGAAGCCCGCCTCCGCGATCAGCTCTATAGAGGAGGGCGACGGAATGGAGGCAAACAGCCCGTAGGCGGGCGTTCCCGCCGCCAGTTTGCGTTTCAACGCGTTGGTTCTCAGCATGAGGACGGCCTAAAGGGATAGAGCGGATTCGGCACCGCTTTGAAGCGGCGTTCGCCGTCGCCGAACAGACGGCGCTGGGTGAGCGCTTCCACCTCATAAGTCGGGGCGAACACGTCGAACAGGGCATAGCGCGTGCGGTGCTGCGGATGAGCCGCCTGATAGTCGAGAATGACATCGGCGGTCATTCGCCAGAAGCGCGATTCGTCCATCCCATAGTGCTGGCGCAGGAAGATCGCCATTTCCGCCAGACAGATAAAGAAAAAGGCGTCGCAGGTGAAGTCACGCACCGCGTTAACGTCATCCGTCAGAATGAATGAGTTGCGGTTGATTTTGGCGTGGCTGGGAGGCAGCGGCGCCAGTTCCGGACAGCGATCCGGCCGCGCCAAATGCTGCGGCGAGTAACGCACGCCGTCGTGAAAGTCTTTGAGCGCGATGCGCTGCGGCCAGCCGTCACGGGCGATCAGCACGATGTTCTGACCGTGCGACTCCATGCCGATCCCTTCCGCGAACAGCATATGAATGATGGGCGCGACCGTGACGCTCAGCAGCCGCCGCGTCCAATTTTCCAGCCCGTACTGCCGCACCCAGACGTCGATAAACGGAACGGGTTCCCCTTCGCCATAGCGATTTTCAAGATGGCTTAATCCATTGAACGGGATCGCCTGCTCGCCCGGCTGCAAATAGGCGTGAATGCTTTCGCGCCACAGCGCGCCGAGCACGCCATAGGTCTGCGCGCTACGGCTGGCGGAATGCTGGCGGGTATCCAGACTCACCCCGGCGATTTCGCCGAGGATCACGCATCTCATGTCCCGCGCCGCCTGATCGGTTTCAATCAGTTGCTGCAGCCAGTCGGTGATAGTAGGCCCGTTCATCACCGTGTGGCGGGCCAGAATGCGGGTGCTGGAGGTGTTAGTGATACTCAGCGCCAGTTTGACATAGGGCCGCGTTTTGACCGACCGGTTCGCCAGCGTGCGGATAGACTGCTGCGCCTGCCAGCGGTCCGCCGTCGTTCCCAAGCAGATCATCTCGCCGCTGACCAGCTCGGGATGACAGGCAGGCAGGATCACATTGCGCCACTGCCAGGGATGAGCCGGGATCAGCCAGTAGTCCTCCAGGCGTTTTCCCTGCGCTTCCAGCCGCTCGGCCCACGCTCGCCGACAGACTTCGCCGACCTCTTCATCCAGAAAATTCGCCAAATCCAGACGCGACGAATGATTGACAGATGCCAACCGTTTTTCTATAGCCAGCCAGACCAGCGAAATCGGTTCTGCGAATTCCGGTCCCCACTGCGCATTGTCGTCCAGCGTGAAGCCAATGCGGGATTTGTAGCAGGGATGGTAGCTGTGGGCGTCCATGAAATGGCGCTCCAGCGCATCGAAGTCCAGCAAATGCGGGTGGGTGACGGGCGGATAAAACTGCGCGCGGGACTGCAAATCTTTCAGCTGCGTCTGTTCCAGCTCCTGGACGAAGCGGGCCAGACAGGCCGGATCTTCGCTCTCGCTCAACAGTTCGGACAGCAGCTGATGCAGTGACGGCATCGCGGCCACACCGCGACTATCGAGGCGGTGAAGGCTGGCGTAGTCCAGCCGAATGAGGTCGAAGCTGTCGCTGAACAGGCCAGTACAGCGATATTCAACCGGCGATCCCTGCGCATCACGTCCCTGCATCACGAAGTGCGACAGCCCTTCATCCAGCGGCGTCCGCCGGTAGGTCAGCACCTCTTCATACAACAGCGTTTGCAGCAGTTGCCCGACTACGCGCTGAACCACCTGCTGATAACGCGTCTTATCCATCTGCAACAGCCATTGACAGTCGGCGGCGTCCGCACACTGTCCGGCGACTAACGATGTCTCCATGAATTTTACCTTTATCCGTTGACGGTTAACAAAATCATTCTCTTCAGAGCGGCTCCCGACGCGGCGCCAGCAAAGCTGCCGCTTCCTCCTCTGATGCCTCCGCGCGCGGAAAACGCAGGGCGCACGGCAGCGCCAGAAAAATCAATAAACCGGTGACCATAAAGGTTTCGCCGATGGCTGACGCGCGCAAGGAGACCAACGTAGCCCCACCGCCATTCATCCTCCATTCGAGGTACAGCGCGGCGGCCACCATCGCCAGCGACGCCGCCAGCCTGCGCGCGATATTGTTTATCGCGGCCCCCTGCGTCACCAGCGCATCCGGCAGCACGTTCAATCCGGCCGTGGTCACCGGCATATAGGACAGGCCCAGTCCCGCCCCGCGCAGCACCATCAGGATGAAAAGCATTCCGAGCGAACTGTGCGGCCCCAGCAGGCCTAGCCCGCAGGTCGCCAGCCCCGTCAGCAGCAGACCGGTTGCGACCACGCGCGACGGCCCGTGGCGATCCAACAGGCCGCCGCCGATCCGTCCAAACAGGCTGGCGCTCAGTGCGGTGCACAGCAGCGCCAGACCGGTGTCGATCGCGCTGTAGCCCAGCACCAACTGTACCAATAGCGGCAACAGCACTAAACACTCAAACATGCCCACGGACTGGATCACGGTGATCGCCACGCTCAGGCGATAGCCGCGCAGCCGGAACATGCGCAGATTCAGCAGCGGCTCAGCCTTACGCCAGGCGCGGCGGACAAACAGCGTCAGGCAGAGCGCCGCCAGCGTGAGCAGCGCAATATTCAGCGGGTTGGACAGCGCCGAAATATGATGCACGCGGCTGACCGCCAGCAGCAACAGACCGATACCGGCGGCGATCAGCACGTAGCCCTTGGCGTCGAACGCCGCCTGAGGATCAGGGGAGGTTGAGGGAAGAACCCAGCCGCCCATCAGCAGCGCCAGCAACCCAAACGGCAGATTGACTGCAAACAGCACGCGCCAGCTGAAAACCTCCAGCAGCAGCCCGCCGCACAGCGGCCCCACCGCCGGGGCCAGCATGACCACGGCGCTCCACACGCCCGTGATGCCCCCTCGCTGCTCGCGCGGATACACCGCAAAAATCAGCGTCAGAGATAAAGGGATCATCATGCCGCTGGCGATGCCCTGAGCGACGCGCGCGCCGATCACCCCGGACATCGACGTCGCCATCGCGCCTGCGAGCGAACCCGCCATAAACAGCGCCACCCCAATCAGGTAGAGCCGTTTATGCCCCAGCCGCGCCCCCAGATAGCCGGTCAGCGGCATCGTCATCGTCATGCTGACCATAAACCCCGCGACGATCCACGTCGCCAGCAGCGGGCCGACGTTGAACGCGCTCATGAATGCGGGCAGCGCTGGGTTGAGGGCGCTGTTGCTGAGGCTGACGGTGATCGTGCCGAACAGGACGTTGGTCACCACCAGCGCACGAGCGCGGGCGCTAGCGATCATCACACTCCTCGCTCTCTTCGGCGGCGGACACGAACCACTGTGGTGGACGAGGATGACAGAGGAAGTCGGCGTGGGAAATGTTATAGCCGTAAGCCCCCGCCATCGGCAGCACCAGGAGATCGCCAATGCGGACATCGGCCAGCCGACGGTCCCGGCTCAGAACGTCTTTGGGCGTACACAGCTGTCCCACCACCGTCCACGTCTGCCAGCATGTCGGTTCGCGCCCGTCTTCCGTCAGATGGATCACCGGATGATTGTGCCCCTGGGCGACCGGCAGACGGAACTGGTGCGTGCCGCCGCGGCAGACCAAGAATCTCTCTCCGTGACTCACTTTGGCATCCAACACTTCGACGGCGTAATAGCCGCAGTAAGCGCTGATGAACCGTCCCGGCTCGAAGCGCACCACCGGCGCATCGTCCAGCTCGGCTAACCGCTGCCCCAGAAAACGGCACAGCAACGGCCAGTCAAACTGCTCTGCGTTGAGGTAGTCCACGCCGATGCCGCCGCCGACGTTGAGATGGGTTATCGTCTCCGGCTGCCGCGACAGCGCTTTCCAGCGCGGCCAACGGCTGAAGTAGAAGTCCAGCAGCTGTCGGTGACGCTCCGCCAAAAGCTGGTGCGACATGGCATGCACGTGGAAGCCTTGCAGCCGCAGATGGCTAGCGTCGTCAACCGCCGCCACCGCCGCCGCCAGTTCGGACTCGTCGATGCCGAACGGCGTCGGTTTTCCCGCCATCGCCAGCTTGGTGGTCAGCCCGTCGGACAGTTGCGGATTGATGCGGATGAATACGGACTGAATCCGCCCATGCCGCTGCGCGCTGCGTTGCAGACGGGCTATTTCGTGCAGGCTCTCGACATGCACCGCCGACACCTCGCGTTGCAGCGCCGCGTCAAAATCCGAATCGAGCTTGCCCGGACCGGAGAAGACGAAGGGACGCGGCGTCGCACAGCCCGCCGCCCGCTCGATTTCCCCGCCCGATGAGATCTCAAACCCGTCAACCCACGGCGCGACCGTGTCCAGGATCGGCTTCTCACTGTTGGCCTTGATAGCGTAGTAAAGCTCAACGCCGGGGGGCAGCGCCGCCGTGACGACCTTTACGTGCCGCCGCAGCGCGGTCAGGTCATAGACAAACGCCGCCAGCGGATCGGACGCCTGGCGTTGCAGGCGGCGGATGGCCGCGACGACATGGGACGGCAGCTCAGTCATGACATGCCTCCTCATGCCAGGGCGCGGGCAGGTTCACGTAGCCCGCCGTCCGGTCAGCATCGGCGGAAAGCCGCACCTTGAGATTGGTTTTACAGGCGACAGGATGCCCCTTGATAAGGGCCTCCAACTCGGGCGCCGGTGCCTGAAGCTCGCGCAGGATCGCCTTCAGCTGCTCACGCACGCGCTGCCACATCTGCGGCGCCAGCGCCGGACGTTCGTCGCTCAGCGCCAGCACCGCTTCCGACAGGTGATTCACCAGCAGGCAGTACTGAATGCGGTTCCAACCCTGCTGACGCGAATAGCGCAGCGACGCCCGAACGCGCGGGTGAACCTCGTCGCCAATGACCCGCATGCCGTACTCGTCGGTCAACTTGACGCCCTCGAAGTCCCGCAGCAAGACCTGATGTGGCCCTCCCTGCCGGTGCACCAGCACGCTGTTTTGCAAATGCGGCTCCATGACCACGCCGTGATTGAAGAACAACGCCAGCACTGGCCGCAGCAGCAGCGACTGGTAGTCGTCAAACCAGCGCAGCAGGCTGTGGTCGTCGAGCGGGTGTCCATAGTGCGCGCGCAAGAAGGGGTGGATCAGCGGGCGCAGATCCGTCCCGCGAGCGAACAGCGTTCCCGCCATCAGGCTGTTTTGCGCGCCGGTACGACGGCAGAAGTTCTCCCGCAAAATAGCGCCGGTCTGCTCCCTGAACCAGTGGCGATCGTTTTCGCTGGCCGTCGCCGGGCTCCAGCTCAGCACGCCCGGCTCTCTGGCCACCACCAGGCCGCCCAGCGTATCAGCCTGTCGCGCCATCAGTTCGGCAAACAGGCGGTCAATCAGTACCGTGCTTTCCAGCTCGTACCAGGCATTTTTGCGCACGCAGTTGGTAATGCGAACGTTTAGCGAACCTTTGATGAAATAGTCATGATTGTCGAGGTACCAGGTGCGGATCGAGGCGGTTGGACTGGCGACCCGGCCACTGGCGCCCAGATCGCGGATTTCGCCGTCTCGCAGCCGCTGCTGCACCCGCTCGTCCTGCATAAACAGCCTTGCCTGCACCGGATGCATACAGATGATGGCCCGGTCGGAACCCGCGCTGCGCTGGTCGGCGAACCCATCCAGCACCTGCTCAGGCGTAAGGCCGTTAGCGCCGATATGCAACCCCTGCTTCGGCACGTCGAACTGATGCAGCGCCGCACGAGCCTGAAACTCGGGAGCCCACGGCGTTTGCCCCAACTCGCTCGGCCAAAGCCGCGCCTTGGGCGCCGGATGGCTGGGATGGCCAAACCACAGCCCCTGCTCGCTGAGCAGATAGTGGTAGAGAGGAGAAGCCGCCTGACGACGGCCGTTGTGGGCCACAATCGCCTGTACCAGCTGCTGGCTCTGCGCGATTTGGGCCTGTAGCTCGGGATTACGGCGGCCAACCCAGGTTTCGCAGGCGGCGAGCAACTCCGCGACAAAGCGGTCGAACGCCGGGCAGTGCCAACGCTCTCCCGGCAGTTTTAGGTAAACGTCCGAGAGATAACGCTGACTGCCGAGGCTGTCCCGACGGTCAACCATGAAGAACAGTTCTCGCGCCTCCGGCAGCCTAATGATCATCGGGATACCCCGCCAGTCGGCGCCGTCGAAGTAGGCGCCGGGCGGAATTCCGCTCATATCATCAGGCCACGCATAGCGCACATGGCCCTCCGGAATGGCAAACTCTTTGATCAGGCAGTTCAGCAGGCCGTGTATAGCCGCCTTTTCGCCAATCATTCTGGATACGACGGCGTGATCGAGGTTGTTCATCTCAGCTCCATAAGTGTTGCGATCGTCCGGGTGCCTCTACCGTGGCGAGCGTTTTTCATCCTGAAAAAGCGAATTAAAAATCGACGCTATAGCCCAGCGTAAGGGTTCTTCCTCGCCCGGAAAAATAACGTTCGGAATTTATAATCGCGCTTTGCGAATAGTAGGTGATGTACTTTTTGTCGAACAGGTTGGCCACGGCCAGCTTGAGCTTGCCGCGCGGTAGCGCATAACCGACGGCGGCATCCACCAGCAGGTAGCCGTTGAAGTCTTTCTCCGCGTTATCCATCGAGCGGTCAAAGGCATAGTTGGCCTGAATAAATGACGTCCATTTGGGTGACCAGGTGGCGGCCCAACTGGCGGTCAGGCGATCCGGCGGCACATTCAAACCGTCGAGTTTGCCGTCAAGGCTGCCGTTGCCGTCGCTGTCGTAGCGGCCGCGGATATGGGAATAGCCCACTTTCAGTCGATGATCGTCGTTGACCTTATAGCCCAGCGTCGCTTCAATGCCGTCAATCCGGGTTTTCTCCCGTTCGCTCTGGTAGGTGCCGCCGACATCCACCACGCGTTCGCCCAGTTTGGAGGAGGATTCGTAGTAGCTGACTTCAAGGTCGAACGGATCTTGCTGTACACGGAACCCGGCTTCGATGTTGTCGGTGACGATCGGATCCAGCGGCAACTGGGACACCGACTGGCCTGCGGTGCGGATACCGCGCAGCGTGCGCCCGACATCCGGAATGCCAAATCCCTGCGAATAGTTGGCGAACAGGCTCAAAGGCTGGTAAGGGGTGGTCCAGACCGCGCCGACGTTATAGAGCGTTTTGTCAAAGTCCAGCTTACCGCCCTCAACATCGACGCCGTTGTTGGCCGCGACGGTGCGGAAACTGTCGATATTCAACTTGGCGTATTCGTAACGCACCCCGGCGGTGATCTTGAGCGAGTCAATCGGCTGGATATCCAACTGGAAGAACGGCGACAGATCGGTGTACTCCATTTCCGGCGCATAGGTGCGCTGGGTGAGCCAGAGGTCCTGTTTGCCCCGATCAAACAGGGTGTCGAAGCCCAGCGTCGCCTTGAGGTAATCCTCCCAGATATCGTCTTTGGTCAGCGCCAGCTTGCTGCCGTAGCGGCTGGATACGACGCGCGACTGATCGTAGAGCTGGCCGCGTGGAGCCAGCGCCGGGTCCTGGAATGAGGACGACCGGTCCGCGCCAAACAGGGATTCATAGTTCTGGTAATAGACCAGCGCATTGAATTTCATGCCGCTCAGATTGTCATTGTCATACGTTGCGGAGGTGGTCCAGACGCTGTTCTGCGGCGCATCGCCAACCGGACGGCCTTTCTCCGAGGTGGTCGCGATGCCGCTGTCGCGATCGCCGGTCACGCTCAGATAGTTCATTTTCCCTTTGATCTGGTAGCGGTTGAAACTGAGCTGCACCCGCTGGTCGTTATCCAGCCAGTAGCCAACCTTGGCGAGAATGTCGTAGGCGCGGGAGTCCATCAGGTCGCCCTGGGTGTTGTCGACCCCTATAGCCCGGTCGTCGCCGTCCAGAAAGAGGCCCTGGTCTTCGTAGCTGAGCGAGAACAGATAATCCAGATACTCCTGACGACCGCTGAAACCATAGGTCGTTTTATAGTTCATAGTGTCGCCTTCCAACTGCGACGTCGGCGTCGTGGCTTCCACGCTGAAATGCTGGCTGAACGAGTCCGGCGCGGGACGTCGGGTGATGATATTAATGACCCCCCCGGTCGCGCCAATGCCGTTGCTGGCGCTCGCGCCGTGAATTACTTCGATGCGGTCGACCATCGAAAAGTCGATGGTGTGCATTTCACGACCGGTGGGCCGCAACGGGTTGGACTGGGGAATGCCGTCCACCAGAATTAACGGCGCGCGTCCACGGAAGGTTTCGCCGCTGCCGCTCATTTTCTGTCGGCTCGGCGCCATCGACGGCAGCAAATTGCTCAAAATTTGCGACGAGTCGGAGGTCAACTGACGCTGCTGTTCAATCTGTTCTTTCGAAATAATCGTGACGACCTGCGGCGAGTCCTTCTTTTCCGTATCCGTTCGCGTGGCCGTCACCACCAGTTCGTTATCATTGTTGGCGATGCTGTCCGCCGCATTGGCCTGCGACCACAGCAATAACGGCGTTAACGCATAAAATGCCCGAGCCTTCATTCAGTTGACCTCGTGATGTTTTCCCAGTAAAGCGGCCCGACCTTAAGGGGCGGTGCCGCCAATGTCGCGTCGGCCTACATCGCCGTCCACGTAATAAGCGTTATGACCGGGTGAGCGTAAGCGCCTCGCTCAGCGCCCGCTCGAAACGGGCGACGGCGATTTCGCACTCTGCCGGTGAAATCGTCAGGGGCGGCAAGAGCCGCACCACATTACCGTGGCGTCCGCCTCGCTCCAGCAGCAGTCCTTGCCGGAAGCAGCACTGCTGAATCGAGGCCGCCAGCGGCGCATCGATGGGGTAACTGCCGTCGGAGGACGGCGGCAGACGGTCATCCACGATTTCAATGCCCAGCATCAGACCGCGACCACGTACCTGCCCCAGACAGGGAAAGCGTTGCTTCAGCAACGTCAGCGCCTGCGTCAGCCAGAGACCGAGCTTGGCAGCGTGTTCGGGGAGGCGGTCGCGAGCCAGGATCTCCAGCGTGGTTTTACCGGTCGCCATCGCCATCTGATTCCCACGGAACGTGCCGCTGTGCGCCCCCGGCTGCCAGGCATCGAATTCACGGCGAATCCCCAGCACCGCAAGCGGCAACCCGCCGCCGACGGCTTTGGACATGACGATGATGTCCGGCTCAATACCCGCCTGCTCGAACGCAAAGAGAGTGCCGGTGCGCCCAAATCCCGCCTGAACTTCGTCCACAATCAGGACGATGCCGTACTGCCGGGTGACCTCTCGCAGCGTCCGCAGCCAGCTATCCGGCGCAGGATTGACGCCGCCTTCTCCCTGCACGGCTTCTACGATGACGGCGGCGGGCAACGGCATACCGCATTCAACGTCGGCGATGAAATGGGTGAAATAGTGACTCAACGCCTTCACGCCCGCTTCTCCGCCCAGCCCCAGCGGGCAGCGGTATTCATGCGGGAAAGGCAGGAACTGCACGCCGGGCATCAGGTTCTGTAGCGGATCTTTCGGACCGGTATTGCCGGTGACCGCCAGCGCGCCGTGCGTCATTCCGTGATAGCCGCCGGAGAAGCTGATGACGCCGCCGCGTCCGGTGAAGGTTTTGGCCAGTTTGAGGGCGGCTTCTACGGCGTCGGCGCCGGTTGGCCCGCAAAACTGCAGACAGTAGCTATCCGCGCCGCCGGGCAGCAACGCCAATAACGTTTGGCTAAATTCATCTTTAAGCGGCGTAGTAAGGTCAAGCGTATGCATGGGTAAACCGGAGTGCAGAAAATCCTGTATGCTGGCGACGACCTCGGGATGATTGTGTCCCAGCGCCAACGTTCCCGCACCGGCCAGACAATCCAGATAGTCTTGGCCCTCTACGTCCGTGACCCACGCGCCGCGCGCTTTGGCGATCGCCAGCGGCAACTTTCGAGGGTAACTACGCACGTTAGATTCCATCCGCGACTGGCGCGTCAGGAAGTCTGCATTTTTTTGATTAAGATGCCCTTGGTTTGCCAAATACTGCTGTGCCATCCTTCGCCACCTCCTGTGATTATTTTGGATGACAACGATTATCATTAACAATTAGAAGACACAAGTGTTATTTTCTTGATGGAAATATGATGAAATCCTTACAACTGGCAGACTTTAATCATCAATATGTTGATGATGAAGTAACTTTCATCGAAAAAGTGAGAAGTTGGAAATGAGAGTTGAAAGTGTAAAGATTAGGATTTGTGGCGGCGATCTCAAAAATAACGTTTAAAAAAATTGATTAAGATATGCGTAAAATCGATAAATCCGCGAAATCGCACGACGTATCATGCAAAAAGCCAGCCTGTTGCCAGGCTGGCTTTGGTCCCGGTCCAGCCATAGGCTGACCTTTTGCTGCATGGATAATTACACGACGAATTCCGTGTCTGCGGAATTCGTTTCAGCTTCCTTTTCGCGGGCCGCTCGCAGTTTTTCCAGCGCACGTTCCGCTTCCGCCAGAATGCGGCCGCATTGCTGATGCGTGATCGTCAAGGGCGGCTCAATGCGCACCGACTTCGCATTGTTCAACGTCCCCGCGACCAGTACGCGGCGCTGGAATAATTCGCTGGCAAAGGCGTAACCGATTTCGTTTTGCTGGAACTCGAAGGCCAATAGCAGCCCCTTCCCACGCGCTGCCAAAATCAGATCTGGATATTGCGTCGCGAGTTTTTGCAGTCCCGCCAGCAGGAACGCGCCCTCTTTGGTGGCCCGGCCCGGCAGATCGTCTCGCAGCAGCACGTTGATGGTCGCCAACGCCGCTGAACAAGCCAGCGGGTTACCGCCAAACGTCGTGGTGTGCAGGAATGGGTTCTCAAACAAGACGGAGAACACCTCCTCCGTGGCGACCGTCGCACCGATGGGCATCACGCCGCCGCCCAGCGCCTTCGCTAAACATAGGATATCCGGCTGTACGCCATAGTGCTGACAGGCGAACATTTTACCTGTACGCCCCATCCCGGTTTGCACTTCATCCAATATCAATAACGCGCCGATTTCGTCACAAAGCGCCCGAACGGCGGGCAGGTACTCTTCCGGCGGCACGATCACCCCGCCTTCGCCCTGGATAGGTTCCAGGATCACGGCGGCAATACCTTCACCGTCCTGCTGGCATTGTTGGACCTGCTGCCTCATCGCTTCGATATCGCCGAACGGAACATGGTGGAAACCAGGCACCAGCGGCATGAACGGTTGTCGGAACATCGGCTTCGCGGTGGCCGAGAGCGAACCCAGAGATTTCCCGTGGAACGCGCCGTTCGCGGCGATAAAGCTGAATTTACCCTGGGGCGCCTGATAGGCTTTCGCCAGTTTCAGTGCGGCTTCCACAGACTCAGTACCACTATTGCTAAAGAAACTGTATTTCAGTTTACCAGGAGTGATGGCGGCTAGCGTTTTCGCCAGCATGCCACGCAGCGGGTCTAACAATTCCTGACTATGCAACGGCTGTTTTGATAGCTGTTTTTCTACTGCGGCCAATACCGTAGGGTTACGATGTCCGACGTTAAAGATGCCGTAGCCGCCCAGACAATCCAGATATTCGTTTCCCTGCGTATCAAGCAGCGTGTTGGCACTGTTGGAGCGCCATTCGACAACCCCGTATCCCCCGTCGGAGGTGACCGATTTTCGGTATTCAAGAAAGCCGGGATTAACGTAATCGCGGAAAGAATTCAGGGTTTCTTTATTAAGCGCCCTCATATCATCCTGACTTAGGGTATCGCTCATGATCCATTCCAATGCCTGCTGAGAACACTCTAGCGGGTTAAGTTGAGAAAGGGGTCTGGACAAAATACGCTCCTTACTAAACGGGTATCACATGATACCGTTATCAGTAATGCACAAAACAAGCCAACTAGCCACCCCTTTATTTCCTGAACTTTACGCTACGTAAAGGTATATTTTTGGTATTAAATCTAAAGATTCCCTCAATTTTAAAAATAAAAAAAAGATAGCATTCATAAGGTTATAATAACCCGCCAAAAAATCAATGTGATTGCACCTTATAAGTGCAAAAAAATTATTTTAGCCCTGATAAAGGGCAAAACAACGGATAAAGGGAAAAAGACGTTTGTGGTCTTTTTATGACCCTGATTTCATATAATTTTAGGAAATAACATATGCACGCTAAATAATGATGGGCCTGGCTGATTAATAGCACCACTCAGCGCGGCCTGTGCGCACGTCCTTTTCAACGACCCGACGCGTTCACGCACGGAAAATCGCGCGACCAAGCACCGGATTCATCGCCAAATCACTCTCACGTCAATCGCCATCGAAGAATATGCCGGCGATCGTTTCGTTTCAGGAGAAAATCATAGGGTCAAACGGCACAATGAAATACGAGTAAATAGCGATGATGGACAAACAGTCAATGACATCCGTTATGCCTTAAACGCCCTCACATTCAGGTTATTGCTGGGGGTTATCCCATAATCATAAATAACCTACATAATAAAAGTGTCATTCATTTAATAACTAAAACAACTTAGCCCACGCGGTCATTGAAAAATAGCAAGCATTGTCATCTTATTCCTTCCACCCGCTTTGCGGCCTCGTTCATTCTTTTTATAACGTGAAGCATCCCTGTCTCCCACTCGCGGGGATTGATCTCATAAAAAAGAAAAATCATCAGTAAAAACATGAACATAAAAAACTTTAGTGCTATTCCCTTTCATTTTAGAAAAATCACTGATGAATCAAACCCCATTTAATACAAAGCAAAAACATCATTTAAACAAAGTAAAAACACGAAACCTCACAGTGATTTCTGAATAGCAAAAGCATGAAACATGCGCAGGACAGGTTATTCATCCCACAACGATAAAATGATTAAGTCACTTATATAACTAAATTAATCAAGTATTGTTTATTATTGAGAGCCACATCCCCTATTTAAGGTAAATACTGAGAAAATTTAAAATTGGAGAGACAGATCAAAATATCAGACGTGATGCGATACCTATAGTACCCGCGACAAAAGTAAGTCAATGTTAATTAACGCACACGTTTCTGTGAGTAATGAGGATTCTATGGACTTTATCATTCAACTGGTCATTGTCCTGATCTGTCTATTTTACGGCGCAAGAAAAGGTGGGATCGCGCTGGGATTACTAGGCGGTATCGGACTGGTCATACTGGTCTTCTTTTTTAAACTCGAACCAGGGAAACCGCCGGTCGACGTCATGCTGGTCATTATTTCCGTCGTCGCCGCGTCGGCTACGCTGCAAGCCTCCGGCGGACTTGACGTCATGCTGCAAATGGCCGAGAAAATGCTGAGACGCAACCCCAAATATGTCTCTATCATCGCACCTTTCGTCACCTGTATTCTGACTATTCTCTGCGGCACCGGGCATGTGGTTTACACCATTTTGCCGATTATCTACGACGTTGCGATTAAAAATAACATCCGTCCGGAAAGGCCAATGGCCGCCAGCTCCATCGGCGCTCAGATGGGCGTTATTGCCAGTCCGGTTTCCGTCGCCGTCGTCTCACTGGTGGCGATGCTGGCCAACTTCACGTTCCACGGCAAACATCTGGAATTCCTCGACCTGCTGGCCATCACCATCCCCTCCACCCTGATGGGCATCCTGGCTATTGGAATTTTCAGCTGGTTTCGCGGAAAGGAACTGGATAACGACCCGGAGTTTCAGAAATTTATTTCCGTGCCGGAAAACCGGGAATACGTCTACGGCGACACCGCGACGCTGCTGGACAAAAAACTGCCGCGCAGCAACTGGATCGCCATGTGGATTTTCCTGACCACCATTGCCGCCGTCGCGCTGATGGGAGCAATGGAGGAACTCCGCCCGGCCTTCAACGGCAAAGCGCTGTCGATGGTCCTGGTCATTCAGATGTTTATGCTGGTGTCCGGCGCCCTGATTATCATTATTACCAAAACCAATCCGGCCTCAATTTCCAAAAATGAGGTCTTCCGTTCGGGCATGATCGCTATTGTCGCCGTGTACGGTATCGCCTGGATGGCGGAAACCATGTTCGGTGCGCACCTGGAACAGATTAAAACAACCCTCGGCACGCTGGTGGTGGAGTATCCCTGGGCCTATGCGATCATCCTGCTGTTGGTGTCCAAATTCGTCAACTCGCAGGCCGCCGCGCTCGCCGCTATCGTTCCCGTTGCACTGGCTATCGGCGTGAATCCCGCCTACATCGTGGCTTCCGCGCCTGCCTGCTACGGCTATTATATTCTTCCGACCTATCCGAGCGACCTGGCGGCCATTCAGTTCGACCGTTCGGGAACAACGCATATCGGTCGTTTTGTGATTAACCACAGCTTCATTCTTCCCGGCCTGATTGGCGTATCGACATCCTGTGCTTTTGGATGGGTTTTCGCCGCCATGTACGGCTACTACTAAGTCTCACCGCCGCCACCGGCGCCTTATGGCGTCGGTGGTTTTCCCTGAAGTCAGCATAACCCCCCCGTCGTCATGCTGACTGGTCTATTTTCCACTCCTACGGCCGCTTACCGGGACTGCACGCGGGGCTATCACCAGAATTCGACTCACGCCAGCGCCTGCGTCGTATCTATGCTGCGCGCCAGCCATCGTAAATCAACGGTCGCCAGCGGGAGCTACTTTAAAAGACGATTCCTTTGAAAAAATTCACAAACAGCCGGGCAGTTAGTCGCCCCAGACGGAGAACGAGGACTCGAGGCTGGCCGGGGCATTGGCTCCAGTTAGCCAGTCTTGCGCTTTCAGCGTGTGACATGATTGGGAGGCAATGTCATGAGGAGAAAAAAGCGCAGCGCGACGACGTCGCACTGCGCTTTAAACAGGGACTTCACCGATTTCGGCTCAGTCCCGCTATGACAAAAAGAAATATCAGTTGGTGGCCTTCGCACTCAGGCCGCGGATCTGACTTTCGTATGAACGCGCTTTTTTCTCGTCGAACTGTCCTTCCCACTTGGCGATGACCAGCACGGCAAGGGCATTCCCCACCACGTTTAACGCGGTACGCGCCATATCTAGAATACGATCGACGCCAGCAATGAAGGCCAGACCTTCTAGCGGGATACCCACGCTGCCGAGCGTCGCCAAAAGGACCACGAAGGATACGCCCGGGACACCGGCGATCCCTTTGGAGGTCAGCATTAACGTCAGTACCAGCACCACTTCCTGACCAATGGTCAGGTCGATGCCATACAGCTGCGCGATAAAGATAGCCGCAATGCTCTGGTAGAGCGTGGAACCATCCAGATTGAAGGAATAGCCCGTCGGCACCACAAAGCTGGTGATGGCCTTTGGCGCACCATAAGCTTCCATCTTTTCAATAATACGTGGCAGAACCGTTTCCGAGCTTGCCGTAGAGTACGCCAGAATCAGCTCGTCTTTCAGGATACGGATGAGCATGCTGACCCGCAGTCCGCAAACGCGCGCCACCAGTCCTAACACCACCAATGCAAAGAAAACGATCGCCGCATAAACCATTACGACCAGTTTTGCCAGCGGCCAGAGCGAAGCGAAACCGAAGTTGGCGACGGTCACGGCAATCAGCGCGAAGACCCCAACTGGCGCATAGCGCATGATCATATGGGTCACTTTAAACATCGTTTCCGATGCGCTGCGGAAAACGTTCAGCAGCGGATCACGCTGTTCGCGCGGCAACGAAGACAGGCCCAGACCGAACAGCACGGAGAAAAAGATCAGCGGCAGCATGTCCCCTTTCGCCATGGCGTCGAAAATGTTAGGCGGAATGAGCGATAGAATCGTCCCAACCAGGCTATGCGCACCGCTCTGTACCTGCTCGGTGGTTTTCTCATATTGTGAAATATCGACGCTGGTCAATGTCGACATATCGATGCCGTGGCCCGGCTGGAAAACATTCGCCAGCGTAATGCCGAGGATGATCGCCACCGTCGTCACCACTTCAAAGTAGAGAATGGTTTTCAAACCGATACGGCCCAGCTTCTTGGCGTCGCCCACTCCGGCAATGCCGACCACCAGCGTGGTAATCACAATCGGTACCACGATCATTTTGATCAACCGAATGAAGATATCTCCGGCCGGGCTGAGAACATTGACGATCAGCCACTGTTTTTCGGTCGGATGTTCATGCAAAAAGGCCCCAAGGGCAATACCAATAACCAGGGCGATGAGAATTTGCCACGCCAGGCTAATTTTTCTTTTTTTCATATCACTTTCCATTTCCTGTGCTCCGATCCTCGCAGGCAACGGTTCTACCGGCGCCTCACGCCATCGCGGATACTGAATATGTCAGACGAGGGGGAGGTTACAAAGATGAGGTGGGTTTTATTATTGCAGCGGCCGAATGAGGCGGGCTGTCTATTTATTATGCAAACAGTTATTCGCATAAACCGAACAACCATCTGTATCTAAAAACAAAACCGCTGTTTTTATCAACAATGCATCTTGTCTAAGTTGTTGTTAAAGCGGGGATGCTACTATCCCAGGTAGGCGAGATCAAGCCAATCATAGATAAGCATTTTCGTCATTATGCTGTTAAGGAATGCGATTTCTCCTGCTTTGGCTACAGAAAAATCAGGAATATCAATGCCATTTTTTAGCGTTATTAAGAATATAAGAGCGCTCATCCACGCTGCAAAAAAGTTGAAGAATGGGCAGGAAACGAGAGCTAAAAAGGAGAAATCAATTTTTTTGCGTATTACGCCGAGGTAAAAATCGCTAATCAACCGGTGAGGTTATCAGTCGTACCGATGCTTTCAGAAAATAGCGGCAAGAAAGCTAATGACGATAAGGTTGAAGTTCACACGGCGCTGGCAAGCAAAGATCTTGTTCGCCAGCGCCGTCCGACAGGCGTCAGATCTGGTAATCAATGACGTTTTCGTTATCGCTTTCAGAGAAGACTCGCTGCTTTATCTCTTCTGGCGTCAGTTCCGGGTTGCAGAGTTGGATAAAGTGCCAGGTATAATTGCGCTGCAACTGACCGCGCTTGAGTCCCAGCCAGACCGTATTGGCTTCGAACAAGTGTTCCGCTTCAAGGCGCACCAACCCTGCATCGCGCACGGGATCGTAAGATCTGTCCGCTAAAATCCCCACGCCTAACCCTAATTCGACATAGGTTTTAATGACGTCGGAGTCCTGCGCGCTGATGGAGATATGGGGAGAAAGTCCCGCAGCGAGAAACGCCCGATCGATGCGCGAGCGGCCGGTGATGCCCTGACGATAGGTGATCAGCGGCACCGTATTGAGTTTCTCCAACGTGATGGGACTGCCGTCCGCCAGCGGATGTCCGGACGGCACCAGAATGGAGTGGTGCCAGCGGTAGTAAGGAAAAGCGGTCAACGACGTCGCATTCATGAGCTGTTCAGACGCAATGCCGATGTCCGCTTCGCCCGCGTCCAGCATCGCCACAATCTCTTCCGGCGTCCCCTGATGCAGCACCAGCTGTACCTGCGGATATTGCGCCCGAAACGACTGGATCACCGAAGGCAAACTATACCGCGCCTGGGTGTGCGTGGTGGCGATCACCAATGTGCCAGCATCGTTATCGCTGAATACATTGGCTAGCCTGCGGATATGGTTGGCATCGTTCAGGATACGTTCGGCCATCACCAGCAGTGCTTTCCCTGGCTCCGTCATCCCCAACAGACGCTTGCCGCGCCGGATGAAAATTTCGATGCCCAGCTCATCTTCCAGCTCACGAATATGACGGCTTACCCCCGACTGCGAGGTATAGAGCGTGTTCGCCACCTCGGTCAGGTTATAGTTGCATCGTGCAGATTCCCGAATGATTCTCAGTTGTTGAAAGTTCACACTTCGCCCCACCTTTGTGCTACCTGTTAGCACTATTCATACGAAGTAATGTTATTCCGTACAAATAAATAAAATTTTCTACATATAACTTTTAAAGACATAGAACACCGCAATATTCGTATATCCGCCCTACAGGCCGCGACTGACGGCCCGCTGCAGGCAGCGTCGTGATGTCATTCATCAGGATCGAGACGGTGATAAAAGGAATTTTTTTGCGCTATCCGCCGGATTGCTGTCGGGATTCCTCTTTTTCGGGACGTTTCTCATCTCAGACTATCCGACGGCGTCGTAGTCTAGCGGATGCTATCTGGCTTTTGGACTGATCGCCCTGCCACGGGTATCGCCTGTTTGGTCTAGGGCGTCACTAGCGCCATGCGCATCAAGCCGCAGTCCGTCGTCAGCGCCGACGTTATTTACTAACGGCCTCCCCCGCTTCTTTCTGTACTAGGGAAAACCACGGGGCAAGCACGCTTCTTCCCCCTGAATAACGCCGCGAGCCAACGCCGACACACCATCTGTTACTGCACCATGTTCACCTGACCTCACGCCGCTATGACGGCGATCATTAAATCCCTCGTCCGCATCGGTCATCATCAGACGCCAGGACACCGTATCCGGACTGCGCCGCCACGAGCCCTCCGCGTAACAAACCCGGCTTAGAAAGCGTTCAGCCTCAGCAAAATCGGCAAAAAGCAGGCTAAGCTTCAAAGCAGGACAAGGTACGCGGCTCACGACAAGCAACGCCGCCGATACGCAATTCGGAGCGCTCTCCAGCGGGAGCGCCGAAGGAGATACCCACATGAAGAAAGTGATCACCGTCTGCCCATACTGCGGGTCAGGCTGCAAAATCAATCTGCTGGTTGAGAACAATAAAGTCGTCGGCGCGGAAGGCGCACAGGGTGTGACCAACGAAGGCGAGCTGTGCCTCAAAGGCTACTACGGCTGGGACTTCCTGAACGATACCAAGCTGCTCACGCCGCGGTTGAAAACCCCGATGATCCGCCGGCATAAAGGCGCGCAGTTCGAAGTGGTCTCGTGGGATGAAGCCATTGCGTTCGCCAGCTCGCGACTGTTAGCGATTCGCGAGAAATACGGTCCCGACGCCATCATGCACACTGGCTCTTCCCGCGGCCCCGGTAACGAAACCAACTACGTGATGCAGAAGTTCGCCCGGGCGGTCACCGGCACCAATAACGTCGACTGCTGCGCCCGAGTATGCCACGGCCCTTCGGTTTCCGGCCTCGACGTGACGCTTGGCAATGGCGCAATGAGCAACTCGATTTGCGAAATCGAGCATACCGAGTGCGTACTGGTCTTCGGCTATAACGCCGCCGATTCACACCCTATTGTCGCCCGCCGCATCCTCAAGGCGCGCGCGCGCGGCGCCAAGATCATCGTCTGCGATCCGCGCCACATTGAAACCGCCCGCATCGCCGACTTGTGGCTACCGTTAAAAAACGGCTCCAATATGGCGCTGGTTAACGCTTTCGCCAACGTGCTGATTAATGAAGGCCTCTACGACAAGGCGTTTGTAGAACACCATACCGAGGGCTTCGATGAATATCGCGCCATCGTCGAGAAATACACGCCCGAGTACGTCGCCGAGATCACCGGGCTGGAACCCTCGCTGATCCGCGAGGCGATCCGCATGTATGCCGCCGCCCCTTCCGCCACTATTCTCTGGGGCATGGGCGTGACGCAGTGGACGCAGGGGGTGGACGTGGTTAAGGGGCTGTCCGGACTGGCGCTGCTGACCGGTAATCTGGGCCGCCCCAACGTCGGCGTTGGCCCGGTGCGCGGACAAAACAACGTGCAGGGCGCTTGCGACATGGGCGCGCTGCCCAACCTGTTCCCCGGCTATCAGGACGTCACCGATCCGGATATCCGCGCCAAGTTCGCCCAAGCCTGGGACGTGCCGTCCCTGCCAGCGCATAAAGGATTTACGCTGACCGACGTGCCGCACAAAATAAAAGCCGGGAAAATTAAAGCCAACTACCTGATGGGCGAAGATCCGCTGCAAACCGAGCCGGACCTGTCGCTGGTGCGCCAAACATTCGATGAGCTGGAATTGCTGATCGTTCAGGATATTTTCATGACCAAGACGGCATCCGTCGCCGACGTTATTTTTCCGGCGACCTCATGGGGAGAGCACGAGGGCGTTTACTCCTCTGCCGATCGCAGCTTCCA
The DNA here is from genome assembly GCF_015999465.1 of Lonsdalea populi. Classification (NCBI taxonomy): domain Bacteria; kingdom Pseudomonadati; phylum Pseudomonadota; class Gammaproteobacteria; order Enterobacterales; family Pectobacteriaceae; genus Lonsdalea; species Lonsdalea populi. Next base: position 2,343,797 of record NZ_CP065534.1, read on the forward strand.
GCGCTTTTATAAAGCGGTAGATCCTCAGGGTAACGTGAAACCCGACTGGGAAATCATCAGTCTGATGGCGACCGCCATGGGCTATCCGATGCACTACCGCAATACGCAGGAAATCTGGGACGAAATGCGCGAGCTGTGTCCGCTCTATACTGGCGCCACCTACGAAAAAATGGCCGGTCTGGCCTGTATTCCGTGGCCCTGTGAGACGCCAGACAGTCCCGGAACGCCGTGGCTCTACGCCGGCAGCCAATTCGACCGCCCTAACGGCAAGGGTCTGCTGTTCGCCACCGAGTGGCATCCGCCGATGGAGCAAACCGACAGCCAATATCCGCTGATCCTCTGTACGGTGCGCGAAGTCGGCCACTATTCCTGCCGTTCCATGACCGGTAACTGCACCGCCTTGCAAACGCTGGCGGATGAACCGGGCTACGTGCAAATCAATCCGGTCGACGCGGCCGCACTGGGGTTACAGGATCAGCAACTGAGCTGGGTGGCGTCGCGGCGCGGCAAAGTTATCAGCCGGGCCGCAGTCAGCGAGCGCATCAATAAAGGTGCCGTTTATATGACCTACCAGTGGTGGATCGGCGCCTGCAACGAACTGACGCTCGACGAGGTAGACCCTATCGCCAAAACGCCGGAATACAAGCACTGTGCAGTGAGGCTGGAACCGATCGCGGACCAACGCTGGGCGGAAGAGTATGTGCAGAAGGAATACAGCAAGCTGAAAGCGCATCTGCGCGACACGGCTGAAGTGACACACTGAACATCACCGAACTAACGCGCCCTGCTCATGGGCGCGTTTACCCAAGCTGCCATCCCCTTTCAATAAGCCCGACGTCATGGACCGGACAGGCGAATGCTGTTTTTATTTCTCTTGTGGTTTTGTCAATAGACGCACATCACAGAGATGAAAAATATTGGCATGATATTTAACGACGGCAATACCAACAAATAACATAGCAATTACATACCTGATGGGAATTTAATTTTTCCTTTCATCGCCGTAACGATATCAATAATAGTTGACGGATATTTCCACCAATATTGTGACGTCCAAGCGCGTTATCTAAATAATAGTTCTGACGTCATATCGCCGCGTTAATCGATTTAATAAATCACACCGGCAATTCAATCCGCTGCTAATTTAACCACAACCATAAGTAAACCAAATACCTAATCCAAGAGAATAACCCCCAGATAATTACACCCATTAAATTTAACAAAAACAATTAGATAAAATTTAAAAACACACAAGACGCGGTACTTCTATTACGCGTAAGTATCAAAAAAAGCTCATTTTTCACTTTTTTTAGCGACATTTGTATTTCCCCTGGCGGGAAAAAACGGTAAAACCCTTGACTCGCTGTTATTCAATAAGGCAAACACAATACGCCCAATAACAAGTCAGGGTGTCGGCTGAGTGTGAGGAAATACGCATGAAACGCCACACTGCAATAACACGGTGTTGTCTATACACATTCATCAACATGAGGTTCGTATGCAAAGGCAGAAGTTACTTTTACAGATAGTGGTCGCTATCGTCATCGGGATCATCGTCGGATGGGCCTGTCATGAGTACCTGGATAGTGCTCGTGCCAAAGAAATCGCTTCCTATTTCAATCTGGTTACCGATATTTTCCTGCGCCTTATCAAGATGATTATCGCACCGCTGGTCTTCGCCACGCTGGTCTCTGGTCTTGCCAGTATGGGCGACTCTGCTGCCGTGGGCCGAGTGGGTCTGAAAGCCATGATCTGGTTCGTCACCGCTTCTATTCTGTCGCTGATCATAGGTATGGCGCTGGCCAACCTCTTCCAGCCCGGCGCAGGTATGAATCTGGCTGCGACCACCTCGCACGTTTCTACCGGGTTAAGCACCGACGGGTTCACGTTGAAAAGCTTTATCAGCCACATCTTCCCGAAAAGCATTGTGGAAGCGATGGCGAACAATGAAATTCTGCAAATTCTGGTCTTCTCGCTGTTTTTCGGCTCTGCGTTGGCTTATGTGAAGCAACATAACAAGCATGCCACCACAATCCAGTCCTTAATCGACGAGCTGGCCAAAGTGATGTTCCGTGTCACGGATTACGTGATGGGACTAGCCCCGATTGCCGTCTTCGCCGCTATCGCCTCCGCTATTACGACACAGGGTCTGGGCCTGCTGTATGACTTCGGCAAGCTGATCGGCGAGTTTTATATCGGTCTGGCGCTGCTATGGGGCGTACTGTTCCTGGTGGGCTATGCCTTCCTGGGTAAGCGTATCGTCGTACTGGGCAAATTGATCCGCGAACCGACCATACTGGCCTTCGCCACCGCCAGCAGCGAGTCCGCCTATCCGAAAACCATGGAAGCGCTGACCAAATTCGGCGTGCCGAAGAAAATCACCAGCTTTGTGCTGCCGCTGGGTTACTCCTTCAACCTTGATGGCTCCATGATGTATCAGTCTTTCGCCATCCTATTTATCGCGCAGGCATACAACATTGACCTGAGCCTGACCCAGCAAATTCTGATCCTGCTGACGCTGATGATCACCAGCAAAGGCATGGCCGGCGTCGCCCGTGCCTCTGTCGTGGTCGTTGCCGCAACGCTGCCTATGTTCAGCCTGCCGGAAGCCGGTATCCTGCTTATTCTGGGCATCGACCAGTTCCTGGATATGGGCCGTACCGCGACCAACGTCGTCGGCAACAGCATTTCCACCGCGGTGGTTTCCAGTCTGGAAAAAAATGTTCACGACGACGAGGAGGATGCAGAAGCAGAAGCCTCCGCCCCTCAGGCAACCCAAGCCGGGCAACAACACGCCTGAGTATCCACCCAGCCATATCAAACAGCGGCGACTGAGCCGCTGTTTTTTTACCTCCAATGCTGATTTTCTATGCAACCGTTTCTAAAAAACCGTCACTTTGCGCATTCTGTCAGCAAACAAACCTGATTCAGGGTTTCCGCCTTTGACATGCCTGCGGCCCCTCGTTATCATGCGCCCCGTTCACACGATTCCTCTGTAGTTCAGTCGGTAGAACGGCGGACTGTTAATCCGTATGTCACTGGTTCGAGTCCAGTCAGAGGAGCCAGATTTTAGTTTCATGACTTCCCTATAAGTCCTGAAGCGTTTAAAAAACAAGAATTTATCTTTACCCGGCTGTCCTGAGAAGGACCGCCGGGTTTCTTGACATCCATAGTTTGTGGGGGCTTAATCGGGGGCCTCACGGTTCGTTGAGAAAATGGAGCCCCCCGCTATGGCATTAACCGATACCACTATCCGCAAGATCAAACCCGCCGATAAATCCTTCAAACTGGCAGACAGTTCAGGACTGTACCTGCTGATCAAACCCAACGGCTCAAAACTCTGGTACATGAAGTACCGCATCTATGGCAGAGAGAAAAAGCTGGCCTTTGGTCCCTACCCGGATGTTTCCCTGTTTAAGGCGCGTCAGCTACGCGATGCCGCACGCGCTAAAGTGCGTGAAGGGTCCGATCCTGCCGCTGATAAGAAGATCGCGCAGCAGAAAAAGAAAAACGGGCTGACATTTCGCCAAATAGCCATGAACTGGCACGTCGATCACAGGCGCTGGTCTGCGCATTACGCAAAAACCATCCAGCGCAGGCTGGAAATGTATGTTTTCCCGGATATCGGAGACAGCCTTATCGATCAGATCACGACGGCGGATCTGTTATTCACGTTACGCAAGGTCGAGAGCAAAGGCTTTCTGGAAATCACCGCACGGCTAAAAAACTACGTAACGGAGATCATGCGCTATGCGGTGAAAAAGCAGTTAATCAAGTCGAACCCGGCGCTGGATCTGGACGGTGAGTTTACGCCGCCGGAAACCAATCATTACCCTGCCCTGCCGCTTGAGAAGCTGCCTGAATTGTTATCCCGGACGGATAGTTACTCCGGCAGGTTACTGACCCAATATGCCCTTAAGCTGTCGCTGCTTTTTTTCGTCCGCTCCAGCGAACTGCGCTTTGCCCGCTGGTGTGAAATCGACTGGCAGCAGAAATTATGGATAATCCCGGAAACGCGGGAACCGATCGAAAACGTGCGTTTTTCTTACCGTGGCACAAAAATGAAAACACAGCACATCGTTCCTTTATCTGAACAGGCCATCGCGATCTTAAGGCAAATTGAACCGCTTTCCGGTCATCTGGCGTTTATTTTTCCCGGCGAATACGATCAGGATAAATGCATGAGCGACAACACCGTTAACAAGGCGCTGCGCGTGATGGGCTACGACACCAAAAAAGACGTCTGCGGCCACGGCTTCCGGGCGATGGCATGTGCTGCGCTGAGTGAGTCGGGATTGTGGACGAAAGAAGCGATTGAAAAACAAATGAGCCATCAGGAAAGAAACAGCGTTCGTGCTGCCTATATTCACAAGGCTGAATATCTGGAAGAGAGGATCAAGATGATGCAGTGGTGGGCGGATTATCTTGATGCTTGCCGGGAAACTTACCATCCGCCTTATATTTGGGGTAAATGGGTCGCCTAAACCCGCGATGAAATAATCAACGGATAAAACGAAAGCAGATCCAGACAACTCATGATCTGCTTTTTCTACCTCTGATAAGTGTTGGTTTTATATCTTTAGGCAGTTTCCTATCAATAAAGGAAATTTTTGAAAAGAAACCTATCATCATGATGATAATGAAAAATCTGCGCCAGAACCAAATTCGAGAGTGTTAGAAGTTCTGTGTCATTCCAGTAATATATTCATAAAAAGAATGATACATATCCCAACCTTTCGATTTCGACAAAGCGCTGAAAGCGCTCCAGTCTGGTCAGGCTCTGACCGGGAAAGACGGCATCTTAACGCCGTTAATCAAACAGTTAACCGAAGCGGCGCTGGCCGCTGAACTCGACTCCCATCTGGCTCAGGATGTTGAAGCTAGTCGGAAAAATGGCTCCGGCAAGAAAACCGCCAAAGCCACTGCCGGCTCTTTTGAACTGGCCACGCTGCGTGACCGCATCGGCACTTTCGAGCCTCAACTCGTCAAAAAGCATCAGACCACCCTGTCGGACGAGATTGAGCAGAAGATTATCCGTCTGTTCGCCCTCGGTATAAGTTACGGCCGACATCAGCCGAGAAATCGAAGACCTGTATGCTTTCAGCGTCTCCAACGCCACTATCAGCGCCGTGACAGACAAGGTCACTCCCGAACTCAAACAGTGGCAACAGCGCCTATCCGGGCCTTGAGGCTGGCGGTCAATAAACGACGGCCAGCAGGTCCGGTCGTGTTCTATAGCGATCAATGTGCGCAGTATACCAGTACACAGTTCCAGTTCTGCCAACAGGAACTTGATGTGACGGGCAGTATGAGCCGCAAGGGTAACTGTCTGGATAATGCCATTACGGAGAGGTTCTTCCGCAGTCTGAAAGCAGAGAGAGTTAACTACCGTCGCTATGAAACCCGAAGTCAGGGCATTGCAGACGTTATCGATTATATCGACAATTTTTATAATCTAAAGCGTCGGCATTACAGGCTGGGAAATATATCGCCGGATGAATATGAACGCCGATTACAACAATGTGCCTAAATCAGTGTCCGGTTTTATTTGATCGTTACAGTCATCCATACGCAGACCTGAAAAACGGATTTAGCGATATCGATACCAACAACTCTGATCGTGTTCATGTGATGCTCCCGGAGTAAGTACCATTCTAAAAGTATGGCACTGGTACTTTAGGAAGGGACGTCCATCACATCATTACATATCGCGCTTATGCTCTCAGTGCATAACATAGCAGCAGACACCTTATCACTCTTCTTTTAGATTTTTATTTATTCCAGGATAAATTGAAAACATTCAATCAGATGTCACCGTTGGCCACCCTTGTACGACTTTGCCGCCGTGAGCGCAACCGTCCCCCATCCTGACCACCGGTTTGCCTTCTATGGTGAAGATGGATGAACCCGAAACCAGACCATCCGGCATCCCTACACCCGTACACAGCGCTTTTCCGCCCACTACGGCGACAGGAACACCATTGATAGTGACAATCGATTGTCCGGCATTGATAATTGGACCGCCGACATGCGGCACCGGACCCGGTTCAACTTTAGGGCAAATATGCATATGCCCCAGTATTGCCACAGGCTTCCCCATACAACCTCCTATAATAAATAAGGTCTCTTCCGTCTTTCTGCTTGCGCATCGTCAATGCTTTGATTGACACGAATACGACCATTAAAGTCGCCACCATTTACCCAGGAAAAAAGACAAGCATCTGTCCGCTGAATAAACGGATTAAGCTCAATCAGTGTCGTAGTAAATTTCCCATCCAGATAATCAATGGCAACGTCTGCAACGACGGAATCGAGATGCAATACAGGCAAGAGTTTTTGCAAAAACATAATCAGTTGAAGGCGTATTTCATTTTCCTTTTCTTTTAGAAATGGAAAGTATTCCAGACAATGATATTGAGAAATACCAATGACTTTAGCATCCCGAATGAAACATCTGAACTCACCCCAGCGCGGAATATCGCGCCATTCCCTCAGGAACAACCAAACAGGTGTTGACGATTGCAGACAATCCCAAAGATAGGATGCGACGCGGCGACTAGATACCGACAATTGTTTTACTACTCCATCAACCGTATCCAATCTATAAAGGGAAGCATCATGGTAGCTTACTCCCCCAAATCGCACAAAAGCAGGCTTATTTAACACTGACAAAGCATATTTGATATCCTCATGTAATTGCGAAGAAAAACGTGTTTTTTCCACCAATCCTCTGCTATTCATGAATTCATCAGTGTTGGTTCCAATCGCAATAATATCTCGTTCATGAAGTTCGATCCCCTCACTCTGGAATGATAAAGCCAACAGTTTTTTCGGCCAGCTTTCAATAAATGCCTTCTTATACTCAGAGTACATATACAATCGGCCTTGACATCCATAAAGGAATTTAATATACCAAAAACTATAGTTCTTCTTCTACAGCAGGAGTATGAAGGAACTCTTTTAGTGAGCGACCCAACAACCCCAGTCCCTCACCCACTATCAGATTATCGATATAATATCGCCAATGAAATACATGCCTATAAGTAGGAGAGTTAGCTCTTACATCATAAATAATATAAGCGTCTCCATCATCATCATAATCTGAGCCAATAGCGATAAGGCCAACAGGCAATAAAGAACGATTATCGTATATCGATTCTTTTAAAAGATTAGTGGAACTGATCACCTGTTCCATTGGGAATAAAATAACCATTAGTGCCTTTCTGGTTCTTTCATTATATCTTACTAAAAAATGATCCAACTCATCTATTGGACCGCATGCCTGATTGCCGACCAGTCGAATATAATCCTTGTATTCATCTGGAAAATGAATTTGCAGCTTTTCCTCTGCGCCTCTAATAATTTTATCGAACGTTGTAGCATCAAGAACCAAATCAGAGTAGTCCGTTTCCCATTTAGCCAAGTCTTCTTTCTGTATTTTCATACTAAAAATCCTCACTACGCCACATCGAATCACCACCCACATGCGGTGTTCCACTATTTACACTGCCTGTTTCACTATTTTTATAAGCGGTGTGAATATTCTTATCAACCAAACTCATTGTAACTCCATCAGGTTCATGGTGCCATGTACCCAGCCTTTCCTGGTCTTTAGGTAGTTTTTCTCCATATTTTTCTGAGAAGGCTTTTCTTGCTGAACTAAAATCGCTTCCATTACCCTTCATGTCAATTTCAACTTGGTACGGCTTACCTGCATCTCCTATGGTTTTTCCATCTTTCAATGGCGGAAAACCTGAAAAATCTGGATGCCCGTCCTTGAAAGGGATCCCCTCTTTCCCATGCTTCTGAACCACTTCATAAAGACTTTTGTTCTTTTCAGGATCGGGCTTATATATTCCCGTACCCGGCGGACAAGGTTTTCCATCTTTATCTACCCAGGTTCCTTTTTCTGACGATGGAAGACGGCCAGGATCCATAGATTTGTCGTTTTCAAATTTTTCACGAGCCAGCTTTTTGCATTCTTCTGTTTTGCACTTTCCAAGCTCGTTGTCCAATTTTTCCTTTTTTCTCCTGGCTATCAATTCGTTCCAGTATTTTTTTGCATTTTTACGCGTTGCTGCAAATACTTTCGTATTCAGCGCAGCTTTGGCCTTAGATAAGGCTTCCGTCACTTTTTCAACTTTTGCCGCTATTTTCCCTGCTTTCGCAGCATCACCCGCTATCGGGATAAGTCCCAATACATCCAGTGCGGCGCCACTCCAATCGCCTTTGAAAAGCGAACGCCCCAATGACGCCACATCTGCCGCCGTACCAAACGGTGGCGGTGCGGCTCCAGCGGCTGCCAAGCCACCATCAATAATAAGCTCACTGTATTGAGACTCCATTTCAAGCACTTTCTTGCGATCAGCTTCAATTTCAGGACTCTCACTCCTTGCTCTGATATTCGCCATATTATTCTCCCTGTCGTCTCACCGGCTTCACTCCGGGAACCAGTAATTCGGATGACTCTGCATCAGCGCATCAACCCCCTGCTCTTCGCTGACCTCGGTAAACAGCGCGTCAAGCCGTTCATCTTCGCCCCGCGCTGTATCCGCAAGGATTTGCTTAAAACCATCAAACTCAAAGAAGTTCGACCCAACGCCCCACATGAAATACAAAAATTTCGCCTGATTGGTCGGTTTATGGATATGGAACTTTTTCGCTATCTCCCGGCCATTCAGCGTCATCGTATACAGGGTGTCCGGTTTATGCCCTTGCTTGTGCTCCGGCAGGGTTTCCTCCATCACTTCATCCACAAACCACCGGGAAAAGTCTTTATCGCTCATCAGATGCGATTCCATTTGCAGGTCATCAAAGTGCCACATGTTCAGTGCTCTCCTCCTGGTTTGGGGTAACCGGCAATGCCAGCGTAGTTACATGTAATCCGCGGGCATCATGGGTGAAATGCATCAACTGCGCCGGCTCATCGGTGGTTTCCGTATAGACGGCATAAAGCGGGGCAAAAAAGTCAGACTGCTGTTCCGGCGTCAACTGTGGAATAAACTGGTTGAATGTCTTCGGCTGGTAAAAACGGAAAAAGTAGGTTTTGCCATGATTGATGACTTTGGTGAATTTCTTGAAATGCCTGACCAGCGGTATCAACGGCAGCGTGCTGCGCACAATGATGCCCCATTGCCGCATATAACCGTCCGCCAGCCACCAGTCCAGCACATCACTGTGCGCATTAATCTGCACCAGATAAGGCGCCACGTGGCCGAGATTATCCAGTACCGACACATCAAACAGCGAACGATAAGCTGGCGAAAAACCCGCCAGACAGATGGCGATATCCGGGCTGGCCGCCGCGTTCAGCAACAGATAGGTGTGAAGGGGTTTTTCGTGCTCATCCACGAGAGTGGATGCGGGAGTGAATACCGTCTGTTTCAGACCATCACTCACCGCGTCATAAGGATTCTCCAACATACAGCCCCCGTCTATTTTTTCTTGTACGGACATTCTTCAGAGAACGGCTTGTCGCTGCTCAGCGCCGCCGCCTGCTCTGCTGCACCGCCGGACATATCAATGGACGGCGCTTTCAGTTTGATGCTCTTCGCCTGAATGGTCACACCGCTGTCATCGATGGTAATGGTGCCGCCCGGTCCGCCAATCACCATTTTTTCTTTGGCGTAAAGCGTATGCTTTTTGGTACGGGAGAAGATGGCACTTTTGCTCTCGATGTCATATTTATCGCCAACCAGCAGTTTCAGCACCTGACCGACAGACAACGTCTGGGTATGACCGACCAGCGTGTTTTTATACAGGCCAACCTGTTCGGTACTGGCGATACCGGTGGTATCCGAACGAAACTTCTCGACGACCGTATTAAAAATGCCGGAGCCGGGCATCAGGCTGGAAAGCAGTCCGGCCAGCGAGGTGCCTTTCGATACCATATCCAGCCCGGCTTTGGATTTGAATCCGCCCGCGTCGGTAAAGGACTTTCCCGCGGTCAGCGACATCGTTTCCGCCGCTGCGCCAACTTTATTGATATCATCGGCAAACTGCTCTACACCCGGCTCGCCCACTTTGGCTGATTCTTTCTTCATGAATTTACCGCTGTTGGCTATCAGGCTGAACAAGCCGCCCAGCAGTCCGAGTCCTTGTCCGCCCACGGTCAGATTCATGTTGCCGCCGACCCGGTGCTGGTGATGCTTTCCAATTTCCGTATTCTGATTTTCGCCGATACTCTCCACCACGCTGGAATCCACACGTTTGGTCATGTCGTGCAATATCTTGACCGACATATCTTTCTGGGCGTGGAGATGAATATTTTCCCGACCGGATCCATCCTCAAAAGAGAGTTCATTGAAACCGCTGCCCTGATGGGTGTTGGAACGCAACACCATCTTGGTTTTATGCTCCGGCAGCGGATACGGCACCGGATTAGTCGCATGAAACGTCCGCCCGGTCACTATCGGCTGGTCCGGATCGCCTTCAAGGAAACTTACTATCACCTCATGCCCGATGCGCGGGATGGCTATCATGCCGTACTGACCGCCCGCCCAGCCCTGGCTCACCCGCACCCAGCACGAGCTCTGGTCGTCGCTTGCGCCGTAGCGGTCCCACGGGAACTGTAGCTTCACCCGGCCATATTCATCGCAGTAGATTTCTTCTCCCGCCGGGCCCACCACGGTGGCAATTTGCGGACCGTCCACCATCGGCTTGTGCGGCATCAACGCCCGCCACGTTGTTTTGCCTTTCACCACGCTGAAACTGTTGCTCAGCGTCGTCGGCTCGCCCCCGCTTTCCTCTTCCAGCGCCTGCGGCTGTTGCCCTACGTGCGTTACCCCGACTATCTGCCACGCGATATTCAGCGCCGCGTTCGGATGCTCCGTCAATGAAAACGCCTTGCCCGGCATCAGCCCCGCGCAGTTCGATTCCCCTTCGCCCGTCACCGCCCCGGCGCGCAGCGCATCCAGACGGTAGCCGCTGAACGCTTTTCCGCTCGGGTCCTGTTTGAAACGCCCCGGATAGTCATAGTGCTGGTAGCTCTCTCGCTGATGCTCAAGCTCGCTGCCCGTCTTCTGATGCGACAAGCCGTAGGCCGGGGTCTTGAAGCTGTAGTCCTTCAGTTCCACTTCCGCCGTGCTCACCCGCTCCGCATAGTGGAAACGCCTGACATACGCCCCTTCCGACAGCCCCTGCGTCGCCAGGTTGAAGAACAGGTCCGGCCCTTTGCCCAGCGCCCCCGCGTCATCCGCAAACACCAGCCGGTGTTTGCCTTCCTCGTATTCGTGGAAGTAATACAGCCCCTCTTCCGATGCCAGCCGGTTGATAAACGCCAGGTCGCTTTCCCGGTACTGCACGCAGTATTCCCGCTGCGCATGCTCGTGGCGCAGCGCGAACGCGTAATCCGTGATGCCCGCCTCGTCCAGCAGCGTGGCGATAATCTCTTCCGGCTTCTGCGCCTGAAAGATACGCGCGTTGCTGCGCAGCCCCAGCCGCCACAGCGCCGGACGCACCTCCGCCTGATAACGCGTGCGCCGAAAACCGGTATCGCCCTGAGTGAAGCCGCTGACGATGCCGCTCACCCGGCGTTGCAGTTCCCCCTCGTACCACACCAGCAGTTCGCATGGCTGGTCCAGCACCGCGCCGAAATCAATATCCGGCTGCGCGCTCGCCAGACTCAGCGACAAACTGAATGGCCGGTTCAGCCCCTCGTCCAGCCTGAAATCCACCACCGCGAACGTGCCCGCCGGCAACGCGCCGAGCGTTACGGTGAACTGTAATCCTGTGCTGTTTGCCACCTTGTTCCTCCTCCCTCTGCCACGGCTACCGCACGCCCCGTTACCGCCCGGTGCGACATGCAATTATCTGATGAAAAAATGAAACCGCTGTGTTGCGGTCTGAGTCCGCTCACACCGCAGCACAGCAAAAAACCCGGCACGCCGGCCGGGTTGAACAGGGATTACGCTTCGACCGGCGCGCGCCAGTCGTCGGAGCCGGACGTCCCGGCGACGGTGTGCTCCCAGTCGATTTTGCGGTAGGCCAGCGACACCTGAATCAGCTGGGTGTAGTCCAGTTTGGACGGGTCCTGGCAGTGCGGCATCTGGCAGTCGATGTCCACGATGGTGGCGTCGGTCAGCGTGGTGGAGAAGAAGTGCTCCTGCTTGCCTTCGACAGAGGTGCGGTACCACTTCAGGGTGACGGTCGGCAGCATTTCGCCGGAGGCCAGGGCGTTGTACATCAGCGGCACCGCTTTGTTCAGCGCCACGGTGAATTTGAAGGGTTTGTGGATGCGCTGGCCGGAAGGCTGGCCGGACTGCGGGTCGGTGGGGACGGTGACGACGTGGTTGAATTCCTGTACCAGCATTTCGTCTTCGTGGCCCTGCACGTAGATGTTGCCGACAGAGTCGGAGGTGAAGGCGCCGGCAGTGATATTGCCCTGAGTTTTTCCTTCGATGCTGATATAGCATGGGGTTGGCATGGTCTTGCTCCTTGTTTATTGAACATGTATTTGACTTCACTTGTTCGTATAGCAAAGCGCATGCCATTTTTTATGTTGCTGTTTTTAAATGAAAATCGCCTAACTCAAATTTTCCCTAAGTCAAATTTGAGCAAAAAATTGCGCAGACTTACTGAATCGTTTGCAAACATTGCGCAAAAAGTGATTTATGCTGGGAAGTGAGCAAGAAGTTGCGCAGATTTTGCATTTATTCTGAAAGTTTTAGTTAGGATTATGGCAACCATGTCTGTTTGCGAGTTATCACCTATCAATATAGCGAAAACACGCGTAAAGACTTGGTTAATTATTATATGACTAATTATTACCATTATTATTTTAGCTAAACCAGGGAGCGGAACATATTTAGTCTAGTGGTATATGTCTTTGGCAAAATCTATCGGCAAGATCCTCTCCGACTTTGTTGAATAAGCCGAGCCTTTGACGAACAATACCTCCGATGTGCATAAAAACTTCACCAATAGAATAAATCTCCAGTGCCGGCGCCATCGTTTCCAGCGTCGCCATTACCCGGCCAGACATGTCTGCATACAACGCATGATTTGAACTGAATACCTGTACGCCGTATCGTCTCTGAACGGTTTCTATCTTGAAGAATGGAGTCCCCATGTCAATACTAACGCTGTGGCTTCACGATTATGAGCGATAACGCAGCCATCATTGCATCTGAATGATCTTAACAGTTATCATTAGATAATATATTGATTAATATTGATATTTTACTGCTGGTATATTTCCATGTTTTGGGGCTAAGTGATATGCTTGAGTTAATACTTTTTTGAGTCGAATCGTAAGCGTTTAGGTAAGTCATATTGGCGAAATGTGAATGGCTTACCTCCTATCCGTGGGTGGGAGCATGGCATGCAGATACCTAAGGCGAGCCCCCGGCCCACACAGTCTTGGTACCGTCACGCATTTCTTTCAACTCAGTCGCTTGTTAGATGGCGTGGATGAGGGTTACAGGGCAAATTACGGCAAATTCGTGCGAACTCTGACGTCCAGGTCTGTCTGTACTCCGTGCTCTACCTCAATAGGTCGATAGCACTCGGTATACAAGAGCCTTGAGATGCTGCAAAAGGAGGAAGAAAAGACGTTTAGACGGCTATCAATGGGCCTTGACTGAGCACCTTGCCGGATTAGATGCAACTAGTCATCCTTGAGAGTGCTGGAACCTCGCCAGGCACCTGTAGGAATCTGGCGAGGGAGATGCTACTAGGTCAATAAGCCTTGAATTCTACCTATTAATCTTAGTATTTATAGAGGATTTCTTTCACAACTTTTGGGTCATTGGTTTGAGTCAAAGCCAATGCTGTCAGAAGACGCGCTTTTACTGGCGGTTGATCGTCCACAACTATAAAGCCATTTTTGGTATCACCATCGTAAGAAGCGCCACGATAGAGCGACCCAGTGCCGGTACGAGAGCTACGAACCAAAATAGTTTTACCGGAAACCTTTGAAAGGTCAGGTAGCAGTGCATCAGAAACGTTTCCATTGCCCATTCCTGCGATCACGATAGCCTTAGCGCCAGCCTTCACAAAGGCATCGATGGCCGTCATATCGCTGTTCGTGTATTGGTATGCGATATCTACGCGCGGCAGCTTATCGATGTTTTTGATGTCAAACTGCTCCACTTTCTTACCAGAAAAAACATTCAAGCATGTGGCACTGGAGTGGCATAAAAACAACCGAACCTGGTCAGGTTAGGGTTACTTTTCTTATAAGGATGTTACTGCAAGATTAGCGTTGCGAGATCTTCATCGGCAGCATAAAAACGCTTCCGTCACATTCAGCACCGTAGCAAAACGGCAGACCAGACCAAAATCCGGCGAACTGATTTCCTTTTCTTTCGTACCCGAAACACCCGACCGGCCCAACGGCCAGGGTCACCGAACAGAACACCATGAACCCTCACCCCACGACACCCCGGGCGTTGTTTGGAGTGGCATTTGAGCGTCAGCCTCGCCTAGCATCCGCTGGGCCTGTAGGTAGCCTGGCTCACCGAGTTCGAGCTGTTTCTATGTGCCGTACTCGCTCACCGCTACCAATACTTGCCCAATTCTGGCGACATGGCTCATACCGCCGAGCAAGCGAGCGCCGGCGTGTAGGATAATTCCAGTTCTCCAAAGCGATGTGACAAATCCTATGTAATTCTGCCGCTCCATCGCCCCCGGCCACCCAGTCTTGATAAAGTGCAATCCTAGGCTGCCCTTATTATTGGTGGGCCATAATTTTTTAATCTACCTATATTGGCATGCAGGAATCCAGGTTCAGAATGAGACAGGATTCCTGCATGGGTAGTCTAATAACCAATCCGTAATTTAAGATCAAGAATAATAGGTAGTGTGGTGCCAATTGCGATTTACCACCACACTTCTGCCTGTGCCCCGACGGTAAACTGATCTTTCTTATCGTCGTTAAAGGTGAACTGGGTTATCTCATTATCAAATGTTTTCAGGTAAGTGGCGAAGAAACGGATCTCCGGACGCGAGGTCAGCATGCTTGTGCCCACTTTGAAGGTGTGGAACAACGTCGTCTTCAGGCCCGACTCATGGTACGTCTCGCCGCCCGCTTTATTGCGCTGATCGAACCAGCCCAGTTCAACCCCCGTCTGATTAAAGGTGTCCCAGATATACGCCGGACGCACCACCGCACGGACGGAGTTGAAGTCGGTGTGGGCACCGGTGTAATAATCATAGATATCATTGCCAGCGGCATACACCAGGGCATGGGCCATGATCACGTTTGGCAACAGGTAGTTTTCCCCTTCGGAGAGTAAGCGCCAGGCCGTGCCGTTAGTGTGTTCTCCGTAATACTGCCCGTTATAGCCATACAGCGCGCTGGAGTCGGTCACCAGACCCATGCCGCTGGCGATCGAGTTGTTTGCCATCTGGGCAGTCACATAGGTAAACCCGCCGTTCTGCCAGTTTTGCGTCAACCGCGCCCCGGCATGCCAGGCATCTTTCACACTGTAATACGTGCCGTTGTTTTCATTGTGCTTATTCAGGTCGGTTTTGTTAGCAGCAGAGTAGCGACCAAACAGATCCAACGTGGCTCTATCCCATAGGGGTATTGCTGTGTAGCGGGCATCTAGCGTGTTGGTGTTGATTTGTTGAGTCTGGCTGACGCTGCTGTCGACCGCATGGGCATCAAGGTCTTCACGCACCAGCGCCACGTTGACCTTGCCTGGCCCCAGTTGCCAGTTTTCCAGCCCAATCCCGGCAGCTGAGTCCGATTTGTGGTATTTGAAGTCGAGCATCTGGATCTCAAACTTTGGCAACGTATGTTTTCCCACCCAGAAATCGGCCTCCGGGGCAAAAGGCAAAAAGCCCCGCGTGGTCAGATAGATATCGGAAAATTGCAGCAGGTTGTCAGAGGTGCTGTCAAACCAGCCCGCGCTGTATTGTCCGTCGACGTTGCCGTCGAGCATCACAACCGCTTTCGCCGTTTTATTGCCATCGCGGTAAACCCGCTGCGAAAATTCAAGATCATACCAGGAACTGTTTTCCTGGCCAAAACGCCCCAGAGAACCAATGGCGTAGGATTTTGCCGAGCCCCGGTTTCCCACCGCATATCCCGAGCGGAAATAGCCGGAATAATTAAAGCCGATATCGTCTTTCACATATTTACTAATATCGGCCAGAGTCATCGACGAAGCAGAATCGACTTTTTCTGGCGTCGCCGGGTTGGCAGAAATAACTTCCAACGGTGGCATTAGCGATTCATATTTTTTAAGCTGCGCTTTGGTGGCATCTAATTCCTTCATATTGGAGGAGAGCTTATTTTCGAGAAGTGCAACACGCTCTTCCAGGGTTAGCGGTGCTGCATACAGCGTATTCGCCACCAATAAATAGCAGGCACTTAATGTCACGGAGCAGAGTACGGGTATATTAATGTTCATATCGATCCTATAATTAATTTTTATTAAGTTATCCTTTAACAACAGGCGTGATGAGGTGCACAGGTGACATCACCCATAACGGTCGGTCTTATTATAAAAATAGGGTTGCATTGTTTTATATTAACAATACAACCCTATGGTACGATGCGTTTTACTTCAGGCCAGTGATACCCGCTTGCAGTAAATTAATTTGCAGCAGGGTTTCATCATCTTTCACCAGTTTTTCTTTGCCGTTAATAATTGTCTCATAGAGGGCATCATAATAGCGGGCATAATCACCTTGTTCAGTGACAACTTTTTCTTCGTGATATATACCTGCGTCATCCATCCAGGTCAGCACACCATAATCTTCCGGAGTGTCGTGACCAAAATCGGCGTTATCAGGCATATAAAAGAGCTTGAGGTGATGTTCCTGCTTATCCTTACTGTGTTTGATAAACATCCCTTTCTTGCCGTAAGCCACAAAACTCGGACGCTCTTTGATACGGAAATAGCTCGATTTTACCGAGACTTTTAATGCACCGTAGAACATATCCACATCGAAGTAATCGTTCATACGCCCTTCGCCTAACAGCTGGCGCACGTCGTAGTTAACATGGTCCGGCGCACCAAAGTATGAAATCACCTGGTCGAGGGTGTGGCAACCGTGCCCATACAGGTAGGAGTTAATGGCACTGAATTCGTTGACCGACTCCGGGATGTAAGGGCGGTAATAGTCATAGTGCATTTCCACTTCGAGTAAATCACCGAGCTTGCCCGATTCAATCACCTTCTGGGTGGTCAAAAAATCGCTGTCGAAACGGCGATTCTGATAACACTGCACCATTAATCCTTTTTCTTTAGCCAGGTTATATAAGGTTTCGGCCTCTTCACGTGTATGAGTAAAGGGTTTTTCTACCACGCAGTGTTTTCCGGCCTGTAAAACCTTCAGCGCAAACTCATAATGCAAGGCGGCCGGGGTGCTAACCACCACTACCTGTATTTCCGGGTCACCCAATAGCACATCCAGATTATTGGTATAGGTGATGTTAGGTAATTTATCCCAACCATCACGATTTGCCGTGGCGGAATAAATGGTTTTGGTGGTTATTTTATCTGCGCGAGACAGAATAAACGGCAAGTGATAGCGATTAGCACTTTTGCCATTGCCGATAAAACCAAGAATTAATTTCGTTATCACTGTTTCACTCCACAATCAGCTGTTTTTTACCCGTTTCAATCATCTGAGCCGCCAGGGTGCTTACGTCAAGCTGGCGTGCAGCAGTCTCATAATCCAGGGTGTCGATAATGCGAATAAAGGCGAGGAATTCATAAAGCAAGCGATGCTCACGACGGTCAAACGCAAATTGCGCGCTGTCACCGTTATTCAGTGCCATCTCGAAACCTGTCATCTGGTTGACCGGCAGCGTGATTTGCATGTTCCCCTTATCTCCCTGAATCAACGAGGTGGTCGGCGCTTGACAATCTTTAGCGCCAATACAGACGCATTTGAAATCACCATAATCGAGTACCATCATCCCGCTGGTATCAATATTGTTATGCATATTGGCGAAGTAATTAACCGCTTGCGGCTCACCAAACAATCCGGCGACAAAATGGAGGTTGTAGACATTAATGTCCATTAGCGCCCCACCGCCTTTTTTGACATCAAAAGCCGGGTGCACAATGCCCGCCATAAAGTCATCATAACGCGATGAGTATTGGCTGTAGTTCAGAGTCACCAGCTTGATTTTTCCAATACGGGACAGCTGCGACTGAAGCGATAAATAGGCCGGAAGGTAATGAATATTCATCGCTTCCAGCATGATAACGTTTTGTCCTGCTGCCAGATTCTTTAGCGTGTTCAGTTCTTCCACGCTGGTGGTAATCGGTTTTTCAATAATAACGTGCTTACCTTTTTGCAGCGCCTGGCTGGCAAACGGGAAATGCAAATGGTTTGGTAATGCCACGTAAATTGTGTCGACATCGCTGTCCAGCATGGCCTGATAATCAAAATAAGTATCATCAATGTGGTAACGGGCTGCCAGCTCGCGCGTTTCCTCTTCCGTTTGTGGCGTGCCTAAAATCGCCAGACCGCTAAAAGGCAGTTTGTGAACCGTCGAAAGCAAATCTTTAACGATCATGCCGGTGCCAAGAATGCCTAATTTCATGTTCCACCTCGTCGTGCCACCCGCCGCAATGCAGGTGGCATTGTTTTAAATCACACCTGAATACTTACAGATCTGCGCCGTTGGAATGGATAACGTTCTGATACCAATAAAACGATTTTTTCTTGTAGCGAGCCAGTGAACCTTTACCATCGTCATTGCGATCGACGTAAATAAACCCGTAACGTTTAGAAAGTTGTGCGGTGGACGCGCTGACCAGATCGATACACCCCCAGGTGGTATATCCCATTACCGGCACACCGTCCTTAATGGCTTCATGCACCTGTTCCAGATGTTCACGCAAATACTGGATGCGGTAATCGTCATTGACCGTAGGTTCACCCACGCCATCGGTAATTAATACATCTTTCGCGCCCAGACCGTTCTCCACAATAAACAGTGGGAGCTGATAGCGGTCATAGTATTTGTTTAAGATGTAGCGCAACCCTTGTGGATCAATTTGCCAGCCCCACTCACTGGCGGCTAAATGCGGATTTTTCACCCCACCCATCAAATTTCCGGTAGCTCCATCCACGTTAGTTTGCACAGTTTCGCAGGTACTAAAGTAATAACTGAATGAGAGGAAATCGACGGTATGCGTCAGGATCTGCACATCCTCTTCTTCCATCTGCAGATCAATGTTTTGCTCGCGGAAATAACGCTGCATATAGCCAGGGTAATTTCCGCGAACGTGCACATCCGCAAAGAAATCATTCCGGTGATCGGCATGCATGCAGGCGATGACGTCATCCGGGTTTGGCGTCAGCGGGTAAATGGGCAGGCTTAATACCATGCAGCCAAATTTCGCCTGCGGCATGATTTCCCGGCCAATCTTCGTAGCCAGTGCGCTAGCTACCAATTCGTGGTGCACTGCCTGATAGAGATCCTGTTGGCTCAGTTCATTCTTAGGCGTGAAAATACCGCCGCTCATCAGGGGATGATGCAGCACGGAGTTAATTTCATTGAAGGTCAGCCAGTATTTCACCTTGTGCTGATAACGTGTAAATACCGTGGTGGCGTAGCGGGTATAAAAACCGATCATCGCCCGGTTTGCCCATCCGTTATATTCTTTGGTCAGATGCAGTGGTGTTTCGTAATGCGAAAGAGTGACTAACGGCTCAATGCCGTATTTATGGCACTCATCGAAAAGCGCATCATAAAAAGCTAGGCCAGCTTCATTTGGCGTTTGTTCATCGCCGTAGGGAAAGATCCGTGACCAGGCAATCGAGGTGCGAAAAACCTTAAAACCCATTTCCGCAAAGAATTTAATGTCCTCTTTATAACGATGATAAAAATCGATCCCTGCAAGCTTTAGGTTATTGTCCGTTGGCTGCTCCGTCATCGGCCCCATCACCCCTTGCGGAGTAACATCCTGAATACTCGGCCCTTTACCATCGATATTCCAGGCGCCTTCGCATTGGTTAGCCGCAACCGCGCCACCCCACAAAAAATCACGAGGAAATGTCATTATTTACTCCAGTAAAAAAGGTTAACGCTGTAGCTGGCGCTGTAAGTCGATGATTTCCGCAATCAATTCGCGGGCCAGCATTGAGGTCATGATGTGGTCCTGCGCGTGCACCAGCACCAGATTGACCTGCACTTTGCCGCAGCCTTCGTCCAAACCGATCAGCATAGTCTGGACATCGTGGGCGCGTTTCGACGCCTCAGTGGAAGCAGCAAGTTTTTCATCAACCAGCTCCCACTCACCGCGTTTGGCGGCACGCAGGGCTTCCATCGCATAGCTGCGCGATTCTCCGGCGTTGATAATCAACTCCATGACCGTTGATTCCATATCCATGTTTTGTCTCCACTCAATAAAAGAAGGCGGAATGGACGGCTTATGCCGTGGCCATTTCCTGCTCACGTTCTTGCTCAAGAAGCTGCTTTTCATAAATTTTGAAGAAAGGCAGGTAGATGAAGATGTCGATAACAATCAGCGCGATAACCAGCAACGTATTGTTCATGACCCAGCCTGCACCCCACGCAGCGCCAACCGGTGCGGGCGTGGTCCAGGGAACCAGAGAGATGACTTTGGCAATCAGACCACTGGTGGTGGCAAACCAGGCAATGATTGCGTTCACCACCGGGGCGATGATGAAAGGAATAAATAGCACCGGATTCATCACCACCGGGCTACCAAAGATGACTGGTTCGTTGATGTTGAAGCAGACCGGTACCACCGACAGCTTGCCGATGGCTCGGAGGTGTACCGCTTTACTGCGCATGTAGAGGATAACCAGCGCCAGCGTGGCACCCGAACCACCGAGGTTGATAAAGAAGGCCCAAAACGCCTCCGCAAAGATATGTGGGATGGGCAAACCGTTGGCCAGCGCCGTCTGGTTAAGTCCAAGATTAATTAAGTAGAATGGTTGCAGGATGCCGCCGACAATCGCCCCGCCGTTGATGCCAGAGAACCACAAAACCTGGCAGAGTAAGACAGCAATCAGCACCGCTGGCAGAGAGTCCGCCGCAGAAATCAGCGGGGTAAAGCCGGTCATGATTATTTCAGGTAACAGCATGCCGAACTGGTGTTGTAACACCACGTTCAACGGGTAGATGGTGCAGATAATGACAATCGCCGGGATCAAAAGGTTGAATGAGTGGCGAATTTTATCCGGCACTTGTTCTGGCAGCTTGATACCAATGTTGTATAGCTTCAGAATGCGGACCAACTCAACACAGAAAATCCCCACCAGAATCGCGGTAAAAATCCCCGATCCGCCGAGGAAGGCCGCCGGCAGCGAACCCTCTTTGTAGGGAGAAGTGATCAGGAGGAAGGTCATCAGCGACAGCATGGCGCAAGAGAACGCATCCAGCTTGTACGTTTGTGCCAGGTTGTAAGCTATCCCTGCACTGATATAGCAAGCCATAATCCCCATCGTCATATGAAAGGGGGTCATGATTTCGTTGAAATACTGCTGGGAAACGGATAACCAAAGTTTGCCAATAAAGAAGGTGGTATCCGGTGCAAAAGGCGGAAACGCAAAAATAAGTAAAAAAGAACCCACGATCATAAAAGGCATCGCACCAATAAAACCGTCGCGAACCGCCATAATATGACGCTGAGTTCCGGCAACGGCGGCAACGGGCGTAATTTTATTTTCAATAAAATTAAAAAATGCGTTCGACATGATATTACCCTGTAAAATTATTGCACCGGGTTAGTTTGAGAATCCTGAATCATCTTCAGAGCATCATTAAGGATTTTCTCACCTTTAAGCATGCCGTAATCCATATTGCTGATGATGGCTATCGGCTTTCCTTCACGTTGAGCAATTGCCTTAAACTCTTCGAATTTATATTTGATTTGCGGCCCCATCAGACAGCAATCAAAATGCGAGATGGTCGATTCAAACTCTTCCATCGCCACAGCAATAATTTCAGCCTCAATACCTTTGGCATTGGCAGCCTGCTTCATTTTATTCACCACAATGCTGGTTGACATACCGGCAGCGCAGCAAAGAAAAATTTTTTTCATTTTCAGCCCTCTCTATAAAAATAGTGTGTAACTCTGGTTCGGCATTTCATTCGGTCACGTACCATAGACTGGTGGCTATCGTTCGCCTGGTCATTTCGTACCTGGAATGAAATCTGCCAGAAAGTGTTCTTTTCATTTGACGGGGGCATGCTCTCAGTACTGGTCACAGGATTCCGTGACCCTAATCTCAAAAAGAATCACATCACTTACAAATCATTACATATATGTGGCAAGCATCACTAAATTTTAAGCACACAGATTACTTTTCATACAAAAAATGGATGTAAATTTATTTTAACAGGTAACTCAGTAAGTGTTTTTAAGTGTTTGAAAGTGTTTGAAAGTTAACGACAAGGAGTAAGTTCTCCTTCCATGGGGACGTACCCGGTCGGTCATGGAGCCGTGTACGCAAGCCGCGTTTTCAGCTAACATGGCCTGGCTGTCCTCACTCAGAAGATTGGAAGACGTAATGACGCAAGAAGAACGCTTGATCGAGTTAGAGGAATTAATAAAAAATCAGGGTAAAGTGACTCTCGATTACATCTGTCAGCAGTATAATATTTCATCGGATTCTGCACGTCGGGATTTAATCAAACTGACACAACTTCCGCATATATTGCGTATTCGCGGTGGAGCTATTCTGGCAGAAAAGCGTGTCGAATTACCTTATGTTCAGCGTGCACAATACAGTGCGGAAAAAACATTACTTTCTGCCTGGGCGGCGAAAACCATTAATGAAAAAGAGATCCTGTTTATTGATGCCGGTACGACATCTGCCGCCCTCGCCCGCCAGCTTCCGTCACCGGTTAGTGTCATTACCAACTCCATTGAAGTGTTGGGCGAGATCATTGGAAATAAAGGGATTAGTATTTCAGTATTGGGTGGTAATTTTGATGACTATTCTCACGCAATATTAGGTAATACCGCCCTGGAGCAAATTAATCGCTATTATGCGGACAAAGCATTTATTGGCGTCAGTGCATTGTCGGAAAGTGGCATCACCACAGATACAGAACTTGATGCACTGCAAAAAGTCGCCATGGCGAAACAGTCAAAAAAAGTGATTTGTATTGCAACCTTCGCCAAATTTAATCTACAACTGATGTATCAATCCTGCAGCTGGTCGGATATCGACCATATCATCACGGATAAAACGCCACCAAAAAACATCCTCAAGCTGATCGAAGAGAACGATGTTGAATTGGTAGTAGTGGATACCAAAAAAATAGATGCTGATGAGTAAGTAATGGACTGACCCCACATCAGCAGACACATTCTGTCCTCACGGCGAGGCCTGTTCGAAGGCCTGCGGGCTGATGCCCCCCAGGTGGCTGTGACGCCGGGCCCGGTTGTAGAACACTTCAATGTTATCGGAGATATCGGCGCGGGCCAGAGCGCGGGTTTTATATATACGCTTTCTGATACGCTCTTTTTTCAGCGAACTGAAGAACGACTCTGCTACGGCATTGACGCTCCTCTGTCAAGATCGGGCGATTGGCATAGGCGAGGTCCGATAAAATCAACGGATAGAGTTCACGGACGATGTCACGTTCTAGGCATCTTAGTATCTCTTTGGTCGATAGCCCTTCACGAGTTCGTCTGTCGACATAGGTTCTTGTGCGCGGATCACTTCGCATACGCACAAGGGCTATGGTCCACAGAGCATTGTTTGCTTCACGTGAGCCGCCACGGTTTAATCTGTGCCTGACTGTTTTTCCTGATGATGCTGGTAACGGATTTACGCCACAGAGCGATGCCAGGGCCGCTTCATTTTTTAAACGTTCGGGGTTATCGCCTGCAACTGCCAGCAGCGTTGCAGCTGTATGTGGACCTACACCAAACTGACTACGAAGGTTACTGGCATATTTGCGGGTCAGTTTATCGAGTGATTCGTCCAGTTCATTCAGCTCTTCAGTCAGGGCCATCCACCGCTTCGCGAGGCTTCGAAGCGTGCTGCACAGGGCTATACGCAATGGAGAGTGCTCTGACACTTCGCTGTTAATGCAGGCGGCTATGCACTCATGTGGTTTCGATTTCCAGAGTTTGTCGCGAACATCCTGCGGTGCACTAACCAGCAACGCACGAAGCTGATTAATCGCCTGCGTGCGGGCTTTGACTGCACTACGCCGGGCAACGCTAATAATCCGAAGAGCTTCACACGCGCCGGACTGCATTTTTGGTATGGCCTTGCTACTCCCCGATAGCACCGTACGGGCGGCATTCTCTGCATCCAGTGGATCTGATTTCCCTTCAAGACGACGTTTTGAGCGATTTGGCCGGTTAACTTCAACCACATAAATGCCATTCTTAATGAGATAACGTGTTAATGCAGCACCATAGGTTCCGGTTCCTTCGATACCTGCTCGTTCGAGTCCCCCAAAAGAACGTGCCCAATCAAGTAGTTCCAGATAGCCCGCTTGATTTGTTTGAATAATGAGAGCTCCAAGCAGTCTACCTGCTTGGCTGATAACAGCACCGACATGAATATCAAGGCGTGTATCGACACCCAGGATCACGCTTTCAGAAGATTGATGGTCATTTTGCATGGTTTGCCCCCAGCGATTGGTAGCACAACCATCCCCATCGCAGGACAGGACACTCGGGATGCAGCACAAAGCTCCTATTAGGTCACAAACGCTGGGCCCGGTTATGCCCGGGAAATACCAGAATCGGACGACAGGTCAATACAAAGGCATTTGGGCCAATCCCAGCACGGGTCAGTCCGATCCGGTACTTGAAAGTATATTAGAATGAGTATCCCAGCAGTTGCCGCGCCGGCTCATGCTCGGCGCAAGGTTGTTAGCCCGGCAGAAGCGTCGCCAGTCGTCGCTGCCATACTGGCTGCCTTGATCGCTATGTACTATCACCTCACTTTCCGGTTTTCGCCGCCATACCGCCATCATTAGTGCGTCCAGCGCCAGTTCTCGTGACAGCGTTGGTTTCATTGACCAGCCCACCACGTTACGGGCAAAGAGGTCGATAACCACCGCCAGATACAACCAGCCTTGCCAGGTACGGATATAGGTGATATCCGTTACCCAGACCTGATTGGGTTTCACCACGGTAAACTGCCTCTGCACGTGATTAGGGGCAACGACAGAAGGCCTGCCGGCTATGCGGCGTGGAGCTTTATAACCGCGAACGGCTTTTATCCGGTTCCGTTGCATGATACGTCCCACCCGGTTTTTACCACAGCTTTCCCCGATTTCGTTCAGATCGCCGTGAACCCGCCGGTAGCCGTATACGCCGCCGCTCAGCGCATACGAATCTCGGATAAGCGTCAGCAGGCGTTGGTTGTCTTTGTCGCGAGCGGAGACAGGGTTATGCAGCCACGCATAGAACCCGGCCCGTGCGACGTTCAGTACCCGACACATCTTCATGACACCCCATACAGCGCGGTGCTCATTGATAAAGCGGTACTTTAGTCGGGCTCCCTTGCCAAGTACCGCGCGGCCTTTTTCAGGATATCTCGTCCTTCTTCAGTGCGTTTCAGCTGCGCCCGAAGCTTTAGGATCTCGCTTTTGGCTTCCAGCAGGTCACGAGCATGCTGTTCGCTGTTATCCGGTTTGATGGCGCGCAACCGCTTGTAAAGGCTATGCGCTGAAACGCCCAAGCGGTCGGAAACTTCAACAACGGAATAGCCACGTTCAGTGATCTGACGGACAGCCTCTTCTTTAAATTCAGGTGTAAATCGTGGTGTGCCCATACGCTTCTCCTATGCTCAAACTATAGGGCAGGATCCTCTACCGGGTGGGGTCAGTCCATTATTTAACGTCGTTGATGACTTTAATCGGGAAGCGCTGACCATCGAAGTTGATTTGAATATACCGGCTCATCGTGTTGTGCGCATTCTTGAACGATATAAGTGCAGAACGAGGCTACCCGGCTTTTATACGAAGTGATAATGGGCCAGAGCTCACCGCCGCAGCCTTAGCCGAATGGGCAGAACGCCACGGTGTGATACTCGATTTTATTCAGCCCGGAAAGCCGATGCAGAACGGATTTATCGAGCGATTTAATAAAACGCTGCGAACAGAAATACTCGATATGTATTTGTTCAGAACCTTGTCTGAAGTGCGCGAACTCACAGAGGACTGGCGCACAGAATATAACGAGGAACGCCCACATAGCTCACTGGGTGATATGCCACCCGTTATCTATGCGCGGCAAAAACTGGCCGGAGATCCTTATTGGCGGTGGTACTAAAAACCGGAGGGACTACACAGCGACATGCGCTTCTGCTTGCCAGCCCAATAGTAACGATAGTGCCAGGTCTTGCCTCCGGTCGGAGAGACCACGAGGGAGAGGCCGTCGATATCGCTGCCGGTGTAAGCCTTGCCGGTCGCCTTGGCGTTCCGGGCGGCCATATCTGACAGTGCCATGCTCCAGCTCCTGAACTATGAGTCAGGACTAGATACTTGTCTCGTTGACCTCGCTCCTCCAGCAACAAAGCGGAAAGCACCTCACCCATATTCATGGACTTAAAAATGGACTTAAAAGTCCCAGATGTTGGCGGTTTCCAGTGGACGTCACTGGAATGAAAAAAGGGCCAAAAGGCCCTTTTTTCAACGGCTTGCAGACTTCAGTGGACGTCTACAGAACCTAAATTGGAGCGGGAAACGAGACTCGAACTCGCGACCCCGACCTTGGCAAGGTCGTGCTCTACCAACTGAGCTATTCCCGCATAACAGACTGACTTTATCTGTTAAAGTGACTTACAAGACGAGCTTGCTGTCGATGCGGTGCATTCTACTGACCTATCGCGTCGAGTCAATAAAATTGACTGCAAGGATGACTCGCTCGCTGATTCTTGCGCCAGTTCGGTCAATGTTCGAACAGATCGTACCGGGAAGCGTTCAAATATTGGAACATCGACCAGAAAGTTAACACCGCAGCCACGTACAACGCCGCAACGCCAACGCCTTGGACCCACATGTCGGGACGCCACAGCAAAGCAAACAGCGCCAGCATTTGGGCCGTAGTTTTCACTTTGCCGATCCAAGACACAGCCACACTGCTCCGTTTTCCAATCTCCGCCATCCACTCACGCAGGGCGGAAATGATGATTTCACGCGCAATCATCGTCGCGGCAGGCAATGTGATCCACCAGGAATGGTAATGCTCGGCGACTAAAACCAAGGCGACGGCAACCATCACTTTGTCCGCTACCGGGTCAAGAAAAGCCCCAAAGCGGGTCGTTTGTTTCCAACGACGCGCCAAAAAACCATCAAACCAGTCAGTGACCGCCGCGCCGACGAAAATAACGGCGCAAGCCAGAGGTGCCCAGGCGACAGGAAGATAGAACGCCAGCACAAAGAAGGGAATTAATGCAACGCGAAACAGGGTAAGCCACGTAGGTATATTAAATTGCATAGTTCTTTTGATAACTGTCTGGCCGGAGTGGGTATTGTGAGTATGTTGCTACATTGTCCCTAGTGTTTCAATGCATAGTAAATTTTTTCTGCCAAAGCTGAAGAAATGCCCGGCACATTAGCAATTTCTTCGATGCTGGCATTTTGAAGCGGTTGCAGCCCGCCCATATACTTTAGCAACGTTTGACGACGCTTAGGCCCCACCCCCTCGATCAATTCCAGACTACTGGTATTTCTGACCTTGGCTCTTTTCTTCCGATGGCCGGAGATAGCGTGATCGTGGGAATCATCGCGAATATGCTGGATAACATGCAGCGCAGGCGAGTCGGGCGGTAAGGCAATACCCTCTCCCGTCGCCTCGAGAAAAAGTGTTTCCAACCCAGCTTTTCGATCGCTTCCTTTCGCAACGCCGAGAAGCAGCGGCCTGGTTTTATCCCAGGAAACATGCAGTTCATCGAACACGGCTTTCGCCTGCCCCAACTGCCCTTTCCCGCCATCGATAACAACAACATCCGGGATTTTACTGTCATCCAACGCCTTACCATAACGCCGTTTTAATACCTGCGTCATCGCCGCATAGTCATCGCCTGGGGTGATGCCGGTAATATTATAGCGTCGATACTCAGAACGAAGCGGTCCATTCGCGTCGAAGACCACACAAGAAGCGACCGTTTGCTCCCCCATCGTATGGCTGATATCGAAACACTCCATTCTTTTGATTTCAGGCAGTTGTAGAACGTTAGCTAACGCAGACAAACGCCGGTGAATTGTCGATTGTTGAGAAAGTTTGCTGACCAGCGCCGTATTGGCATTAGTTCGCGCCAGTTTGAGATAACGAGCGCGGTCACCGCGCGGTCGGGTTTGAATCTGCACTTTGCGTCCAGCGATTTCGGTCAACGAATCCGTCAAGAGCTGTTGCTCCGGCAGAGAGAAATCCAACAGGACCTCCGTAGGCAGCGTCCGGGAAATGCTTCCCTGAAGGTAAAATTGCCCCACGAATGTTTGTACGACCTCAGCCAGTTCAGTTCCTGCCGGAATTTTAGGGAAATAACTGCGGCTGCCTAGCACCTTGCCCTGACGAACGAACAAAACATGCACGCAGGCCAAGCCCGCATCGAAGGCTACGCCGATAACGTCGAGATCTTCACCATCTCCGGCACCTGAAACAAACTGCTTTTCCGTAACCCGACGTACTGACTGGATTTGGTCGCGTATCCGCGCCGCTTCTTCAAAGTTCAGCGCCTGGCTTACAGCTTCCATCTGGGCTATCAGACGCGTCAATACCTGCTGGTCTTTTCCCAGCAAGAACAATCGGACGTATTCCACCTGCTGACCGTACTCTTCATCGCTGACCAGCCCAGAGACACAGGGCCCGAGACAACGACCAATCTGATATTGCAGACACGGACGCGTGCGGTTGCGATAAACGCTATCTTCACACTGGCGAATGGGAAAGAGTTTTTGCAGCAGCATCAAGGTTTCGCGTACCGCATTCCCATTGGGGAAAGGCCCAAAATATTCGCCTTTCGCATGCTTGCCACCGCGATGGATGGCTATCCGGGGATGTTTATCAGAGCTCAGGAAGATCAGCGGATAGGATTTATCATCGCGTAACAGCACGTTGTAGCGAGGTTGGTAACGCTTGATGTAGGTATGTTCGAGCAGTAAGGCTTCCGTCTCGGTGTGCGTGATAGTCACATCGATCTGGTGTATGCATTTGACGAGCGCCTCCGTCTTACGGCTACCCACGTTGCGACGGAAGTAACTAGAAAGACGCTTTTTCAGGTCCTTCGCCTTACCCACATAGATAACCGTATCGGTGGCGTCATACATACGGTAAACGCCTGGCTGGCTGGTTACCGTTTTTAGAAACGCCGGAGCATCAAAGCTTTCACTCACTACTGGTCAACGTCTCCGCATTAAAAAGACCGTGCCGGATGGCAAGGTGGGTTAACTCCACGTCCCCGCTGATATTCAGTTTGCTGAACATTCGATAACGATAACTGTTAACCGTTTTAGGACTGAGGTTGAGTTTATCTGAAATCTCGACCACTTTCTGCCCCTTAGTGATCATCAGCATAATCTGTAATTCGCGGTCGGAAAGGCATTCCAGGGGAGTTTTTGTTTGCGGAGCCAATTGGCTCAGCGCCATCTGCTGAGCAATGTCGGATGCGATGTAACGTTTCCCAGCGTGAACCGAGCGGATGGCGCAGATCACTTCCTGAGGCGTCGCGCCCTTACTCAAATAACCTGCCGCACCGGCCTGCATAACCTTGGTCGGCAGAGGACTCTCTGTATAAATAGTCAGCATGATGACTTTTATTTCAGGGGAAAATCGCACGATTTTGCGTGTTGCTTCCAGACCGCCGATACCGGGCATGTTCATGTCCATCAGAACAACATCCACGCTATTGTTGCGACACCACTTGGCCGCATCCTCACCACACGCGGCCTCTCCTACCACTTTGAGACCTTTGATGTCGTCGAGAATGCGCCGTATCCCTGCCCGCACCAATTCGTGGTCATCAACAAGAAAAACGCTAATCAAAGAACAATTCTCCAAAAAGAGAGTAACACTTAAAATTGCTAATTCCCGTGGTGATACTCTGTGGCTTAATTACAATGAATACACTTTTCCATCAAAAATGTATTTTTATTGGCTATTTGTAATAGATTGCATATTAGTTAAATGTGCTCGCGACCTTAACAGCAATCTGTTTAGCTACGATACAGTATGAGTATTACAAAAACCGGATTTTTAAGAAAAAGAAGACTATTGTTACCTTAAAATAAAAAACAATGCCAAATCAACATATTAAGAACAACCTTTCTCCATATAATATGTTGCGACGCCGCCTAGGGAAGGATTATAGCCGTAGTTGTGCCTCAGGGCGACTATTTTCTACAGCATAAAGTGCATCCTAAAAATACCAAAATAGTGCCATTCATATACATTTTTCCTGTATTTGAGTTGAAAAGTACATTTATAAAAAATAGCCACCAGCGAAATAATATCCGTAATTCCATATATTAGAATATGGCTATTTTTTATCTAAAACCGTACTGCGATTACCTATGTTATAATATGGCCCAAATTTTTGGCATGTCGGTCATTTGAACTCTTGGCGACATAACATATCAATCTTACTGGACTTATCTTTATAAGGAGCAAAAATGAATAAGGCCGATTTTTCGACAGAAACCTCTGTTGAAGCTCTAGCGCATGAAATTACCTGTCTAAAAGCTATACTAACGCTGTTGCTGAAATCCATCGGTCAGACCGATGCTGGTAAGGTGATGGTGAGAATGGAAAAATATATCGATCAGTTGGAAGACCAAAACCAGTCGGATGTTCTTAGTCATACGATGAAACAAATTAAAACGGTATATCGCAGATAGCGCTCTCCTGCCGATCAGTATCTGCCGATCGGCAAGATATCCTTAACTTCTAAACGACTTATACATAAAGAACCCCTATGCATATTTACCCATCGTATCCTAAGCAAGACGTTCACTTTTATATGCACCGAAACCTGTCAATTGATTTCTTATGTGTTTAACATTCCGGGCACATATAAGAAATAAATTTATTAAAATGATAATCAAAATTTAACTATAACAGGAAGTTTAGTTTATCTTTAATGAAAGAAGTTGAATGCGGTACAGAAAAATACGGAGTGTTAGAAGAGTGTTGGTGGGTCGTCGGGGGCTCGAACCCCGGACCAATTGATTAAGAGTCAACTGCTCTACCAACTGAGCTAACGACCCAACGGGGACGGATTATTACCTCCCCGATGACTTCTGTCAAATGGTTATTATTATTTTTGTGCCAAAAAACTAAAAAAAATTGAATTGATGATCAATGACATTATGGCTGGTCTCTCCCCCCAGAGACATCACTTAATATTGGAGACAGATCCGAATTTTGACTGCTATTATTTTCGCCTGTCTGAACATTATTTCGTCATGCATAAATCACCACATGTTCCCCCTAATAAGCATCTGTAAGCATCGTCATTACAATGTGATATTATTGTCCGCTTTCAATAAGAAAAGCCAAAAGCCACTCAAGAGCTCAACAAAACATCACGGATAAAAACAGGAAACACACTTGAATGTCTGAACAATCCAAAACGGTTAACCAGACCGCTGCAGTGAAAACGCATGGCGACCTGCGGAGAAACCTAAACAACCGACACATTCAGCTCATTGCTATCGGGGGCGCGATCGGTACCGGTCTTTTCATGGGGTCGGGAAAAACAATCAGCCTGGCCGGCCCCTCCATCATTTTCGTCTACATGATCATTGGTTTCATGCTGTTCTTTGTTATGAGAGCTATGGGCGAGCTCTTGCTCTCAAACCTGAACTACAAATCCTTTAGCGATTTCGCTGCGGATTTATTGGGCCCCTGGGCCGGCTTCTTCACCGGCTGGACTTATTGGTTCTGCTGGGTCGTCACGGGGATCGCCGACGTCGTGGCCATCAGCTCCTACACACAATTCTGGTTCCCCGGATTATCACAATGGATATCGTCTTTATTGTGTGTCCTGCTCCTGTTGACGTTGAACCTGGCGACGGTAAAACTCTTTGGCGAAATGGAGTTTTGGTTCGCCATGATCAAAATCATCGCCATCGCCGCTCTGATTATCATTGGCGCCGGGCTGGTTTTCATGCACTACCCGTCCCCTTCGGGAAATACCGCCTCTTTCACCAACTTGTGGAGCCACGGCGGCATGTTCCCGCAAGGCATTATCGGTTTTTTTGCTGGCTTTCAGATAGCGGTGTTTGCCTTTGTCGGCATTGAACTGGTGGGGACTACCGCCGCCGAGACCAAAAACCCAACGGTCGTTCTGCCACGAGCCATCAACGCTATCCCCATCCGCGTCATCATGTTCTACGTTTTCTCACTAGTGATGATTATGTCGGTGACATCCTGGGATCACATCGCCCCCGATCGTAGCCCATTCGTTGAGATGTTTATCTTGGTCGGCCTTCCTGCAGCAGCTAGCGTCATCAACTTTGTCGTGCTGACGTCCGCTGCATCCTCGGCCAATAGCGGCGTATTTTCGACCAGCCGTATGCTGTTCGGGTTGGCCAAACAAGGTGACGCACCGCGACGTTTCGGTGTGCTATCAAAACGCGCCGTTCCCTCTGCCGGACTGC
Organism: Lonsdalea populi; assembly: GCF_015999465.1. Lineage (NCBI taxonomy): Bacteria > Pseudomonadati > Pseudomonadota > Gammaproteobacteria > Enterobacterales > Pectobacteriaceae > Lonsdalea > Lonsdalea populi. Next base: position 2,376,315 of record NZ_CP065534.1, read on the forward strand.
TTTTCTCTTGCACGTGCATGCTGTCCGGCGTCGTGCTGATTTATCTTATCCCGAACGTGATGACCGTATTTACTTTGGTTACCACCGTCTCGGCGATACTGTTTATGTTTATCTGGAGCATCATCCTCTGCTCCTATCTCGCCTACAGAAAACAGCGACCGCTACTGCATAAAGAGTCACAATACAAAATGCCTCTGGGCAAATTGATGTGTTGGGTCTGCCTTGCTTTCTTCGCATTTGTCTTGGTACTGCTGACACTTCAGCCGGATACACGCCAGGCGCTCATTGTGACTCCGATATGGTTCCTGGTGCTGACTGTCGTTTACGCTTTTATGAGTAGGAAAAAAGAGCACGCATGATCCACAACGGCCATGAAAGCCTAACCTTTCATGGCCGATTTGATATCTGAAGTGATTGTCGTATCAGGTGGGCAACTATAAGCACTGTCAGCAATCTATGATTGCTGACAGTTTTCCTTTTCAGACGTTAACAGTCTGTCGTACTCCATTAACGGCCGTTTTAGCTTGTTCGCACTGGTGTAAAATAGCTTGCGCATGGGAATATAAAACTTTACCTGCATCAGTCGGGGTAACGCCACGGCGACTGCGTACCAGCAATTGCTGTTCAAGCTCGCTCTCCAACGTGGCGACTTGTTGACTCAGCGCGGGTTGCGCAATGTGCAGCAACTCTGCTGCCTGCGTGAGGCTACCGATATCTACAATTTTCACAAAGTATTTGAGCCGTCTTAGATTCATGCGTACCTCCAGTATGGTTACCTCACAAGAAGCAGCAAAAACCACGCCAAATCCAAAACTTACAGGAAAAAAAAACCGTTTGAGACTTAACTGACTTATAAATAAGTAAAAGCAATGGACAAAGAGCACAGCGCTTCCACGGCCGTAGTGACATATCTCACCCCATCCACTCTGACGGCACCATGATGGTGCAACAGCTGCCACGGTGAAGTGCATATCCACGGCTACCGCTATAGCGTTCATAACCCGATATGTCCACTAAATCCGAAAATTCAATGAGTTGATTATAAGTTCATCAAACGAACACAGAGATAGTCATCTTGCTTTGACAAGGCCTGGCGCTACCGCTATCATCCACCGCACTTACCGATTCCTCTGTAGTTCAGTCGGTAGAACGGCGGACTGTTAATCCGTATGTCACTGGTTCGAGCCCAGTCAGAGGAGCCAAATTCTTATTTTCATGCCGCTTTGCGAATCCCTATGTAATTCAGATTCAATAAGTTAGCGTGAAAAGCCTTCCCGATGCATTTTCAGTTTACCCTCCGCATCGGGAGAATTTGGTGGTCAGATTTGGGGTCAAGTTGGTTCGATGACGGAGTGACCCCCAAATGTCTCTTAACGACTCAAAAATCCGCAACTTAAAACCATCCGCAAAACCCTTCAAAGTCTCCGATTCTCACGGTCTATACCTTTTAGTTAATCCAAGCGGTTCACGTCTCTGGTATCTCAAATATCGTATCAATAGAAAAGAATCCCGCCTCGGCTTAGGTGCCTATCCCGGTGTATCTTTGGCCGATGCTCGTCAACAACGTGACGGAATCCGCAAATTGCTGGCGCAGAATATCAATCCAGCACAACAACGCTCTGTTGAGAGAGCCACTGCCTCACCAGAGAAAACCTTCAAATCAGTGGCGCTAAGTTGGCATAAAAGCAACAGAGCATGGTCGGAGAACCATGCAACCCGCCTGCTTGCCAGCATGAACAATCATATCTTCCCGATAATTGGACAACTGCCAGTCACAGAACTGAAAACCCGCCATTTCATCGACCTGCTGAAAGGGATTGAGAAAAAAGGTCTGCTGGAAGTGGCGGCACGCACTCGGCAACATATGTGCAATATCATGCGCCATGCCGTGCACCAGGAGTTGATAGAGCATAATCCGGCAGCCAATCTGGACGGTATCATCACCCCGCCCGTTAAACGCCACTACCCTGCCCTTACGCTAGAAAAACTACCGGAACTGTTGACTCGCATTGAGGATTACAAGCAAGGGCGAGAATTAACCCGTTTGGCGGTATCACTTACCCTGCTCCTTTTCATCCGCTCCAGCGAGTTGCGCTTTGCCCGTTGGTCTGAGATTGATTTCAGAAACAAAATCTGGATCATTCCAGCTACTCGTGAAGCCATCCCCGGAGTGCGTTATTCCGGGCGTGGTGCCAAAATGCGCGCGCCGCATATCGTTCCCCTCTCCCGTCAGTCCATCACTATTTTGAAACAGATACGGGAAATCTCAGGGCATCAGGAACTCATATTTCCCGGTGCTCATAATCCGTATAAGCCAATGTGCGAAAACACGGTCAACAAGGCTTTGCGCCTGATGGGTTATGACACAAAAGATGAAATCTGCGGTCACGGATTCCGGACAATGGCCTGTAGTGCCTTGATGGAATCTGGACTATGGGCACAGGATGCAGTTGAACGGCAAATGAGCCATCAAGAACGCAATAGCGTTCGAGCTGCTTACATCCATAAAGCAGAATATCTCGATGCTCGTAAAGCGATGATGCAATGGTGGTCGGATTATCTGGATATAAACCGGGAAGAATATGTTGCGCCATACATTTATGCTCAACAACATAAGACGGCTAGAGCTTCCTGATCGATAACGCACCTAAGAGCAGATCCTGATAACAGGATCTGCTTTTCAGACAGCAAGAAAATCTTGCCTCAGCATTTCACAAACAGTCGAGAAATATCAGTAAATTGCTCAGACTGGATACGTGAATGAAGGTCTATTGCGGGGTAATCAACAACGTAGAATTAGGGTTACTTTTCTTATAACGATGGTACTGCAAGATTAGCGTTGCGAGATCCTCATCGACAGCATAAAAATACGCTTCCGGCACATCCAGCACCGCCGCAAATCGGCAAACCAGACCAAAATCCGGCGAACTGACTTCCCTTTCATACTGGCTTACGCGGGAACTCGACGTCTCTTCATCCAGTCCAGCGAGACAACCGAGCTCGACCTGTTTTAATCCTGCATTCACTCGCGCCAGTCTTAATCGTTTACCAATCACGGCATTACCTGCTTCGCAGATTAACATAAGCCGATTATCGCCGTTCACGCTATGCCTCTCTTGAAGTGGTTCTTCACCCAGTGAATTTAAAGTTTATTTTTGATTATTTTAAACTCAAAAATGAAGATTTAATTCATTGAGAATAGGAATAATTAAATTTAGAAGGGTGAACGCACAGGAATTGAACATCATGACGCACTAGAACATCCACCTTACTGGGGTGTGATCAGTAGCGTGATGTTAGGGTTGGCTTTCTTGAAACGGTGATACTGTAAGATCAAGGTGGCGAGATCGTCATCAACAGCATAGAAATATGCTTCTGGAACATCCAGAACCGCCGCGAACCGAGAAACCAGCCCAAAATCTGGCGCACTGACTTCCCTTTCGTATTGGCTCACACGAGAGCTTGCCGTTTCCTCATCCAAACCAGCGAGGCAACCGAGCTCTGTCTGCTTTAATCCCATGTTGACTCGGGCTAGTCTTAATCGCTTACCAATCACAGTGTTATCCACGGTACTGATTAACATAAACCGATTATCGCTTCTCTTAGCAAGCCCTTCTTAAAGGATTTCTTTTCTGGATAAATTATAACTTTATTTTTGGTGTTTTTTTCATCTATAATGAATAAATAATTTACCAGGGGGAGTAAATCTTCAATCCAAAAGGGGGACGTATGAACAGTGAACAACAGGAACAACAGGAACAACGAATAGACTGGCATCCTGCCGATATCATTGCAGCCTTGCGTAAACGGAAAACGACGTTAGCCGCCGTATCTCGTAAGGCAGGCCTTAGCTCATCAACGCTCTCAAATGCACTAATTCGACCTTGGCCGAAAGGTGAACGGCTTATAGCAGATGCGCTAGGCATACCTGCGAGTGAAATCTGGCCAAATCGTTATTTTGATTCACAAGGGCAGCGTATTCCCAGAGAAATTCGTCATAAAAGTGATTAGATCATTTACCGGTTTAAGCACCAACCATCAGGAAATAACATTCTGGTTTCCACTCGATTCAACCGTGTCACATCATCAATTGGTTCGTGAATTACCTCGAACCAATTGATATGCAATGATTTATGATATTTTCATTCCTTTTTTTGAGACAGGTCTTTTGTAGAGTTGCTCTGAATAAAATCTGTAACAAGTAGCATTGAAAATGACATGAGGAAGTTAGCCCGTTTGGTAATAGCACCCCAGTTCGAACATTTTTGTGACGGACAGCGAAAAGCAATTAATAACTTCTTCGTTATAACAACACCCCCTCACTAATCCTATTCCTCATTTTTAGAATCCTATCTATATGTCATAACTGCATAAAGGAGTTAAAGCACCTATGCACATGTCACTTTCATATAAAGGAGATGAATCATGATAAAGGAAAAAAGAACCACTAATACCCTGAGTGAGAAATTTAGCTGGATCACAATACCTGAAGCCATCGTTATAGCAACTAAAATGAGAAACGTACCGTTAACAGAAGCTAATATTTATCGCCATGCTTTATATGGAGACATCAACCTTTCAATTTATTTCCAATCTCCAGTGGTTTTACGAAGGATAAAAATATCAAATACTAAAATAAAGCTAAAACCTGTTGAAAATAATCTAATTAACCGACTCTGCATTCTCGAAAAGAACTGCTTTCTTAATAACAGAAAATTAATCGTCATCACCGAGGGGAAGTATATTAATTTCACACAACAAGTAATTGATACAACTCTTATCGGCTATGAATACGTTCTCGTTCAACGTTTATTAGCGAGATCTCTGGGTATTCCACTACCCGTAATCGGAGAAAATTACGTTAATTATGGTCTTACTGTCAATATTGGCGACGATCACTTTCAAATGTTTGAGAAAATGAGGTATCGCGAAAGGATAAAACAGCAAACCATAAGACTTCCTAAAAATATCGCATCACATATTACTGAAAAAATCCCAAACCAAAAAAAAAACCATTATAGCCACAGAGAATATTTTCCAATTCATGATTTACCAAAGGATGCCTGTTTTGTCATCAAACATGCCGAACTTGAGAAATTAATTAGCTTGCCCGCCAAAAACGATACCTCTCAGCCCGCCTCAACACGTATATCCACGCCATTATCCAGACTGTTCTGGCTTGCCTGTAAAAACAATGAGTTTATCAGCCCATTAATCAGGCAACCTTATAAGCTTCTGTCCATCTTTGAACAGTGGGCATCAGACGAAGGCATGACCGATCGATTCAGTGGCGATACGTTAAAAACGGCGCTTGAGCGTGGTTCACCTACGTCCGCTTAGGCACCCAATTAAAATGACATTACACGCTTCAATCTAAAAACCCGTATTAAGGATTGTGGTGTCCGTAATACGGGCTCTTCAACTTTCACTCCTTTCCTCACTGTGTTTTTTTGTCATCTCCGGGCAACTCCCATTTCTGCACTGGAGGTATTTATGACATCTCATCAGTTATTACGTCTGAAACAAGTAGAAGTAAAAACCGGTCTGAAACGCTCACAAATCTACCTGTACATGAAAGAAGGTACCTTTCCCTCTTCAATAAAGATTGGGCCAGCCAGCGTCGCCTGGCTGGAATCTGAAATTGATGAATGGATTAACTTCAAATTAGCTAACCGCTTAACGCGCTGAAGGGAGATACAGCATTATGTTCCCCTCACTGAATTACGCGGTGTTAACAAACGCCCTTGCCGCGCTTAAGGAAGGCAATTTTCGTTATTGTGAAACGTTAGGATTCACATTCGACGAATTGAACGCTCTCAATCAGCTATCACTCGACGAACTGTTTATCGTCAGTCGGGCATCCGCGCAGTTTATGTCGATCACTGTTCGTCACGACGTTTTACAACAAATTCTGGCGTTGTCCCGCCAAGAGGCGCAACGCCAGCAACAGATTAATCGGGCCATCATATTGGGGGGATCTATTGCACTCCTTAATCATTTTTTTGGCCTCACCTCGAATGAGGTCTGCACTCGCCGCAGGTTGCTGGGTGTCACCATCCCTTATGGCCGAACGCCTATCCCAGATGAAGTCGTCGATGCAGAAATTTGGCTGACATGGCAAAAGAAACGCACTGAAAACCTTGATACACCTGACGCACTAGAAGCCATGATGCAGGTCACTGAATCGTTGTCCTCTAGGGAAAAAGGGCCTTCCCTGACCGCCGTCTGGAACCGTATCACCCTTTGTGAGAAAGAAGCACTGAACAGGAGGACATCGCATGCCAGATGAGATCGATCGCGATCAGGAATTTAATGAGCAACGCCTGGAAGAAATGATTGAACAGAACCGTTTCAAGCCAGCAACTACGCCCTCATTACATTACTGCCGTTTGTGCGGTGAACCTATTCCAGAGAAGCGACGGCAAACGCTGCCAGGTGTGACAACCTGTACGGAATGCCAAACCATACTTGAGCGCCGTCAGCGCTGATAGCAAGGTGACACTCGCGCAGAGGAATTATCTTCTCTGCACATTATTTATCACCATAATAAATACAGCTAATATCATTATCCATGAAATTTTAAATAAAAAACCGTCACCATTATCACTTATCTGTATTGGCTCTGACTGTGTTCTATGTTAGAACACGATCAAACCGGACAGTCGGTAACGAGCGAAAAGTGGACATATTTGATTTTTTTACTTGTAGATATACTGGTAATAACTCTCAATGACTCATCAATGCTGACAAAATCCGAACAGAATCAATTTTAAGATCAGCTGTTCTCACCAAAATCTAAATATAGGAAGCAGATCAATTTCAGCTCGGATACTCAGTAGTAATGTATCTACCAATGATCTATCTAGCTAATGCTCTTCATTAGAAGTGAAATATCTCTATACGGAGCACGTTTCAGCTAATGAGAATTTAAAGTGATAAGGGGTCTCATGGCAGTAGCTCCTCAAGTTTTTCCACACACTGCTATTTCTACGTGGAGTGGATTTGTCTATCAGGGCAAGCTGGCGCTGTATCATTGTCTGAAGATGATATCCTCGGACTATGAAGCGAACCGGGATTTGAAACTGCAGTTAGAAAGTCAGGATGACTTCGCGATTTTTCGTCAACAGCAATGCCTGTCCATGCATCAGGTCAAAGCGTACAAGGAGACGCGTTTTTCTGCCTACAGTGATGGCATCAAGACTCAAAGGGATAATGCGAGGCAGCGGGGAGTGCCACTCGCTTATTTCCATGTCGCACGTTCAGTAACGAATATTCCGGCAACGTTTGGGACTGACTATGGGCCAGTGAGATTTTATACTTACCCCATTCCTCCCGATGAAGCAGGGAATGTCACACAATCGTTTTGCCCTCTGAATCAAGTAGATATATTTATTCGAAATGAACTCTCCACCCTGCTTGCTAATGTTGCAGGGCAACCCGCTTGGAAAAATTTTATTGTCGCGAATATTCAGAATACGCTGGAAGCAATAGTGAACTCAAAGGTCATTATGACCCACAGCAAGATACATGAGTCAGCTCGCCATCAGGCCGTAATCGCAGCCAGCGAATTCATCGATTTTTCAGAACTATATGGTGTAATCGAAGCAGATGATTATGCTCCGTTTGAGAATGAGGCATTCTTCCTTAGCCGTCTGCAGATTGATATCGGCACATACTACCAGGAGTTTTGTGAACGCCAAGACAGCCTCTCCCAGGCAGCATGTCAAAAGTTAGATGACTATCTGGCTGCTATTACTTCGCTGAATGTTGAGGGAATGAAGGCATTCCTGCGAGCAACTATGCCGCATAAAAAGGGACGTTTTAAAACACTTAGTGAATTTAAGGATCAATCACTCGATCGTGATGCAATGCGACTTGGGATGTTTACGATTTTCTGGAAACTAGTTCAGACTGCACGTAATGATGGTTCTGATGTCGCATTCTCGTGGCTAAATGACGGGCTTTTCTACTATCCGACAGGTATCCACCATGCTGCAGAGCATCAGGAGAGTATCTGTCATGACATCATGCAACAGGCAATTAGTGAAGATGTGGAGTGTCTATTTGAGTGCGGCGCACTTATCACTAGCGCCATAGACAGACCTTCAATCTCTGATGTAATCATAGGCATTGACGCTACTGAGGGAGTGGATGCTGCTGAACACGAATTACTGAGGGAAAACCGCATCGGGAATTATAAGAAGGTGGCTATGATTTCTTTAAACAATGTACCTGAGAGTTTGAAAGATGCAGAACCTGATTGAACAATTGTTGGAATTAGAAGGATTGACGCGTAATCTCTCCACAGACTTGGCGTTATACGAATACAACAGTACTGGAAAGACAAATTATTGGCTGGTAATCCACGGCGAACCAATAATCACTCCTGAAATCCAGGCAGGATGGTTAAGTAAATGCAAAAATGCTACAGCCAATCCTGCTCTTGAGAAAAATATCAATTTATTGATTGTATGGAATACTGACAGCAGCAAAGTGCTCGCCAGTAAACGAGTTCACCATATAGAAGAAGACAGCTATTTCTTTAAAAAGCATGTACTTCCTTACACTACCGAAGAATTCGAAGCACTACGTCAACAAATCGACATTCAGGGATTTGCAACAGTTTTTCGTGAATCAATTACTACTCCTAACACCTTTACTGAATATAAATCAAACCACCTTGAAGGAGGCTGGCAAAGCCTATTATATAGGCTTGCAATAAAGCTTCCATTTATCGCAGTTAATAGTTCGGGTAATTCCGATCTAGCCAGTCTCGAGCGAAATATTCGGGAAAAAATCCAGCGTACAGCTAATCCTGGTGTACTGGTTGCAACAGATTCAGCTATTGACTCTCTTGCAAATCAGATCGCATCGCCGAATGTGCAGCCGGAAGATTTATTGACCTTCATGGATGAGAAACTGTCTGAGGCAGGCTATGAAAGTGATCGTTAAGCGTCTAGAAGTGCATAACTTTAAAGTTTTTGAAAAGCTTGAGTTAACCCTTGAAAGTGATCATCTCGTAGTTCTTGATGGTCCCAACGGTTTCGGTAAATCATCTTTTTTTGACGCTATGGAACTCCTGTTGACAGAAAAAATCCGTCGCTATATTGAGCTTGAAGAACTGACAGTGGATCGACGTAGCCTGAAAACAGGCTGCCCCTGGCTATTCAAGCAAGCAGGTGTAAATGACTGGCTTTCAATTCGTGCGGAGATTGTAGTAGATGGTCAGAGCCATTTCCTTGAGAGAGCAGCCAGTAAAGCTGTACTAGACGAGCATAAAGGTGTAACTGATTTAAGGATACCTCTTTATGAATTAGTAAACTTTAGCGCGGAACGGGTTGAAGTCATTTCACAGGAAGAAACTTATCTTTCTACCTTACTCGGTGAGCAGTATGAGCGCGATTTTGAATTATTCCATTATGTCGAGCAAGAAGGAAATACTCGGTTGTTAAAACAAAAGGAAAAAGACAGACAGGGTCAGATTGCACACCTTTTCGATATTGGCGATATTCAGGAAAAAATTAATAACATTACACAGGCGTCGGCCAAAATCGGAAATTTGTGTAACCCTCAGAAAAAAAATGAACTGAAACAACTTAAAGATAAATGGGAAACAGCTAAGCAGCAGTTGCTACCGGCAGGCAGTTCTGTCACATACGAAAGAATTATCGAAGTTACGGATCAGCCATGGGACCGTGATGTAGTAGAGTTTGATGTACAACAATTTGAACAGTGGCTATCAGCAGATGGAGAATTGTTTCGCCTCAGGCGTTTTGCAGAAAATTTTAAGCATTATAAAAGCCAACTATATAATAATGAATTGGTGAATAAACTCCTCCCCAAAAAGGAACTACAACAGCGTCTGTTAATGTTTTATCGTCCTCTTGAAAACATAGAAAAATGGGTTGCAGAGGTCGCTTGCTTTGATGCTGCACTAGCGATAAGTGACGCCTTCAAAGATATAATAAAGGCCATTAGCGAGGATCGCCTGTCGATCACTGATCCATTGGTGCCACTCCTTCCTGCCTCTATCACAGCAGAGGAATTTCAGCAACAGGTCGCCGGACTCAAACAACAGTTGACCACCGCAGACAAAGTTCAGGAATGCCACGCGGAACTAATTCAGACACGTGAGCAACTGTTGAATGCATTCAGGGAGCATCAGACACATTGCGATTCTACAAATATTTGTCCGACATGCGGGCATCCTTGGCCAACGGTAGCAGCGCTTCTCGAAGGAATCGAAAGTCAGAGCAAATCACTTGAAACTTTAGCAGCTCAACAAAATAATCAATTCTCACAAGCACTAGTAAGCTTCAGACGCAACTGGCAGGAGCCTATCGAACTTGCTCTGCAGGCCTGTCTGGAGCAAAATAAAGAGATCGTTGAACGTAAGCGCCAGCTCGCTGGCCTAACAGAAGAGCAAATTCAGTGGCTGGAAAATTATTATCAACAGCTTCAGACGGCAGGTATCAGTATTCAGGATCTTCTGTCTGAGAATTTCGAGCCTGTAACGCAGCAAGCAACAGACGAACTAGAACGTCAGATTCGGGCAAGGTTTAAACCTTTCGACGATAGCTGCATTTTTGATGATTACGAGAAGATTTATCGTGAAATATTTAAAAACGATCCACAGGCTGTTGAACAAGTTACCCTCCAACGGCTTGAATTAAAAAAAGTCTATCTTGGACAACAGCATGCTATTGCGTCTTCTAAATTTATCTTGGAGTGTGAACAGCAGTATAACAAAGAAGATCTGCTGATCAAAAAAGCTACCAGATTTAAAGTGTATCTACGCAAACTCAAAAAAATATATGAAGACGAGAAAAGATTATATCTTGAATCCATAGTCAAAGAGATTGAGATCCTTTTTCATATCTATTCTGGCCGCCTTATGCAAAGTTATCAGCAAGGGCTAGGTATTTTTATAGAAAATGATGGTAATTCAATTGCTTTCAATGAAACACCTGGGCATGGGCATGATGCTGTCTTTTCCATGAGTTCGGGCCAGCTTTCAGCACTGGTCTTGTCATTTACATTAGCGCTGAACCAGCGATACGCGAAACACACTCTGTTGCTAGTAGACGATCCTGTCCAGACGCTGGATGAAATCAATGTGGCTGGATTCATCGAGTTACTGCGTACCGAATTTCAAGACCGCCAGATAATCATGTCAACACATGAAGATCGTATGTCTGCGTATTTCCGTTATAAATACAAGAAATTCGGCATGTCAGCAGGCAGAATCAATTTTATGGAACAAGCGCGCTTAGTCATTGACATACAGTGAGAGTAAGAGCCATCTTTTTTGAAGGTGGCCTTGCTTTGGTACTCCAACCTTCAACACAGCCTTGTAAACATCTTCTGATGTGGAGTAATTAAGACATTGAGACTTAGTATTATTAATCACATAGGTTCATCCCGATTAAAAAGTGTTATTGCTAAAGCTGTTCTGACGTCCACCTCTTACATAGAGCCTCCCATAGTTCCTGCCTACGGCAACTACGAACGAGAAATGGACATTGTTCTCACCAAAACGAGGAGATTTCCTGAGGATTATAAGTTTTCTTATTGGCTATTTTATTCGGCACAACCTATTTCTGGTAAAATAAAATATTGCATCACACATTATGTGTTAAATTACAACTTAATTGGATATACACCCTCAACTTCACTAAATGAAACACACTTTATTTTAAATATATTTTTTCAAGCCAGCCACCATTATGAAAACCTACCAGATAATTTATATAAGGCTCAATTTGTTCAAAAACCATACCTTCCTTTTGGGCTCTACTCAGATAAAAATATGGGTTTGGCCTGAATATAGTTTTAATTTCTCTCATTGCTTCAAAATGTACCCCATTCACCCTTCTTTTTTGATGTTCGTTTAAATATGTCCTATCCCCTGTATCGTACAACGTCCACCCTTGAACAGAAAAACCACGTTTCGCTAATATCCAATCAACCTGAAACTCCGCATCATCTGGAGAAATAAAGAACCATTCAGAATCTCTTAGTGTATTAGGATATTTTATTGCTCCTCCAAAAACATTTCCATGATGAATATAAGATTAAATATCATTTAATTCTTTTTGCGAACATCCCCAAGTTGTTGCAGAGAGTTCATATATAGCATAAAGCTCTAAAAAAGGATTGTATGTTCTTCCTTCATTAAGACGAAGTTGTGGATGTTTCTTTGTGGTCAGCCCGATTTTACAAATAGATAAATCCCGAATATCTATTGCGATATATAGCCACGCATGTTCTAAAGTTGGGTATGCCACATAATATTCATTTTGAGATGATATCTCTGCAAAAAACCTATTGGATATTCGTCCATCTGACACCTTGTAAAAAACAGCTCATAAATTCCAATACCATATAGTACGGAAAAATAGGATTTATAATAAGGCCAATAAATTATATTTTATTATCCACTCAAGGTCAGGCCGAAAAAAAATTTATGATATTTATGAGCCTTCACCCTGTAATTAAAATTTCAATTACTTGAAGAAAATAATTTATGGGAAATAATTTTCTTCACATATAAAACATATCCTTGAGCAGAAAAGCACCAGTTCAAATCAAATCCAATACATCCTTTCGAAATAATTATCACACTACACATTTTCTCTCTCATTCCCTGTTTGATTTTATCATTTTCATCCTGAAGCTGATATCGCACGCTAATCACGCCACCTTCCACTGGCGAGCTTTATGGACGTTTATTCGTCCGGGGCGAGTATTGCTCTTTAACAATGCGAATCGGGCTGTCACGCAACCACAATTCAGGGTGCCGCTGAATGTTCTCGCTGACCCGTTGAAACCGGAATGCAGAATCGGGATGTGATCGATGTAGTTAACTCACCATTATTTTTTATTAAAGGAAATAGCATGAGAAAACCTACCTATCACGTGTTTGTCACGCAGGAAAGCCAACCCGATGCCAGCAGAGAAAAGAACACGTACTGGACAAAAGTCGGCGTGGCGTTCGCTCATAACAGCAAACCTGGATTGAACATCGTACTGACACCCGGTATTGCTGTCTCCGGTAAGCTAGTGCTCCTTGAGCCGAAAGACGATAGCGACATACCGCAAGCCCCCCAGCACGATTAACACTCTCCTCTCCTTTTCTTTGCCACCGACTATCTGATAGCTACGTGTGGTTCGACTTTTTACCGAGGCAACCATGCTTTCACCCACTGCTTTTCTGGCGGCGGTTATGCAATGTGCCGCCACTATTCACCCCTCCACCGCGTTTGATGTGGCTAAAGTGGAATCCAGCTTTAATCCTTATGCCGTCGCTGAAATTGTGCCGAAGGAAGAAAGAGCGCCCGATAGCGTAGGCGTCATTTCTCATCAGCCCACCAGCAAACAAACTGCCATCAACATCATCAAGCAGGTAGTCGCGAAAGGTCGCCGTTATTCGGTCGGTCTGATGCAAATCACCAGTACCAACTTCCGCCATTACGGCGTGACGGCCCATGACTTGTTAGACCCCTGCACTAATCTATCCGTTTTTGAACGCATCCTCACCGACTGCTACCAGCGAGGCGGCACGCTGAAAAGAGCGCTCAGTTGTTACTATTCCGGCAATTTCGATACGGGTCAGCAGCCAGAATCCGCCTTTAACCAAACCAGTTATATCCAGCGTATTAGCTATGTGATCCCGTCTACGCGGGAAGCTCTCAAGCGCAGTACCACCAGCCAATCCACTTCAGAGATTCATTATCCGACCACCGTCCTGCGCGGTGAACTCACCGATAAATCCATACCGGTTTTGACTTCCCTGCACTATCCCAACGCCATCCTTCGCGGCGATGTATCCATGCCTGTAATTAATGAGGAGCAATGACGATGAAAAAACGTAAATACTGGCCTGCGTTTTCTTCCGTATTGATATCAAGCCAAACGCTGGCAGCAGGGAGCGGATTTAATAAAGCCAACGATACGCTGAGTAATACGTCCAGTGGTTTGCTCGGGCTGGCCGCCGTCACGATCACACTGGCAACCATGTGGGTGGGTTACAAGGTGCTGTTTGATGGTAAAAGTTTGCATGACATGCGCAACGTCATTATCGGAGCCATCCTGATTGTCGGTGCATCAGGCTTTGGTGCCTATTGGGCATCATAGGGGGAATCGATGACCACCCTGAACAAAGCACTGACCCGCCCTGCCGCCATTATGGGCATCCCTCTCGTCCCGTTCGTGATCGTCAGCGGGGCTATCGTCCTGCTGTCGGTCTATATCAGCTATTACCTCGCGTTGTTATTGATCCCAGCCTGGCTGGAAATGAAGGCAAAAGCTCGAACGGATATTCATTATTTCGGACTGCTGTGGCTGGCCTTTAAAACCCGTGGGCGATTTGTCACGGATCGCCATTTCGGTGCCAGAGCCCTGCTGGCAAGCCACTATGACGCCGTCGATGTTTCGGAGTTTACCGATAAGATGAAATTAAACGAGCGCATCACGCTGGATAAATACATTCCCTACTCCTCCCACATTCACCCTCACATCATAAGAAATCGCGCCGGTGATTTAGTCGCTAGCTGGGAATTGGGCGGCACTGTGTTTGAATGTGAGGACGAACATCATCTGACATTGCTGGCAAGCCACCTCAACAACCTGATCCGCGCGTATGAAGGGCTACCGTTCACCTTCTATATTCACCGCATACGAGAGAAATATCAGGATGGCTTTAACGCCAGTTCGGGCATTCCCTTTTCGGATGAGGTCACAGAACGCTATTACCAGCCAATAAAAGAGAAGCCACTCTGGCGACATCGGCTGTTTTTCAGCCTCTGTTATGCCCCTTTCTCCACGCTGGAGAAAAAAGTCATGAAGACGCAGGCCAACGTAAAAAGGAAAGCGGCTCTGGATGATGCACTGAAAAGGATGCTGGAGCACCATGAAGCCATCCACACCGCCCTGTCGCGTTATGTGGCAATGCCATTAGGTACTTATGAGGAAAAAGGTCGGGTTTACTCTTCGCAACTGGCTTTCTATCATCGCCTGATTACCGGCAAATGGCAGAACGTAGCGGTGACACGCACACCGTTTTATCACACACTCAGCACGCCGGATGTGTTCTTCACTACCGATACCGCCGAATGTCAGACGGTCGGCGGTTTCCGCTTCTTCCGCAGTCTGGAAATTAAAGACTACTCACCGGAGACCTACACTGGCCTGCTCGATGCGCTGCTGTATGCCGAAAGCGAGTATGTGCTGACGCAGTCTTTTACCTGTATGGCACGGGATGAAGCGCAAAGTCATATCCGACTGGCGGAAAAACGGCTAAATTCAACCGACGATGACGCTATTTCACAGCGAGAGGAATTGATCGTCTTACGCGATTTGCTCCAGTCCGGGCATGTGTCTTGCGGCAAATATCATTTTTCCCTGTTGGTCTCCTCCACCAGCGCCGATCAGGTGGTCAAGGAAACCAATGCGCTGGCCCAGCCTTTTAACGATCTCGGCATCATGACATCCCTGTCCACGCTGTCGTTACCTGCCGCCTATCTGGCTCAACTTCCCGGCGTCTATACGTTGCGGCCTAGACTGGTGGTAGTCAGTAGCCAGAACTACGCAGATATGGGGAGTCTGCATAACTTCCATCCCCACAAACGCCACGGCAATCCGTGGGGTGAGGCTATCGCCATACTGAAATCTCCCGGTGGTGGCGGTTATTATCTGAACCTGCATGACAGTCAGGCAGGACGGAATGACTTCAATGAGAAAACGCCGGGGAATACCGCCATCATCGGTAAAACAGGTTCAGGAAAGACCCTGCTGATGACAATGATGAAACAGTTGATGCAGAAGTACCGTAATCCGGCGACATTTCCCGCCTCTGCCACTCTCAAACGACTGACCACCGTTTACTTTGATAAAGACAGAGCAGCGGAGATGTCTATCCGCCAGATGGGCGGTCGCTACTTCCGTATCCGGACCGGTATTCCTACCGGATTCAACCCGTTTTCACTTGCGCCCACTCGACGGAATATCAGCTTTATCAAGCGACTGATCCGGATGCTGTGTCGTCGTGACGGTAAGCCACTCGATCCCCGCGATGAAGAGCGTATCAGCACTGCGGTGGATACCATTATGCTGGACTACCCGCCGGAATATCGCCGTTATGGTATTACCCGATTGCTGGAAGTGTTGCCGGAGCCACCGACCAAAGAGGCACGGACCAACGGTCTGCGTATACGCCTGAAACAGTGGGCGCAGGGCGGTGAATTCGGCTGGGTGTTCGATAACGAGGAGGACACGTTCAACATCAGCAATATTGATAACTTTGGTATCGATGGCACAGAATTCTTGGATGACGACGACATACGCGGGCCGATCACCTTTTACCTGTTGTACCGCATCACCAGCCTGCTGGATGGTCGCCGACTGGTGATGTTCATGGATGAGTTCTGGAAATGGTTGGCTGATGTCGAGTTTTCTAAATTCTCCCTCAATATGCTCAAGGTGATCCGTAAACTGAACGGCATTTTTATCCCCGCTACCCAGTCGCCTGATGAAATCGTCAGGCATCCCATCGCTCCGGCGATTATTGAGCAGTGCAGTACTCAAATTTTTCTCGCCAATCCCAAGGCCAACCATGCGGATTACGTGGAGAAGATGAAAGTCCCAGAAAGCGTTTACGACATGGTTCGTAATCTTGATCCAAGCGAGCACTATATGGTTGTCCTGAAAACACCACTGCGTGCCGGTGAAACTCGCCCGTTTGTCGCCATGGCAAGAATGGATTTATCGGGCCTCGGGAACATCACCAAAATCCTGAGCGGCAGCGAAGACAACCTGAAAATATTTGATGCCATTTATCAGGAAGGCATGCCACCCACCGACTGGAAAGAAACGTTCCTTAATCAGGCTATCTGATATTCACCTCGGAGGTTATCACCATGCAAACCAGAAAGATGTTTCTGGCGTTATCGCTATTGGTTTCCACACCCGCACTCAGCGCCGGGATCCCAGTGTTTGATGCCGCCAGCAATACCGAGTCGATTAACCAATGGGTACAAAAACTCCAGCAATGGCAGGAAACGGTCACTCACTATAAAAGTGAGCTTGATGCCTACAAGCAGCAATTAGCGACCGCAACAGGCGTAAGGGATATCCAGGGATTTCTCCGCGAGGCAAAATCCCTGAAAAACGATATCGAACATCTGCGTAAAAATGGTATTTCACTGGATGATCTGCTGACTAACCCAAGCGGTTATTATTCATCTGATCTTCAGCGCCTATATAACAAATATCAATCGTTTGATATTTGTAATCAGTCCAGTCCATCGCAACGTTATGTTGAAAGTTGTAAACAACTTGTCCTCAATCAGGCGGTATCGATTGAGAATACCAGTGAGGTCCAAAACCGGATTAATAGCACATTAAACGATATATCAGACTTATCCGACCGCATAGCCAACGCTAAAGACTCGAAAGAGTCACAGGACCTGGCTAACGCGGTCGCAGCCAAAAGCGTACAATTGAACGCATTAACCAGCCAATGGGAAATGTCAGTCAAGCAGGCTGAACAGCGATCCGTGATGTTGACTCAACAGCGGCAAAAAGCATTCAATGAACAACAACTCACTTCCCCAATTCCTGACTTTAATCATTGAGAGGGTAAGAATGAAAACGTCATTTTGCATTTTTCCGGTTATTTTAGGCTCATTATTTCTAACAGGGTGTGACAACCCGAAATCAACGCAGTGGTACAAAGAACATCCGGATGAAATGAGTCAGAGATATAAGGCGTGTGAATCATCTGGTGATGACTCCCAGGATTGCAAAAATGCGCGAGAAGCGCGATTTGAACTCCGTCAGGAAAATGCCAAGGTTCCCGATTTGAATTAAAGGGGTAATCTATGTCAGGTGGTATGTTTGTTGGAATGAACAACACGATCACTGACGGTTTACATGCCGTACTGCGGGGACAAACCTCCGTGTACGGCGATATGGTAAGCGTTATCGCCGTCAGCTCCTTCACGTTATTTGTCACTTATCGGGGTTATCAAACCCTGGCAGGAAAACTTCAAACACCAGTAGAAGATGTCATATGGGATGTCGGGCGAATGCTATTAATTATGACATTCGTTTTAAATCTCGATGGCTGGCTGGATTTAGCCATTTCTGCCATTAACGGATTAACTGACGGCGTCAGCGGGGATGACAATGTCTGGGTGTTACTGGATACCGTCTGGGCGAAAGCGCAAACGATAGGACAAAAGCTTTATCAGCAGGATGATTCCACCTATGTAAAGCTCAACGGCGGTATTGCCCAACTTCTGGTCTGGGGAGGTGCAATCATCACTTTGCTATTTGGTTCGGCGGTTAACCTGTTAGCTGGAATAATCATTGTATTAATGACCACCACCGCACCGCTATTTATTTTCTGCCTGCTGTATGGATTCCTTATCCCGATGTTTAACAACTGGCTGAAAATTATCTTCACGGTGATCCTGACGATTATGTTTTCCGCGTTATCTATCAGGATTGTCATCAATTATCTTAATGGACTATTAGATAAAGCGGTTAATTTTGCAGATAACGCCAATATCATCACACTGGGTGTTCAGTGCTGCGTTGCAGGTGTTATTTCAGGCGTCATTATCTGGTTTTCAGCAAAAATCGCGAACGCATTAGGTGGCGTCGCCGTTCAGGCCGCACTACAGGGTGCCGCTATGAGCGGCCTACGTGGGCTGGCAAAACCCTCTTCTGACGCCGCGAAACCTGTCATGAAAGCCGGTGCGGCGGGTGCCCGGTTAGCGGCAAAAGGGAGCGCCAGCACCGCTAATGCAGCAGGTATACTTATCGCCGCAGGCACCAGCAAAGCCCTATCTGCATGGCAAAAACGTGCGGCTTCTATCGACAGCATGAAGCGTTTCAATCAACAGCGTAACCGCTAATCTCCTCCTAGCGTAGTCTTTCCACCGCGTGCCGTGGCAACCGCCATCGGTACGGCATTTCTGTCTTCGACAAACACAGGAATCAATATGAAATCCAGCCTCGTCTTTCTGATGCTGTGCATCCTCACGGGCTGCGCACAGCATCAGCACGATCTCCCGCCTGTATCTGGCGATCCTCAACCGGTTAATTCCCCCGCGATTATTCAGGAGCTGACAAAGCATGTCTGAAACAGAAAACATCATCGCGTCATCCCGTACCTTTGAATCTGTCCTGCTGGAAAAGGATGAACGGGAAAAAAAGCTGGCGTGGCGCATAGCCGCCATAGGGTTTGCTTTGGCCGCAATGGCGATCACCGCACTGATTATTCTACTGCCGCTGAAAAACACCGAAATCGAATTATGGTCGGTGGATAAACAGACCGGACGCTATGAATATATGACCCGGATTAAAGAGCAGAGTATTTCAACAGAGAAAGCACTGGCTCAGGCGTTAGCAGCGCATTACGTCAGGCTCCGCGAGGGGTATAACTATTTTGCTCTTCAGCGCGATTACGACGATGTGCAGTTATTCAATAGCGACAGCGTGAACCGGGATTATCTCGACGGGTTTAACAGCAATCAGGCACCCGATGTCATTTTCAATAAAGCGGAATATGTCGTGTCTATCGACATTATTTCCAACGTTCACGCGACCGCGACAGATCCTGATCATCTGGCGACCTTACGCATTAAACGGACTATCCGCCGCATTGTCGATAACTCGGTTAAAACAGATGTCTGGAACATCCGTCTGACTTATCGCTACCTCCCCCGCAAACAACTGACCGACAGCCAACGAGAAGTTAATCCGCTGGGGTTCATCGTGACCAGTTACCAGCGAGATAAAGAACTGAGGGGGGAATGATGCTGAAAGAAACAGTGATTTTGTGGCTCCTTCTGATGTCATCCACAGCCTGGAGCGCAGCGATACCGAGCCGCAGCACGTATGACAGCCGAATGCAGCATGTCACCTATAACAGCCAAAATGCGACTATCGTCAACACCCGTCTTGGCTACCTCACCACACTCCTGTTTGATGACGATGAAGAAGTCATCGACGCGCAAGCGGGTTTTCCAAAGGGCTGGAAAGTCACAATAAGCGATAACCGGGTCGGTGTCAGTCCAAACCCTATCACCCAGCCGGTAACCGATGATAACGGCAACAACATCAATAAGGTGTTTCTGCCAACGGCGAGCGAGTGGAGAACCAATCTCTTTGTCGTGACATCGAAGCGCGATTACAGTCTGGAGCTGAACGTACTGGAGAATGACTCACCGTCTCAGGCCTTTATTATCCGTTTTCGCTATCCGGATGACGAGCGCAGGCAAGCAGACGCAGCCAGCGCAGCGCGTCTGAAACTCCTGCGTGAAACACAGGAAAAGCAGCAGATAACGACAGCATTTGAGCAGGCTACCACGCCGCGTAACTGGCTTTATACCAAGCGAGTCGCGACAGGTTCAGCCTCCATAGCACCAGATTTTACTTACGATGATGGCCGCTTTATCTATCTGGGTTTTTCTCCCGCCAAAATCCTTCCATCTATCTTCCGGGTCGTTAACGGGCAGGAACAGACCGTCACGCCCCGCATAGCCAAACACGGAAACTATACCGTGGTCGTCGTGCGTGCAATGTCGCCACAGTTGGTATTGCGCTACGGCAGCGCGGTAGTCGGGATTGAGAATACGTCATTCGACAACGTCACTGTTGGCAGCGGTGACACCGTTTCACCTGTCGTCACACTGGGGGCCAGATGACTGATAAAGCAGACTCAGAGACAACGGAAAAAACCGTGGCGGAGCTGGAGGCTGAAGCCCGTGAACGCGCCCGTTCAGCGATGGCGAGTCAGGCACCAGAGCAAAACACACCTCCCGGCCAACCTGAAGTGACCCGCTTCAAAAAAGCCTCCAGCCGCCGGACGCTGCTGGTCAGCCTGCTGAGTCTGGGCGCACTGATTGCACTGGCATTGGGTGGAGATCGCTTCCTTGCATCATTAAAGCAAAGCGATGATAAGGCGGCTGAAACCCCAACTCCGCCGTCAGCCAGTACGGGGCAACATGAGCGTAAAAACCTCGGTATGGACAACAATCCGTTCGGCCTGTTTGGTCAGGACAAACAGGAAACCGCAACAGATAATCACCCAATACAGACGGCACCACCGTCAGAGCAACCTGCTTTAAACAAGGCGGCGGCACTGGTCGATGGATCAAGTAGTGCCGCAGAGTCCACACAACGCGGTAATACTCAGGCTTCACAAACTGCCCCTTCCGGTACACAACGCAATCAGAGCAAAGACACATCTGCAACCACGTCTGGCACCGAGGCTAACGACTCCAATCCCGGTGCCGCAAAAGTGACCAGCGTCAGGCGACTGGGTCTCGATCCCAATCTTTACCTTCCGGTAGATCGTTATATTCCGTGCTCAATGATGCGACGTTTTGTCTCTGACGTGGGTGGCCGGATTTCCTGCCTCATCGGTGAAGATGTCTACAGCGCTAACCATTACGTGAAGTTGCTCCCTGCCGGAACCGTCGCCAGAGGGTTCTACCGCACCGGGGCGCTGCAACATGGCCGGAGCCGGATGTTTGTCATCTGGACGGAATTACGCACACCGGAACCCGGTAGCCTGCAAATCCCGCTGATTGATACCGAAGCCACCGGCCCGTTGGGTGAGGCCGGGATTAGCGGCTGGATTGATACCCATTTCTGGGAACGGTTCGGCAATGCGTTGATGTTGAGCACCGTACAAGATGTGGCTGCTGCTGCATCAGATTCAGCACCGGGGAAAGACCGCAATACCGATTACACCGAAAACACCCGCGCTGCCGCGTCAGAAATGGCGAAAACAGCCTTAGAAAACAGCATCAATATCCCGCCCACGATGTACTTCAATCAGGGCGATGTGATCGGCATCATGACCGGCACGGATATCGATTTCTCTTCCGTTTATCAACTTCGTCTGAAAAAGAGGTGGTATGAACGCTAAAAACCTGTCGCTGGATTTTATGAAAACTCAGTTGTTCGGCGATTATCTCAAACTGGCAGGCCTGACGGAAATCGCCATTAACCGACCCGGAGAGATCCACACCAAAATAAACGGTCGATGGCAGAAGCATGATTCTCCGGTTACGTTACGTCAGTGCCATGCGTTTGCCAAAGCGTTGGCCTCATGGAATGAGGACAATATCGATGATACCTCCCCTATCCTTTCCGCTACATTAGGATCAGGTGAACGTGTCCAGACCATTATCCCCCCAGCCTGCGAGCGGAATACCGTATCGATTACGCTGCGAAACCCGTCATTTGAGCAGAAAACGCATCAGTCCTGGATTGATGCCGGGTTTTATAACCGGATAGCCGGTAAGGAGAGAAACGAAAGCAAAGATGATGAACTGATCCGCTGCTATAACAAGGGCGATATTCCAAGCTTTATTGAAAAGGCCGTTGAGTACGGTAAAACCCTCTTTATTGTTGGTGAAACCGGCTCCGGTAAAACCACCTATATGAAGACGTTACTGCACTATATTCCGCCACATCTCAGGCTAACCACGATTGAAGATAATCCCGAAATACGGTTTTACCACCACGCTAATTATGTCCATCTGTTTTACCCGGCAGATGCCGGAGACGAGGCGATTATCACGCCCGGCAGACTTATCCGGGCGAATTATCGCATGAATCCGGATCGGATTCTGCTGGCGGAAATTCGTGGGCGGGAGGCATGGGATGCGCTGAAAATCATCGGCTCCGGGCATGAAGGTCTTATCACATCCCTGCACGCAGGCAGCCCGGAAGAGTGTATTGAAGGGATCATTGACCGCTGTTATGAAAATCCAGATTGCAAAAATATCCCGTTCGATGTGCTGTTACGCAAGGTGCTTAAATGCGTGGATATCATCGTCAGCGTAGATATTCACGGTGATATTCGTCGGATGGGGGATATTTATTTCAAACCGATACACCTTCATCAAATGAAAGAAACCTTCAGATAAAAAATAGCCAAATCATCTGTTATTTCCAATAAAGGTATTTGATATGAAAACGATCCTATTCACCGTCTGCCTTTTCTGCATGAGTTTACTACTACCCTCTTCCGTAATGGCCGCTGATGCCTGCGAGATGGTTTTATGTCTGTACGGTAAAACAACCGGTAATGGCGGAGGAAATGAATGTCAGTCTGCTGAACGTTCCTTCTTTAAGGTTGTGAAAAAGAACAGACACGGATTTCACCCCAACCGTACCGCCGACGCCCGAAAAGCCTTATTACTCGAATGCAAATCAGCCGCCCCGAAAATCATCGACCAGATAATTAATAAATTTGGTCGCGTGCGTCATTGAATTAAAAGAAAAACGGTAATAACAACATCTGGATTATTACCATTCCCCTTGTCAACTCTGGATGGCAAACTCGACACCGATCGTGACGGTTTTAGGCTTTTAAATTTATGCGAATAGCAGAAATTTAAAAGTGGCGTAAGGCGAGTAAATTCTATTTCGCAGAAATAGCTAATTTGCGTCGCCGAACCCATCGGCAAACAGCCGCGCCCACGCGGATTTTGCAGACCGGGGGGAGCCGAATAAATTTCGCCGCCCCAGCGAGCGAAAAGCTATCGCCCACGATAGCGGTTTATTTGGGGGGCTTGCCCCGCACACCGTCGCAGCTAAGTCTCCGGCCAAAAGCCGGTAGCGTGGCGCGACCAACCCCTTTAAAGGTCAGCTTCCCTTTTATTCGCGCTGCGAGGAACGAGCAAAGGGAATAAAAAGGCGAAAGCGACCGTCTTAAAGGGGTTGGTCGCGCGTAGCGTGCGACGGTGTGCCGCCTTTGACGTTGGGGGTTTTGGGGTGGCGTCCAGCCACGACATTACCCCCATGTGACATGCAGGGAGAGCTTCCAGCCCGAGCGAAATGCCACACGCCGTTGCCCGTCATTCGGGCATTTCAGGAGACTGACGACCACTGGTCGGCTGTTTTCTGAAAGCGCGGATAACGGGCATGAGCGTCGGAGACGTTCAGTGCTTTTCATCCTTTTATGGGCGTCATCAATAGGCGTCGCGTATGGGCGTGGGGTGTGACGTCCATCGATAACGTCCATGTGATGCGCCCTTCACACCGAAATCAGACCGGAGATCACTGCGATGGAAACCCATCTGATGCAAAGGCTGAATGCCTTTTCGGATGCCTTTTCTTTTTTTCTGCTCTGGCTACAACACAACCCGGTAATACTGTCCGTATTTGCCGGGCTAACGCTGCCATTCATCTTTCATCTGCCACGTGAAGAAAGAAAAAATGCCCCCTTCTGGTTAAAACTGGTGGCGGGTGTATCCACCTTCTTTCTCACATTTGGCACCCTGTCACCACTGACCATTCAGGGGCTGAGTTTTTTCTTTAAAGTACTCGACAATAACATTATGCTCAGATTATCACTCTGGATACTGACTGTCGGATTTACGCTGGCTGGTCTGGCTTTTCATATTACTGCCCGAAGGCTGCTGGCCGGAGAAGTCGACAGTCTGAAACACCGGATGATTAAAAAAAGCAAGCTGGAAAGAAATGTCAGAACAGATGTTCGTGAAGTCAGAGACATGTTACCTGACAGCATTGCGTATAACCCGCTGGATTATATTGACCTGCAGAAAGGTATCTTTATCGGGCTGGATAAAGATAATCAGCCGCAATATATCACCCCCGAAGAATTTCAAACTCAGCACGCCGACCTTATCGGCACCACAGGTTCTGGTAAAGGTGTCAGTGCCTGTGTGCTGCTTTATCAGGCAATACTTTCAGGTGAAGGCGTATTTGTCGAAGATCCTAAAAATGATGAGTGGGCACCACATGTACTGCGGGAAGCCTGTCAGAAAGCGAATAAACAGTTTGTTCTTATTAACCTGAATGACCTTCATTCCCAGCTTGATTTGTTGGCCGATATTTCTCATGAACAACTGGAGGAGCTGTTTAATGCCGGTTTCAGTATGGGTAAAAAAGGCGAAGGTGCTGATTTTTATCGTATCGCCGATCGCCGTGCAGCCAGAAATACGGCCGCTATTTATGAACATGGCATGACGTTACGCGACTTATTTAATACTGACTTTGTGAAATCAATTAGTGAAGATGTGCCTGCTTTTTATGGTGAGCTTGAGGAAATCGCTTTAGTGAATTCCATTAATGCCCGCAATGGATTTTCCTTAAAGACCATTTTTGATGAAGGTGGATGCAGCTACATCATCGGCTCGATGCGTAATCAGAAAATCATGTCGGCTCAGCGAATGATTTTAACCCGCCTGATTCAGATAGCCGAAACCCGTGATCGGATAAAAGGCAAACCTCGTCCGGTCGCTATTTTCCTTGATGAACTCAAGTATCACCTGTCCCGCCCTGCGCTCGAAGGACTTGGCGCTGCGAGGGACAAAGGTGTGCATATCATCATGGCTCACCAGTCGGTAAAAGATTTATATGACTGTCCGGCAGATCTGGAGGGTGATGCTGTTGCCGGTTCGGTTATTGAGAACTGCAAGTTTATGCTGGTTTATCGCCTTCGCGATCCGGACACCGCCGACTGGGTGGCAAGGATGACCGGCTCTATTCTGGTAGACGATGAAATGAGGAAAGTGAAAACGGATATCTCCCTGACGGAGAAAATAGAAACTGACAGGATGATCAGTCAGGCTGAACGATATTATATCGACAGCAACATGTTGCTTAACCTCCCCAAATTTGTTGGTTTTGTTTTTACCCAGAACGATCTGGCGAAGGCAACCAAACTATTCCACATACCAGTAAAGAAGCAATATATAGACCTGTTTTCATTTGAGAATAAAAACCCTCCGCATACCGAAAAAGAAAATCAGATCCACAAACCCTCCGTTAACTTGTGAGGCTATCAATGCTTATACATAACGTTACTGAAAGAAATGAAGCCGCAAAACTGAGAATGCGGGCATTGCTGTATTTTCTCAAGGAAGAAACGTTCTCTGATTTGCGGACCTTAAAAAAAGTTGTCGGCTATAAAGGAAAACATAACCATGCGATATATAAACTGCTCAATAAAGCGGTTGCGATGGGCCTCCTGATTAAACACGAATATCCGGTATTGACCGGGAAAAAATCATTGTGGGGGCTCAGCATGCAGGGACTGGCGATGGTGGTTAGCGCTGATGACAAGGTTTTCCCTGCCTATTTTGAGCCGGGAAAACTCAAACACTCGACGCTGGAACATCGACTGTTAAATCAGCGGGTCAGGATCGCCCTTGAGGAAAAAGGCGGTACAGGCTGGCTTAACGGCGATCGGAGAGAGTTTATGTCGCGATACCCGGGCTTCCGACACCGACCGGACGGCATTATTACCTTAAGCAGCGGTGCCATCGTTGCAGTGGAAACAGAGCGGTCGATGAAAACCCGCGCCCGTTACATCAGCATCATTAACAGTCATCTCGCCGCCAGCGACGCCGGACGCTGGCACTATGCGATGTATGTTATGCCGGATGATAAAACGCAAGAATCGCTGGTCAGGCTGTTTGGCAGCATCAGGACTGTTATGAGAAACAGCGTTCCTGTACCGTTTGATGAGAAGAACCGCGAGATGTTTCTGTTTCGCACGATAGACGAACTTGAACAGACTCCCGTCAGCCACGATTAAAGGCATGCCTGTTTAACTGCATAGAAAGAAACGTCAGAACCCGTCGATGAGGAAATCTATAGCTGCCTTTACCTGAGTACGGTACTGCGACGCATCACAAAACACCGCCCCCAGAGCCTGGACAGGGATACTTGCCAGCTCGTGGGTCATTACGGCGTATTCTTTGCCGTCCGTCAGCCTGACGACGGGGACAAGACGATCCGGTCGGCGGCCTGCCGGATACTTTTCAATAGGGAGCAATGGGATCACTATCCGACGATTCAATTGCCCAATAATATCGCTCGTGACATCGAGCAACAGTGGGTAAACGACGCTTTTCCCGGTATTACCGTATACAGTGAATTGCATGGTTAAAACGTCCTGTATTCATCGCTGAAACAACCCTGCTCATCATGAAAACGATTTAGTGCTGCGAGAGCCTCCCTGTTTTCTTCCTGCCATTTTTTCGCTTCATGAGAGCGAAGCTCTGCATCTAGGGCGGTTGTCAGGGTAGCACTCAGATTAATGCCCGCCTCACGCGCTCTTACCAGTAAGGCACGCTCTACTGTCATTGTCACGCTCTGCGTGTTGCGTTGTTTCGCGGTCATGGTTTCTCTCCTGCATGAATTCGTGCGTATTACACGGCATAATACACTTATCATAACACCAAAAACAGGCTCTGCTATCGTTGCAGTCCTGCAAACTTCACAGTCAGCCGCAATACCTGAGCCGTCGTTTACAGCAATCACCGATGTACAAACGCCGTTTGCGGGATGCACGGGCTCTTTGCCGCCCGCACTCGCAGCCTGCGAATTTTCCGGACATATTATGTCCAGAAAATTCGCAGGGAAATTTAAACATCTGTCACCTTCCCTGCCCCGATATAAGGTTAAAGCCGCATTCCTTTGCAGCTTTTTATTCTTCAACTCAAATCTTATCCATCAGATAACGATGCGCTTTTGAGGCGGCGCTGGCCGCTTTGAAAACATAGGATTGTCGTTTTTCAGCGCCTGGAGCCATGAGGCAATATAGCTTTCATGCTGCACCTCTCCAACAATCCCAAAATCCGCCATCAGAAAAGCACTTCCCAGCTCCGCCACTAATTCCTCCTCCGCATAATCTGCACTGCCAAATTTCCCTTTCATTTCACGGTTAAGCCGTTTTTTACCACCACTCCAGTAATGAAAACTTTCAATTGAGGTGAACTGGCTTCCAACGATTAACTCACAACTGTGCGAGCTATGGCCGCTTTGGTATGAACAGGACAGATTCGAGGCCACATAACATATGCTATACGCGTGGATCGAACCTTTCAGATACTGGTGCGTTAGATAGGAGGAAGCTGCTCAAAAATGAATGCAGGGGACATTCTTGCTGCGATAACATCCATTTGCTTCGATGGCGATCTAAGAGCTGTTTTACGTGGAGGAAAAACTTCCAATTGGCAGAAACTTGATATAGCTCTATAAATGAGTGTTCTGGATAAATGCTCTGCAATAAAAACTTGAAGCCTTAAAGCAAGAGAATAAAGTACTAATACTGCAGATTTTAGGTGGCAAGTTCTGAAGTTTCATGATTTAAGTGGGGAAAGGCATGGAGTTGACAAAGGAATCTGCATATCAAGCGATTGCAGAGTTTTTTACTGAGAAGCCGTTTGTTTTATTTGGAACAGGAACTTCATGTGCACTTGATCTAAATTTTGGAATGCCAGCACTAGAGCGTCACCTTCGAGGCGAGCTGAACAGTGGCATGACAGATGCTCAGATACAACAATGGCAGCAAGTCGTATCTGTACTCGATGTGGGTAGCCATGATTTTGAATCCTCTATGGACTTCATCAAGGACGAGGCCCTGACCACTCGAATAGTTGAACTAACTGCCAACTTTGTTGCGTATCACGATAACGTTCACGCCCATAAAATCATTTCAGGATTACGTGAATGGCCCGCTGGTTCATTACTTAAAAAGCTCGTAGAGACACTGCCACAGGCCGATAAACAACTGCACGTCGCAACGCCCAATTACGATTTATTAGCTGAGTACGCCTTTATTCGACACAAGATTCCATATATTACTGGGTTTTACGGGGGCTTTATTCGAAGTTATGATTGGAATGAAGCGAAAAAGTCAGTTCAATCTATTCATAAAGGTTTAGGCAAGACGAAGCAACTACTAAGAACCGTTGAATGTAAACATGTTCGATTACACAAGCCGCATGGCTCGTTAAATACGTTCGAATGGGAATCTCACCTTATAGAGTGTAATAGCTGGATTCTCAACAAACCTGAAGGCGTTGTGCGGGCTATGATCACTCCCGGCACAGCCAAATATCAGCGATTGCACAAAGACAGGGCCCAGTTGGCTGAATACGACAATGCTGTGGGCAACCATACCTGTTTTCTTTTTTTAGGATTTGGCTTTAATGATTCTCAACTTGTAAATAACGCATTTAGGAAAAAACTTGCACAAGATCAGTGTCGTGCGTTAGTGATTACTCGGGATTCAAACCCAAGAATCGAGGAGTGGTTAGATAAATGCCCAAATATGTGGCTTATCTGCAAGCAGACAAATTCAGATAAAAGCAGAATCTACAATTCAAAGTTTGAAAACTGGCTGCATATAGATGAGAAGGAATTATGGCGTTTTGACGTTTTTACTGAAGAGTTCTTAGGGGGGTAACATGGCTCTTTTTACTTTTAATGATGACAGCTACATACTTGGCAATATTCGTGAAGTTGACACCAGAAAAGTAACCATTCTGGTAAATAGTGATAAGGATCTGCGTAAGGCCAGAGTTGGACAGCTTGTAACAGTGCAACTTAGCGGAGCAACAGAATGTTGGCTCATTGGCATGATTGATAAAGTAATCAAAGCAGTAGTCACTCAATCCCTTACCCTAGAAGTGCAAGAAGACGGTGCGAACGAAATAGACGCTTTTGAAGATAGCGTAGTCAACACAGTCAAGATTACCTTAATGGGCGGGGCCCGATGGGATGCAATTGCTCAAAAGTATAAATTTTCAAGATCTCTAGATCATGTTCCTGAAATCGATTCAACCTGTTACATCCTTAAAGACGCCCACTTGGAAGAATTCATGCGCGTGATTTCTGAATGTGGCAATGGAGAGGATTCGCTTGAGTTGGGTTCTTATAAACTCAATGAAAATGCACGCGCTTATGTTGATGGCAATAAATTATTTCAGCGACATGCAGCCCTACTTGGTAGCACAGGTTCAGGTAAATCGTGGACTGTTGCTTCGATTCTTGAAAGAAGCTCGCGACTACCATCTTCAAACCTAGTAGTATTCGATTTACACGGTGAATATAAAGAACTTTCCTATGCGAAACAATTGAGAATACCAGGGCCGGATGAGGCTAATGTAGATGATGATTCACTACTCTTCCTACCCTATTGGTTGCTTAATTCAGAAGAAATTCAGTCATTATTCGTTGACCGGAGTGAATTCAGTGCGCACAACCAAGTTGTGGTTGTTCAAGATGCAATTACCGAGCAAAAGAAAGCTTTCCTGCAAGCAAATGGTAGAACTGATCTGTTGCAGTCTTTTACACTCGACAGTCCAATTCCATATTCTCTAAATCATGTCATTGAAAAACTAGAATACTTAAATGAAGAAAAAGTCGATGGCTCAAGAGGACCTAAAAACGGTCCTTTCAACGGTGAGTTCTCTAGGTTGCTAGTTCGCATGGCAAGCCGCTTGAATGACCGACGCTATGGTTTCCTCTTTAATAGTCCTGATAAATACAACCAATACGATTCATTGAGCATGATTGCTGAAAAACTGATGGAATTTGGTGAGCAAAAGCAAAGCATAAAAGTAATCGACTTTTCAGAGGTTCCGGCCGATATACTGCCAGTAATTATTGGGTTGGTTGCCCGTATCATCTATCAGGTTCAATTCTGGACTGATCCAAAGAGTCGCAGACCAGTTGCCTTTGTCTGTGATGAAGCGCATCTATACTTACCAAGAAAAGAAGGTAACCCAGTTGAACGTAGGGCGGTTGAAGCATTTGAAAAAATTGCTAAGGAAGTGTAAGCACACCCGTTTTAGTTCCACGCACTTTTTGAGATTTCCGGTTTTTCAGCCATCAGCCGGTATTCTTCCGGTGTCAGGTTATTCAGGGATTCATGGGGCCGCTCACTATTATATTCAGTCAACCAGCGCTCTGTGATTTCCCGTGCTTCATTCAGCGTTCTGAACAGGTAAAAATCCAGGATTTCTGTCCGGTATGTCCGGTTAAAACGTTCGATAAAGGCATTCTGTGTCGGTTTCCCCGGACTAATAAACTCCAGCATCACACCATGCTCTTCAGCCCAGTGTGCCAGCGTCAGTGAGACCAGCTCAGGCCCATTATCCATCCGCATCTTCAGCGGATATCCGCGACTGGCCACGATCCTGTCCAGCACTCTGACGACACGCTGTGCCGGAATATTCAGGTCGATTTCTATCGCCAGCGCTTCGCGATTAAAATCATCCACCACATTGAAGGTCCTGAAACGTCTGCCGCAGACCAGTGCATCATGCATAAAATCAATAGACCAGCTCTGGTTCAGCGCCTCCGGCGTTGCCAGCGGTGCCGGGTTGCGTACCGGCAGACGTTGTTTTCCCTTGCGGCGAAAATTCAGTTTTAATAGACAGTAAATTCGATGAACTCGCTTATGGTTCCAGGCGTTGCCCTGCCTGCGCAGCACCTGGAACAGCTTCTTAAAGCCATACCGTGGATAACGCTCAGCCATTTCTGTTAGCGCCTGGATCACGGGCTCATCCCGGCGGGTATCGGGCTGGTAAAAATACACCGTCCTGCTCAACGATAATGTCCTGCACGCCTGGCGTAAGCTCATCGAAAATTGCGTCGTCAGATAGCTGACAAGCTCACGCTTTATCGCTGGTTTTAAAACTTTTTTTCAATAACGTCTTTCAGTGCCCGACATTCCAGACTCAGATCGGCGAACATCTGTTTGAGACGACGGTTCTCGTCCTCAAGATCTTTGATTTTTTTGATATCAGCAGCTTCCATACCGCCATATTTCGCCTTCCAATTGTAATAGCTGGCTTCAGAAATAGTGGCCTCGCGGCAGACGTCTTTGACGGTCCGCCCGGCTTCGACGGACTTCAGGACGGCGATGATCTGGTGCTCAGTAAATCGGGCTTTACGCATGGCGATCTCCTCCAGGGGACATAATCAGTATGTCGGAAGATCTCTAAAAGTGAATGGTTTGGTTTACCGGGATGCTTACAGTATGGCGGAGAAAACCGGAAAGTGAAGTGATAGTGCATAGCGATCAAGGCAGTCAGTATGGCAGCGACGACTGGCAGCGTTTCTGCCGGGCTAACCACCTCACGACGAGCATGAGTCGGCGTGGGAACTGCTGGGATAATGCGGTCGCGGAGTCGTTCTTCAGTTCGCTAAAAAAAGAGCGTATCAGAAAACGGATCTACAAAACCCGCGCGCTGGCCCGGGCCGATATCTTCGATTACATTGAAGTCTTCTACAACCGGGCCCGGCGCCACAGTCATCTCGGCGGCGTCAGTCCGGAGGCCTTCGAACAGGCCTCGTCGTGAGGACAGTATATGTCTACCGCGGCAGGGGCAGTCCATAAATGACTCTGAGGTGTCTGTTAAACCTGTGGCGATTCAGACCAGCCACACCCGCTTTACTGTAGCCACAGATATTCAGGTTTACTTCTGCGATCCTCAATCCCCCTGGCAACGCGGCTCCAATGAAAATACGAACAGATTGCTCAGGCAGTATTTTCCAAAAGGAACTGACTTATCAGTTCACAGCCAGCAAAGACTAAACAGTGTTGCCAGGCAGCTCAACGAAAGGCCAAGAAAAACGCTAGACTATGAATCACCCGCAGAGCGTTTTAACCAATGTGTTGCATCCATCAGTTGAACTCACAGCGAAAAGCGGAAGTTAATCTTGCGTTTGTATCCACTCCCTTGAGTTATAACGAGTGGATTATAAAGTTTCTACTAAACTGATAGAGATTCACTTGGCGATAATTTTTTCATCCCCCATTAACAATATCTGCAACTCTCTTTGCGCAGGACATAGGCGACTGAACAATATCTGGACCAGAAATTCTAATACTGTGAATACCTATTTCATTGAGACTTGCATCTATGGCCTTATCTTTTGCAATAGCTTCCGGGGTAGAGTGATGTGCTACCGAGTCACAAAACACAGCAATCCTATGTTCTTCAAAGAAAAAATCAGCTTCGGTAATTGTCTTGGCCAAATTCTTTGTTCTGACCCCGTCCTCCCACATGGAGTGTAAGGATGGGAAGCTACTACCATCTTTAAATATATGCATCTGAATTTTTGGTCTTAAATTAAAACTGTGCATAGCCTGCAAGAGGAACAACTCAATAGGGGAGTCACAACCCCATATTTTAATTGGTTCAATATTTATAAATGGTTTGAAATATCGACTGAAGCGAAATTTTCTATAATCATTTAGAATGGTTCTGGAATCGCCTAGTAAAGCTGTACACATGCCTGGGTCACAGACATCTTGCTGGGAGTATTTGGATGAAAGAAAGTAACTTTGATATACAAAACCGACAGTATCAGAAAAAATGTTTTCATTTACAGGTATATTACCGATAGCAAATAAACCAAAAGCGTTAGAAAATGGATTGTACCCCATGTAATGCGGCTGCCCATCCAGAACTCTACTTAGATCAAACTGCTCAATCCATTTGATACTTATATTTTCGGGCAAACCTTTCTTTTGGGCAGGCCTTATCGATATGTGGTAAGGCAACCCGAATAATTTACCATCCTTTTCTTCAAATCCATAGCAACAAACGACGACATTAATCATCTGAAAATCATCGCCACGCTTTTTATAAAAATCGATGGCCTCTTTAGATGGGTTCACACCAAATAAAGGAACCCCATCTTTTTTTTCTGTTGAAAGGTTGATCACCTCTTGTTCGATCGGTTGAACCCCATCTAGGTCGAAAATATCATTAAATAAAAACTGACCTGTTGATTTTTCTAAGTCAATATAAAAAGGCTCTTCAGGTAAGCAGCGATATCTAGGCAAGCCTAAAAGTTCCTTAGGCCTGTTTTCAATATCTTTTGGTGATGCGTTCATGTCATTCATTTCCTCGTAAACTCACTAAGGCATGTGTTTATAAATACACACTGATTGAGTTATCAACCCGCAAAACATAGCTTTTTAAAGAAGGGATTTTTAGACGTATACCAAATTACAGTATCAAATTCAAGATGTTAAGAGATTTAGTGATTGTTTTAGCATATGTGCTTAGACTATCATTAGCTAAAGACATTGTGTCAGGTTTCTGAAGCTACTTTTTTCACAGATCATCACTGATGAAGGAGGATTGCGCTAAGAATGTACTAGGCGATTATGACCTGCTGCCTAATGTTTGATGCAGTGCGGGCTTAACAACTTCCGCTCCTGGCACAGAGCCGCCATCTGATACGCCACAGGCGGCTATGAGCGAACAGCGGACTCTCTGTTTGCAACAAAGAAGTATTTTCATGCTGATCTTTACACTATACTTACCGAAGATTAGGATATTAGTCATATAAAAAGACAAGTTGTTTTACATGGCAATCATTAGTTATGATATTTTTATGGGTGAAACATGTATTTATTCAAATATTATCGTCCTGATTTTTTCTTCGATAAAGCCATTCGTTACAATGAATTATATTTCTCTGCTAAATCGCAATTAAATGACCCAAATGATTTGAATATAGATTATCGCTTTGATAATGATTTGAGATTTTGGGATATTTTATTACGCTCGTCATGTGAGTACTCTTATAAGAATTTGACTCACATATTGGATTTTGGTGACCTTAAAGTTCATAAGGTATTAAACAAAATATTTAAAGGCAAAAAGATAAAAGGTGACCTTGAGTCACTTGATGCCCTTTTTGATATGCATACCAATGAGATTCTCAGTATTTTATATGAATATCTACTGCCTCTGGAAGATACTGACACCGTCATTTATGAAAATGAACCTAACCCAAAGCAGTTTTTAGCAAAACAATGTGAAATTGGCATTAAAGAACGGTTGTACAAAAAAATAATCCCAGCAGTTTTTAGTGTATCTTTTTCCAGCAAAGCGTTAGAACGTATGATGTGGGCGCATTACGCCGCCGGTTTTAGTGGCTGTGTAGTGATCTATAGCACTCAAGAGTTTACGTCCCAAAGTAATAATATAAGGATGCAACTAAAAGATAATTTATTTTCTAAAGATCTTATTAGCTTTCCTATTAAGCCTATTACGTATAGTAATCAATCTAAAGAAATATCAATTCTAGATCCAACCTCAAATATTATTGAGTTAATTTTAACTAAAAATAAATTCTGGAAATATGAGTCAGAATATCGAATGTTTGTTCCTGAGGGAAATACGGGGATTGGTGGCGAGAGGGATATCAAAGACAGTGTAAATCGTAATACAGGGCATGTTTTTCATCATGAAACAAGTGCCATGCAGGGGATCATATTTGGACCTCGAATGAGTAAGTTGAAGAAAGAAGAAATCTGGCAAGTCATAAAATCTAATGTGATGAATACAAATGCGAAATTATTTTATTTTTTTGATGCTGAACTATCTCAATCAGGAAAAATTAATATTTCAAATGGGCAAGTAGCACAAATGACCCAAGGTTATGATTTATACAAAACTGACCTAACTCAGCCTGAATTAATTCATGTCATGAATATGTTGGGAATTGTTAATTAATAATTAGTTAATCAATAAACTGACAAGGCTAATTTATTTAAATTATTATTCTGCAGGAGCCGATAACAGACCTATACAATCCGCTTCTGGCACTGAGCTGACTTTTAGATCTCTTTGAACATAGTTCCACTCAGGCAGACTCTTCGATGCCCGCTCTAACTACGTTTTCCTTTCAGGTAACGATCACCAGCTATAGTAGAGCGCTCAAATCAGTTTTGCGAACCCCACAACTATTGGTGGTCATTCTGGTGGTCTTGACAGAAATAAATTTCTGATTTAGCTTACTTATTAGCCAGTTATTGGCAAAGGCGATCCCAGTCAGAGGAGCCAGATTTTAGTATCATGACATCCCAGTGAGTCCTGATACGTTTGAAAAACAAGAAGTTATCTTTACCCGGTTATCCTGATAAGGACGACCGGGTTTTTTGACATCCATAGTTTTTGGGGGGCTTAATCGGGGGCCTCACGGTTCGTTGAGAAAATGGAGCCCCCCGCTATGGCATTAACCGATACCGCTATCCGCAAGATCAAACCCTCCGATAAATCCTTTAAACTGGCAGGCAGTTCAGGACTGTACCTGCTGATCAAACCCAACGGCTCAAAACTTTGGTACATGAAGTACCGCATCTATGGCAAAGAGAAAAAGCTGGCCTTTGGTCCCTACCCGGGTGTTTCCCTGTTTAAGGTGCGTCAGCTACGCGATGCCGCACGCGCTAAAGTGCGTGAAGGGGCCGATCCTGCCGCTGATAAGAAGCTCGCGCAGCAGAAAAAGAAAAACGGGCAGACATTTCGCCAGATCGCCATGAACTGGCACGCCGATCACCGGCGCTGGTCTGCGCATTACGCAAAAACCATCCAGCGCAGACTGGAAATGTATGTTTTCCCGGATGTCGGGGACAACCTTTATCGATCAGATCACGACGGCGGATCTGTTACTCACCTTGCGTAAGGTGGAGAGTAAAGGCTTTCTGGAAATCACCGCGCGGCTAAAAGACTACGTAACGGAGATCATGCGCTATGCGGTGATAAAGCAGTTAATCAAATCGAACCCGGCGCTGGATCTGGACGGTGAATTTACGCCTCCCGGAAACCAGCCACTACCCGGCCCTGCCGCTTAAGAAGCTGCCCGAACTGTTATCCCGGACGGACAGTTACTCCGGCAGGTTGCTGACCCAATATGCCCTTAAGCTGTCGCTGCTGTTTTTCGTGCGCTCCATCGAACTGCGCTTTGCCCGCTGGAGTGAAATCGACTGGCAGCAGAAATTATAGGTAATCCCGTAAGAACGGGAGCACATCGAAAACGTGCGTTTTTCTCATCGTGGCACAAAAATGAAAACGCAGCACATCGTTCCTTTATCCGAACAGGCCATCGCGATCTTAAAGCAAATTGAATCGCTCTCCGGTCATCTGGCGTTTATTTTTCCCGGCGAATACGATCAAGATAAATGCATGAGCGACAATACCGTTAACAAGGCGCTGCGCGTGGTGGGCTACGATACCCAAAAAGACGTCTGCGGCCACGGCTTCCGGGCGATGGCAGTGCTGCACTGAGTGAGTCGGGATTGTGGACGAAAGAAGCGATTGAAAAACAAATGAGCCATCAGGAAAGAAACAGCGTTCGTGCTGCCTATATTCACAAGGCTGAATATCTGGAAGAGAGGATCAAGATGATGCAATGGTGGGCGGATTATATGGATGCGAATCTCGACGGGTATATTTCACCCTATCAGTACGCCGCGCCCCTGAAAAACGCATCGTAATAAAAATAAAGGACTTTGTTTTCCTGATAATAATAAATGGGAAACCTCCCTTTGTCCCTGTATAGGGGCAAAGTCAATTACAAGACCCATATCGCTGTAGTTTCACAATTACAATTGTGGACTGACCCCACCCCGGTAGACGATCCTGCCCTATAGTTTGAGCATAGGAGAAGCGTATGGGCACACCACGATTTACACCTGAATTTAAAGAAGAGGCTGTCCGTCAGATCACTGAACGTGGCTATTCCGTTGTTGAAGTTTCCGACCGCTTGGGCGTTTCAGCGCATAGCCTTTACAAGTGGCTGCGCGCCATCAAACCGGATAACAGCGAACAGCATGCTCGGGACCTGCTGGAAGCCAAAAGCGAGATCCTAAAGCTTCGGGCGCAGCTGAAACGCACTGAAGAAGAACGAGATATCCTGAAAAAGGCCGCGCGGTACTTGGCAAGGGAGCCCGACTAAAGTACCGCTTTATCAATGAGCACCGCGCTGTATGGGGTGTCATGAAGATGTGTCGGGTACTGAACGTCGCACGGGCCGGGTTCGCGTGGCTGCATAACCCTGTCTCCGCTCGCGACAAAGACCACCAACGCCTGCTGACGCTTATCCGAGATTCGTATGCGCTGAGCGGCGGCGTATACGGCTACCGGCGGGTTCACGGCGATCTGAACGAAATCGGGGAAAGCTGTGGTAAAAACCGGGTGGGACGTATCATGCAACGGAACCGGATAAAAGCCGTTCGCGGTTATAAAGCTCCACGCCGCATAGCCGGCAGGCCTTCTGTCGTTGCCCCTAATCACGTGCAGAGGCAGTTTACCGTGGTGAAACCCAATCAGGTCTGGGTAACGGATATCACCTATATCCGTACCTGGCAAGGCTGGTTGTATCTGGCGGTGGTTATCGACCTCTTTGCCCGTAACGTGGTGGGCTGGTCAATGAAACCAACGCTGTCACGAGAACTGGCGCTGGACGCACTAATGATGGCGGTATGGCGGCGAAAACCGGAAAGTGAGGTGATAGTACATAGCGATCAAGGCAGCCAGTATGGCAGCGACGACTGGCGACGCTTCTGCCGGGCTAATAACCTTGCGCCGAGCATGAGCCGGCGCGGCAACTGCTGAGCGTCAATGCCGTAGCAGAGTCGTTCTTCAGTTCGCTGAAAAAAGAGCGTATCAGAAAGCGTATATATAAAACCCGCGATCTGGCCCGCGCCGATATCTTCGATAACATTGAAGTGTTCTACAACCGGGCCCGGCGTCACAGCCACCTGGGGGGCATCAGCCCGCAGGCCTTCGAACAGGCCTCGCCGTGAGGACAGAATGTGTCTACTGATGTGGGGTCAGTCCAATTTTGGTTAGAGCGTCATATCAAAACGGCTAACTTTTTGCCTAATTAGGGCCTTAATAAAACACAGAATCAACGCCCCTCAATTTCCTCGAAAAATAGCTCCCGCCTATGGAATCCAATAATAATCGAGCGCATCATCCCCGCCATCCTGCGGACGGTTTTCAGCAACGCGGTCCTGCCGGGAACCGGCGGCGAAGATGCCGTACAACTTGTCTCTCCCGCCCGATTGAGCGCCCTGACCACGAACCGCGTCCGTCGAAAAGCTCGCCCCCCGGCCACCGCCACGGGCCCCCGCCGATAAACGCCGGTGATGAAGCCACGATATGGCAAACCGTCGGAAAATGGCTGATGATACTAAATCACCAATTTTTTGGGACGCAAACATGAAAAAATTACGCATTGGCGTGGTGGGTTTGGGGGGGATTGCACAAAAAGCCTGGCTGCCGGTTCTGTCCGCCGCGACCGACTGGCAACTGGAGGGGGCGTTTTCGCCCACGCGCGAGAAAGCGTTGCCCATCTGTCACGCTTATCGTCTGCCCTACATCAGCTCGCTTAGCGAACTGGCGAAACGGTGCGACGCCGTGTTCGTCCATAGTTCCACCCGAACTCATTATGCCGTGGTCAGCGAACTGTTGCGTCAGGGCGTCCACGTCTGCGTCGATAAACCGTTAGCGGAAAATCTCGACGAAGCGGAAAGACTGGTGGAGCAGGCCCACAGCAAAAAGCTGACGCTGATGGTCAGCTTCAACCGCCGGTTTGCCCCGCTGTATCGCCAGCTGAAAGCCTGTTCGACCGACATGTCCTCGCTGCGTATGGATAAGCATCGCGGCGATAGCGTCGGTCCGAACGATGTGCGTTTTACCCTGCTGGACGACTATCTGCACGTAGTGGATACGGCGCTCTGGCTGGCGGAAGGGCAGGTCAACCTGCAGAGCGGCAATATCATCACGAACGAAAAAGACCAGATGATCTATGCGGAACACCATTTCACGCGTCAGGATCTACAGATAACCACCAGCATGCATCGTCAAGCCGGCGGTCAGCAGGAGTTCATCCAGGCCGTGTCGCGCGGCGCATTACTGCGCGTAACGGATATGCGGGAATGGTGCGAGAACCGCGGAGACGGCGTCGTTTTCCGGCCTGCGCCAGACTGGCAGAGCACGCTGGAACAGCGAGGGTTCGTCGGGTGTGCGCAACACTTCATCGACTGCGTTCAAAACCAAACCGCGCCGGAAACCTCCGGCGAACAGGCGTTGGTCGCGCAGCGCACGGTGGAAAAATTATTGCGCCGGCAGGCTTGATGGCCCAACGCGGCGCACGCGGGCGTGAGCGGAAAAGTGGGGCCGGGACGGCATCATCGCTAGCGTCGACGCCTCTTCGTCCGAGCCCGCCAGCCCGGCCCCGGCCAGACGTGTTGACGTACTTGAAATGCAGTGGGCGAACGCTTTCGCCATGCTAAACATCATAGGCTTAGGCCGCATAGGGATAAAAAAACGTCGTCGCCGTTTTCCATATCATCACGAGACCTAATAGTATCAGGATAACGCCCGGTAATTTCCTCAACAAAAATTCAATGCGCTCAGAATGAAGGCGTTTCGCTCGCGCCATGAGGCAGCAATAAAAAATATTAAAAAAAGTAGCGCCCAGGCAAAAAAGAGCGCCAAGAACAAGAATTAAATATTTAGGACTATCATGATGAATAAATTGTGGAAAAAACGACACAAAGAAAATGCCGACTTTAGGATTAAGCACGCTGACGATGAGGCCGTTAAAAAGGAAGGATCCTGATTTTACTGGATCCTTATCCTTACTCGACCCCTTAATATCGACGGCGGGGGATGAATATATTCCATACCCCATCCAGATAAGATAAACCGCGCCGGCTAATTGGATCACCGAGTAAAAAAGCGGCATCGAGACGATCAACGCCGTCACGCCGAGCCAGGTCAGCAGCACATAAAAAAAGTAGCCGACGGCCAAGCCCGCGGCAGAAAGGAATGCGGCTCGCCATCCGGAATGTTGAAAACTTCCGGCGACATAAACGACATCGGCACCGGGAATGGCATTAATCGTCAAGCTGGCGGTAAAAAACAATAACCAGTTAACATCCAGCATGAATCGCTTCCTCTTTCATATTCAAGAACCGTTGCTCTGAAATTTCTTGTTTTTCTGATGTAAAATCTTTTCTCATAAATAGCGGCCCTGGTTGCTGGTTCTGATGCAACAGAGCATCCGTTAAGGTGAATGTATTTTCCTTCGATAAATAGTCGTACATCAGCTGAAATGCTAATAAATAAGACTCCCCTTTTATCGCCCAGATGGACTCTTGCTCCCATAAATGACTGATTTTTTCGCTCCTGATGATAGGACCGGTGTCTATACCTGCGTCGATATAATGAATCGTCGCGCCTGCCGCATTTTCCAAGGCCTCCGGACTTTCCAGAGCGGCGATTTGCTCGATAGCATGCATTCCCCTGGCGAAGGGTAAAACGGCGGAGTGCGCATTAATGATCTTGTTGTTAAAAAAACCCAGCCAACACGGTTTCAGCATAATATCAAGAAACACCATCGCCCCGTCGGGTGAATGTTTTGATATCTGTTCCCGGTGCGTGTCCAAAAATCGTTCTGATAACGTCTTTGTATCGACAAGATATGCGGATGAAAGAGCATGTGACTGCGGCACGCCGTATTTCTTCGCGAGGTAAATTTCAGCTTGGCTTAATCCGCCATAGGCCTTTTTTAATAACGCAACATCGTCGTCGGTGATCCTTGCCCTCTTCGTCAGCTCGGCATGCACATTCGTTAACGTGGATTTATCCAGATTGCGCGCATTGCGTACAATCCACAGTATGTCTTCGTCTTTCAGTTTCTCGTGAAGAAAACTGGTATGAAAAAATGTTTCCGTTATACAAATTATCATTTTAACGCCTTCCCTATACATTCCATTCCGCCCAAGTCTCTTTGCGCGCGTTTTTTCTCTGTTGGTTGATTACTCTCTTCGCCTGCCTGGGCAGGCGCGCCCTTCCCTGATATCAGGATGCCTGCAACGCTCGCCATACCCGTTCCGGCGTGGCGGGGAGATCAAGCAGACGATGCGGCCGCCCGTCCCGATGGGCGACGGCATCTTGCAGCGCGCACCAGACGGACATGCCCAGCATAAACGGCGGTTCGCCGACGGCCTTGGAGCGGAAAACGGTTTCTGCGGCGTTGTCCGCATGAGGCAGTAGCTGCACGCGAAAATCATGGGGGATGTCCGCTACCGTCGGTATTTTATAGGTCGCGCCGGTGTCCGTGAGCAAACACCCCTGCTCGTTCCACACCAGTTCCTCGGTGGTTACCCAGCCCATGCCCTGCACGAACCCGCCCTCCACCTGCCCGAGATCCAGCGCCGGATTCAGGGAGGCGCCGGCATCATGCAGAATATCGACCCGCTTGACCCGGTACTCGCCGGTCGACGTATCCACCACCACTTCCGCACAGGCCGCGCCATAAACGAAGTAGTAGAAAGGCTCGCCGCGCCCCGCCTCACGATCGTATTGGATGCCCGGAACCCGATAGTAGCCCGTGGCCGACAGCGGCACCTGATTGACCCACGCCAGATGCGCGACCTGCGCGAAGGTTAAATGCTGATTGCCCGCCCGCGCCACGCCGTTGTGGAACGCAACGTCCGCCGGGGAGCAGGCGTAAAGCCGACACAGCAGTTCGACCAGCCGCTGCTTGATGATCTCCGCCGCCTGCTGAGCCGCTTTACCGTTCAGGTCCGCGCCGCTGGAGGCGGCGGTCGGGGAGGTATTCGGCACCTTGCCCGTGTGCGTGGCGGTAACCTGAATCGACGCGATATCGATTTGCAGCACCTGCGCCACAATCTGCGCCACTTTGGTATTGAGTCCCTGCCCCATCTCGGTTCCGCCGTGGTTCAACTGCACGCTGCCGTCGGTATACACCAGCAGCAACGCGCCGGCCTGATTAAGAAAGGAGGCGGTGAACGAAATGCCGAATTTAATCGGCATCAGCGCCAACCCTCGCCGCAGCGTGGGATGCCGGGAATTAAACGCCCCAATCTCCGCGCGGCGTTGGCGATAGGAAGCGCTTTGCTCCAGCCGTTCGGTGATGTCGTTCAGCCTGTTTTGCCTGACCGGCTGGTAGTAGTGGGTCACATTGCGATCCGTTATCCCGTAATAGTTGCGCTTGCGGACCGCC
Organism: Lonsdalea populi; assembly: GCF_015999465.1. Taxonomy (NCBI): domain Bacteria; kingdom Pseudomonadati; phylum Pseudomonadota; class Gammaproteobacteria; order Enterobacterales; family Pectobacteriaceae; genus Lonsdalea; species Lonsdalea populi. The sequence continues at coordinate 2,418,948 of NZ_CP065534.1, forward strand.
AGCGGATCCAGATGCAGCGTGCGCGCGATGTGTTCGATCACCTGTTCGACGGCCGCCATGCCCTGCGGTCCGCCGAAGCCGCGAAACGCGGTATTGGAGACGGTATGCGTCCGGCAGCGGTAGCCGGTGATGAGCGCGTCTCCCAGATAATAGGCGTTGTCGGCATGAAACATGGCGCGGTCGACAATCGAGCCCGAGAGATCCAGCGAATGGCCGCAGTTGGCCGCCAGATCGATCTTGACTCCGCTGAAAACGCCGCGTTCATCGACGCCCACCTCGTAACGCACGAAAAAGCCGTGGCGCTTGCCGGTAATCCGCATATCGTCACGCCGCGACAGGCACATCTTGACCGGTCGCCCCGTCACGCTCGCGGCCAGCGCGCACAAACAGGCGACGCCCGCCCCCTGCGACTCCTTACCGCCGAACGCGCCGCCCATTCGGCGCATTTCCACCGTCACCCGGCTTTGGCTGACGCCGAGCACCGACGCCACCAGCTTCTGCACTTCGGTCGGGTTCTGGCTGGAGGCATAAACGACGACCGTCTGATTTTCTCCCGGGCAGACCAACGCCGACTGCGTCTCCAGATAAAAATGCTCCTGCCCGCCGACGTGAAACCCGCCCGTCAGGCGATGGGCCGCACGGGCCAACGCCGCGTCAACGTCGCCGCGGCGGTGCTCAAAAGGGCGCTCCACATAGTGTTGTTTCTCCAGCGCTTCCTTGACATCCAGAATCGGGGTCAGCACCTCGTAGTCGATCACTGCCGCCTGCGCGCCCCGTCTGGCGGCCTCGCGCGATTCCGCCGCCACGACCAGCACGATCTGTCCCGCATAGTTCACCTCGTCCTCGGCCAGCAACATATCGCCCGGCGCCAATGCGCCGATATCCGGATTTCCCGGTATCTGTCGCCGGGTCAGCACCGCCACCACGCCGGGTACGCGATAGCAAGGCTCGACGTTCATAGACAGAATGCGCGCGTGCGCGTGGTCGCTCAGTCGCGGGCAGAGATGCAGCAGGCCTTCCGGTTCGGGGCGATCGTCGATATAACGCGCTTCGCCGCTGACGTGCCGCTCTGCGCTTTCATGAATGGGACTGTCCCCGACGGCGCCGGGGAGCGGCTGGCGGAATTGCGCTTGCAGCGCGGTTTGTTCAGGCGGTAAGGGACTATGCGACATGGTCTTCGGCCTCCATCTCGTCCGCTTCTCCTTGCAACCCGCCGTCGTAACGCCGCAGCAGGCTTTTGGCGACCTGCATGCGGTATTCCGCACTGGCGCGTGCATCGCTCAGCGGCGTGAAGTCCTGTTCCAGCGCCAGACAAGCCGCGGCTACGGTCGCTTCGTTCCAGGGCTGATGCAACAGCGCCTGTTCGCAATGCGCCGCCCGCCGGGGGATCGCGTCCATCCCGCCGAAGGCGACCCGCGCCTCGGTGACCCGCCCTTGCCGAAACTGCATCGCGAACGCGCCAAATACGATGGCGATGTCGTCATCCGCCCGTTTGGAGACCTTCCAGGCCCTGAAGAGGTCGATCAGCGGTCCACGCGGGATCAGGATCTCGTGGATAAACTCGCTCGCCTTCAGCGCCGTTCGACGGTACGACAGGAAGAAATCGCGCAGCGGCAGCGTGCGCGTGTCCGAACCGCGTTGCAGCAGCAGTTCGGCATCCAGCGCCAGCAGCATCGGGGGGGTATCGCCTATCGGAGAGGCATTGGCGACGTTTCCCCCCAGCGTGCCGCGGTTGCGGATTTGGCGCGAGGCGAAGCGGCGCAAGGCATGCGAAAACGCGGGGATGAGCGTTTCCAGCCGATGTTCGCACTGGGTGAGGCTCATGCCGGCGCCAAGATGGATATAGCGTTCATCCGCCCGCCAGCGCCGCAGCGCGCTCACCTGATCCAGATCGATGACAGGCGTACGATCGCCGGTGGTTTGCGCCGTTTCCAGCATCAGATCGGTCCCGCCGGCCAACAGGCGGGCCTGCGGATAGCGAAGATAACCGTCGGCCAGCTGTGCCAACGTCGCGGGGATAATGCATTCGCGGCCCCCCTCGGCGAGGGTTTCGAGCCCGGTCTGAGCTAGCGCCTGCAGCTGCGCGACGGTCAAGCCTTCATTTCGGGTAAAGCCGTCTTCTATCGGATGCTCGCACAGGCGACGGGCCGCGGCCATGATCGGCCGATAGCCGGTACAGCGGCAAAGATTGCCCGCCAACGCCTGCTCGGCCGCCTTCTCATCCCACCCCTTGCTCTGCTTTTGCAGCACGAACAGGGACATCACCATGCCCGGCGTGCAAAAACCACACTGCGACGCGTGCAGATCCACGACCGCCTGTTGCGCCGGGTGAAGCTTACCGTTCTGCCGCAGATCCTCGACCGTAATCAGCTGCTTGCCCTGCAACGCGCTGACCGGCATCAGGCAGGCGCAAGCCGTCTCGTAGCGCAACCGTCCCTGCTCTACCCGGCCCAGCGCCACGGTGCACGCGCCGCAGTCTCCGGATCCGCACCCCTCTTTCGTTCCCACGCGGCGCCTCCGCCGACGCAGATACTGTAATACGGTCATCGCAGGATCGAGATCCCGTTCAACCACCCGCGCGTCATGCATTAAAAATTGGATCATGCGGTTTTTATCCTGGGTTATAAACGGACGATGATTTATATAAGAGCAATTCCCATACCAAAATAAGAACGGGGTTATTCTAATTTACGCTTCCGAAGGCAAACGATTGCCTTTTTTAAGAAAATGCACATCGTTGATATATCATTTATCAGGCTGATACCGGGGCGTTGACCCGCTTAATACGAGTGCACCATGACATAGCGTTCCGGCCTTTTATTGCCCTTACAAAGTGCATGGCTATCTCATTTTTCGGGGCTGAATGATTCGGGGTGAAATAATTGAACCGTCACGAATAGCGTATTCACACAGGGTCTATAGAGGTAACGACAAAGACTTACAGGAACGGCGCGAACCGCGGGATGGGCGGCACGACGCGAGCCATGCGAAGGCAGCCCCGAAATAACCCCTGCGCAGCGCGCAGGGAGCGATAAATAAGACCACGTCGCGATATCATGAGGGGAATAACCCAAAAATTACGCCGAATACCTTATACAAACATCACAGGGTGGATGAGACGAAGGTTTTATTTTATCAGCGGGATAATTATTACGTTAAATATCGCATTTATCATGCCGCGTTATTATTTTCTCCGTACGATAAACCGGCTTTCTCTTATTAATATTAAAACCCTCCGTTTTCATGGAGGGTCGCTACGGGTTCGAGTAAACCGAATAGGATCCCGCCGGTTTTTTTCAGGCCGAATTATCCATCCGCCGCCACAGTTTTTTCGCTTCACGGCGGGCGTGGAAATAAATTTCCTCGACGTCAAACGGAAAACGGCGGTCTTCATACACCCACTGGCCCGCCACCATCACGCTATGCACGCTGGCGGCGTTGAGCGCGAACGCCAGATGCCCGGCCAGATTTTCCGCGCAGAGCGGCGTCGGCGAAAGATAATCGCAGATCGTGAAATCCGCCTGATAGCCCGCGGCCAGCGCGCCGAACGCGGCGTCGAAGTTGCGCTCCAGCAGCAGGTTGCCCTGATGCAGAAAGCGCATGAAGCTGTCCGGCCACAGCGCGCCGCCCGCGTCACGGTGTTTGAAATAGGCGAATTTCAGCTCTTCAAACATATCGGCGCCGATGCCGTCCGTCCCCAGCGCCACATGGCGATATTCGGCCAGCCGGGCGTGGTAGCCCACCTGATTGTTCATGTTGGAGCGCGGATTATGCGCCAGACAGGCATCCACGCTATTTATCACCGCCGCATCCTCGGCGGAAAGATAAAGCCCGTGCGCAACCAGGCTTTTATCATTGAGCACGCCCGCGTGCGCCAGCCGCATCATAGGATCTAAGCCGTAACGATGATGACTGTGGGAAACGTCGTAGCGATCCTCCGCCACATGGAGATGCAGCCCGCGGCCGGTCGTCCGCACCGCATCCGCCAGCAATTCCAACCCGGCATCGCTCACCGTGAACGGCGCATGCGCGCCGATATGCGCTTCGACCAGATACGGCGCGCAACCCGATTTTTTATCCCGATCGAGACGGCGCGCAAAGCGGACGTTCTCTTCCACCCCGCGTCGCAGTTCATCCAGTCCGCCGTTGCGGTCGGTCGTTTCATAGCAGGTCATGCCGCGCAGCCCGGCGGTAAGGAATCCCCGGCGTAAGATATCCAGCGATCCGTCAATCAGCGACGGGGAAGCGTGATGGTCGATCACCGCCGTACAGCCGTGCTTGATGGCCTCCAGCGAACACACCAGCCCGCTGTAATACAAAGACGCTTCATCCAGCGCGCGATCCAGCTTCCACCACAGATTTTTCAACGTGGAGATGAAGTCGGGACATGGGTCGATTTGCGCCAGAATGCCCCGCGCCAGCCCAGAGTAAAAATGGTTGTGGGCGCAGACGAGACCCGGCATAACCAGCCGTCCCCGCATCTCTTTCACCGCCGCCGCCGGATAGCGCGCCGTCAGCGCGTTTCCCACGGCGACGATCGCCGCGCCTTCAATGGCGATATCCACGCCCTCCTCCACCCAGACGGGCTCAAACTGCACCGCCGTCGCATTACGTAAAATCAGCATACGTTACTCCTCCACCCCGCCCAGCAAATAGTGATGATCCCGATATACCGTGGTGATGACCCGGCACAGGTCAGCCAGCGCCGGCGGCGCGTCCGCGATCGCGCCGTGGGGGTCGATCGCCAGGCGGTAAATCCGCTGTTCGTGGCGCACCAAAACGCCGTCCCCATCCAACAGGAAACCGGGATTGCGGCTGGCGGCGAAATCCTGCCGCAAATTGAAGAGCGTGACTTTATCCCGGTACGGTTTGCCGTCCCACGGACAAAACTGAGCGCAGTTGCCGCATTCATTGCAATAGGCATCGATGTGCAGCGTTTGGAAACGGTCGCGAAAGCCGGGCACGGCGATGGAGACATTGGCGCGATTGGGGCACACGTCCACGCACTTGGCGCACACATAGTTGCAGGACAGGCAGCGTTGCGCTTCCTGCCGGGCGAACGCCTCCGGCGCATCCGCGCCGAGCCGGCTCACCGCCAGTTCCCCCTTGCGGCGGTAGATATCGGCGGGGTCGGTATTCAGCCAGCGTTTGGCGGCGTGATCGTCATGGATATTTTCCCGGCGCAGAATTTCGTCGGCCGCGCGCCGCGCGGCCCCTATCGCCGCGACAATCGAGGCCGGGCCGCTGTGCGCATCGCCAATCAGAAAGACATTGTCGCGCTCGGTTTCCTGCGTTTGACGGTTCACCAGCGGCAGGCCGTCGGCCGCCAGCGGGATCCCCATCCGCGCCAGCGCGGCGTAGTCCGGCTCTTCGCCGATGGCCGAGATAAGCGCATCCAGATGCAGCAGCTCAGTACGTTCGGTCGCCGACGGACGAGCTCTGCCCTGCGCATCCGGCTCGCCGGGCTGCATGACGCGCAGCGTGACCGCGCCGTCCGCATCGAAACGTTCCGGATCCACCCAGAAGCGAAACGTCGCCCCGGCGCGCCGCGCCGCCTCCACCTCTTCACGCCAGGCGGGCATATCCTTATCCCCTCGCCGGTAGAGCACCGTCACCCGCTCCACGCCGGGTACGCGCAGCGCGGCGCGCGCGCAGTCCATCGCGGTATTGCCCGCGCCGATCACCCCGACGGAACGGCCGAGCGAGAGCGGCTCTTGACGATTGAAACGGCGGAGGAACTGGAACGACGGCCACACGGCGGTATTGTCCCCCGCCAGCGCCGCTTCGCGGCTGCGATATGCGCCGGTCCCTACGCAAACATAGGGATACCCGCGCCGACGCAGCGCCTCTATCGTCAACTCGCCGTCGCAACCATACTCAAACCGCACGCCGTGCCGGGCGATGAAGTCGATATCGTGCCGGATCTTCTCCGCCGGGATACGGAACCGCGGTACGATGTGGCGCACCACGCCGCCCGCGCTGCGCTCCCGTTCGAACACGGTGACCGGGTGTCCCGCCCGGGCCAGAAAATACCCCGTAGCCAGACCCGCCGGCCCAGCCCCGATAACCGCCGCTGGGCGGCGACTGCCCGAACCGGCCGGTCGGCGCCAGCGGCGTTGATATTCCGCCCACCCTTTTTCCAACACGATGCGTTTGATTTCCCGGATGTTCAACGCGCCGTCGTAATCCAGCCGGGTGCAGTTGGACTGACACTGATGATCGCAAATATGGCCGGTGATCGCGGGAAGCGCGTTACGCTGATAGATCAGCGCCAGCGCCTCGGCGTAACGCCCCGCCCCCGCCAGACGCAGATATTCAGGAATGTCCTGATGAATAGCGCAGGCGCTGACGCAGGGCGCGACATAGCAGTCCGCGGCCGGCAAAACGCCGCCCGCCGCTATCGTCTCGTCCCGTTTCCAGGATTTTTGATGATAATCCGCCGTCAGCGCGGCGCGCGCCAGCGTCTCCAGCCGGTCGACATTCACCGAGGTCATCTCCCAGCCCGCAGAGGTCTCCAATTCCCGCGCGCAGGCGGCCAGGCGCAGGTAGCCGCCGGGTTTGAGCAGATCCGTCGCCATCGTGATGGGGTGAATGCCGGTTTCATGAATAGCGCGGATATTGATCTGGCTGGCGCCGCCGGAGTAAGAGATGGGAAGCCGTCCCTGAAAATGGCGCGACAAGACGGCGGCGACGTTAATCGACAGCGGAAACAGCGCCCGGCCCGACATGTACATCTCCTCTCCCGGCAGGCGCCGCTTATGGTTGCCGGCGCCCAGCGTATTGGTGAGTTTGACCCCGAATCCCAATCCCTGCTGACGCGCCAACGTCAGCAGGCGCTCCAGCATGGCCAGCGCCCGTTCAAGCGGAAGATCATGCAAAAAAGACTTTTCTTTCAACTGGATATAGTTGAATCCGCAGCCATCCAGAATCTCACGCACCCGCGAGTAGCCGAGCAGCGTGGGGTTCAGCTTCACAAACGTATGCAGTTTTTTCTCTTCAAGGAGGTAACGGCAAATGGCTTCGATTTCATCGGGCGGGCACCCATGCATCGTGGATAGCGTCACGCTGGTGACCAGCCGGGAAGGGATGCGATCAGGCAGCGTCGACAGCGCAGTCGGCGACTCCCGCCCGGCGATGTCCCGCAGCAAATCGACGTGAGCGACCCAATGCGCGAGCGTCCGGCGATAGCGCTGAAAGGCGGGCGTATCGACGGCCCCCATCATGGTCGCCATAAAGGTCTGCATCGGGGCCTGTTGAAGGCCTTTCAGGTCATAGCCCACGCTCATATTGAAAATAAACGATCGCCCCTGTTCCGCGGAGCGAGGCGCGAACAGACACTCCAGCAGCCACAGCGCGAACCACGCCTTGAGGTATTCGTCGGCGGCTTTCGCCAGCGTGAACTCGGTGGACCACTCGGTATTAAACCCTTCGTCTTCGGCGTCGATGCACGGTTTATCCAGCGTCAGCCGATCCAGAATCTGGACCGTTTTCAATTCGATGAAACTGCCGCCGGTCAGCCAGGCGGTAATGATATTTTGCGCTAACTGCGTGTGCGGCCCGGCCGCCGGCCCCACCGGGGTGTCGCAGACTTCGCCGAACACGCGCATTTGCCGGGCGGGATGACGGCGATAAAACTGACGCTCGGGAATGCCGAAAATAGAGCGGCTTTGCCGGTATTCGGAAAACATTCTTTCCAGCAGCGACTCGAACGGAATGGGACGCATCACATCACCCACATGGCTCTCCTTGATGACTTGTTCTTGGAATAAACAACGAGACGGCGCCGCGTTAAGCTGAAAACGCCGCGCCGGCGCGAAGGGTTATCTCCTTGGTTTCACAGGCCGGGTTTTACGGACCTGCGGCAGATTTTTATAACCAAAAGCAATATGCAGGCCAGAAATGGGACGCATGACGGGCGGTAACGGGGGAGGCGCGCGCCTTAGCGCGTTGAGCGGATCAGATGAAATCGCGATGGCGGTGACGCCGGGCCGATATCTTTCGGTTCAGCGTGATAATTTTCGCAAAGAGAGCGGCTCGATTCTCATTTTGAGAAAAACGCCGAAAACGTACTCGCCCCGCCGTCGCTTCGCCTCCCGCTTTACGACGGGGCGTTCACGGGCACAAAATTTGCATCGTCGGATCACCCCCATGACACACGCGAGGTACGGAATGAGGCTATTTGCTCACGCAGCGGAATTGGAAAAAAACAACCGGGCTTTCGCCTTCATCCACATCGTGGAATGCCGTGGATCGACGCCCCGCCACAGCGCCAGCATGCTGGTCGATGAGGACGGCAACCGCTTCGGCACCATCGGCGGAGGGATGATGGAACGGCGGGTGCTGGAAGAAGCGAAAGAGGCGCTGGCGCAGGGAGAATCCCGCCTGTTCAGCGGTCGCATGGCGCGTCAGGGCGACGGGGCGGTCGGCTCGGACTGCGGCGGGACGATAAAGGTGCATATCGCGGTCCAGCCGCGCCGCCCGCAGCTGATTCTGATCGGCGCCGGTCACGTAAACCGGGCCATCGCCGCAGCCGCCGAGCCGCTGGACTTCGAGATCACGCTGGTGGATACCTGGCGGGAGAATCTGGAGCATCCCGATCTCCCCGCCGACAGCCGCAAATTATGCGCCGACAGTTTTACCGCCGGTCTCCGGCAGTTGACGTTGGACGGACACTGCTATGTGGTGATCGCCACCAATCATCAGGATAAAGAGGCGCTGACGCAGACCATCGGCAAGCCGGTCCGTTATCTGGGGCTGTTGGCCAGCCGGCGCAAGCTGCAAACCTTCCGCGCCGAGCTGAAAAAAGACGGCGTTGACGCCGCCGATCTGGCGGCGCTGCGCTCGCCCATCGGGCTGGATATCGGCGCGGAAACGCCGGCGGAGATCGCCATCAGCGTGCTGGCGGAGCTATTGCAGGTGAAAAACGGCGCCAGCGCGGCCTCGCTTCAATCGACCACGCTGACGGTGGTGTCACCCTAGCGCGTCGGCGGCCGGCGCGCGGAACGGCCGGCGGCGCAGAAAGCGCCCATGCCCTGCGCGTCCTGAGAAAACGCCGTCCCGCCAGACGATCGTTCCCCGGCTCAGGGTCATGACCGGCCAACCGCGGCATGTCATGCCCTCGTAGGGGGAGTAGTCGCCGTTATCATGCATGTCGTCATGGCGCAGCGTGACGCGGCGTTGGGGATCGAACACCACCAGATCGGCATCCGCGCCGGGCAGCAGGCTGCCCTTGCGCGGCCACAGGCCGAAGAGCTGCGCCGGGCGGGCGCTGGTCAGCGCGACAAACCGCTCAGCGCTGATACGCCCGGTCGCCACGCCGCTGGAGTACAGCAGCGCCAGACGATTTTCCACCCCCGGCAGCCCGTTGGGACAACGGCTGAAATCCCCGCCGGAAAGCGCCCGGCGTTGGCTCAGGGAAAAATGGCAGTGATCGGTCGCCAGCGTCGCTATGCCGCCGTCCGCCACCCCTTGCCACAGCGCCGCCTGCTCCTCCGGCCCGCGCAAAGGCGGGCTGAGGATATACTTCAGCCCATCGGGCTCCAGATAGCGGCGGTCGTCCAACAGCAGATACTGCGGACAGGTTTCGGCCCACACCGGCTGATTACGACGTTGGGCCAGCCGCAGGTAATCCAGACCCAGCCCATTGGAGAGGTGGACGATATAGAGCGGCGCGCAGTCCGCCAGCGCCGCCAGATTGATCATGCGCGCGATCGCCTCCGCCTCACAGGCGACAGGACGGCTCAAGGCATGATAAATGGGCGCGGTTTTCCCCTGTTGCAGCAACGCATCGCGGCGCAGGCGGATCGCCGCATCGTTCTCGGGGTGTACCGTGGCGAGCGCCTCCACCTGACGCAGCCGCTGCAACGCCCGCAGTATCGCCGTGTCGTCCAGCTTATACTGATAGGTTAGGTAGAGTTTAAAGCTGCTGATCCCCTCCTGTTCCACCATCGAGGCCATTTCATCCAAAATCGCGTCGTCTACGTGCTGAACCACGCCGTGGAAGCTGTAGTCGATCACCGCCTGACCTTTCGCGTAGGCATGGTAGCTCGCCAGCGGGTCATGCAGGCGACAGCCCGGCGGGCCGAACCCCATGTGATCGATAATCGTGGTCGTGCCGCCGCATGCCGCCGCGCGGGTGCCGGCATAAAAATCGTCGCAGCTGCGCCCGATACCGACATCGATGTTGAAATGGGTATGCGCATCAACGCCGCCCGGCATCACCTGACAGCCCGCGACGTCGATCACGTCCGTCTCCGGCGTGACGGCGATATCGGGACCGCGCTGCGCGATGCGCCCCTGGTCGATCAATAGATCTTCCTGATATCGTCCCTGATGGTCGATCAGCGTACCGCCCTTGAGTAACCGTGGCATAAGACTCTCCTGTTGCCGCCGAGGGAGAATTAACGCATTGCCGGAAGGCCTTCCCACACCACTTCCCGATAGTGTTGACGGTCCGTATCGCCTTCGGAGCTGATCGCCAATACGCAGGACGAGGCGTCCAGCCGTAGCCGGTCCATCAGCGCCTGACGCTGGGGACTGTGCAATATCGCCGCCAGCACGCCCATGCCGACGGCCCCGGACTCGCCGGAAACGATGCGGGGGTCGCGCCCGAGCGGATTGCCTAAAACCCGCATCCCCAGCGCCGTCACCCGGTCTTCACAGGAGATAAACTGACGGGCGCAATCGCGCAGCCGCGGCCAACCCAACGGATTCGGCTCGCCGCAGGCCAGCCCCGCCATCATGGTGTCCATCGCGCCGCCCAGGGCGACGATTTCGCCTTGTTGTGCGGAACGAAACAGGCAGTCGGCGCGCTCCGGCTCCACGATCGCCGTATGCAGCGACTCGGCGCCGTAACGGTCGACCAGATGATCCAGAACGCCCGCCGCCATCGCCCCCACGCCGGCCTGTAGAAAGACGTGCGTCGGCGCAGGCCACTCGCGCTCGGCGATCTGCTCGACCGTTTCGACCGCCAGCGTCCCGTAGCCCTGCATAATCCAGGCGGGGATCTTTTCGTAACCCGACCAGGCGGTGTCCTGCACCACCTCCCACCCGTTCTCCTGCGCGGTGTGCAGGGTCAGCCGCACGGTGTCGTCGTAATTCATGTCGGTGACGATACACTCAGCTCCCAGGCGAGTGATATGGGCCACGCGTTCGGCTGACGCCCCCTTCGGCATATACACCACCGCGCGCTGCCCCAGCGCGTTGGCCGCCCAGGCCACTCCGCGGCCGTGATTGCCGTCCGTCGTCGTGGCGAAGGTGAGGCGTTCCGGCAAGGCCGCCCGGCCTTGTTCAAACGAGAAATCCGCCAGCGCGAGGTGATATTTTTCGCAGACGCAGCGGGCGATGGCGTACGCGCCGCCGAGGATTTTGAACGCATTCAGGCCGAAGCGCTGAGACTCGTCTTTCACCCATACCCGCCCTACGCCGAGCGCGGCGGCAAAAGCCTCCAGCGAGTACAACGGCGTCGGGGCGTAGCCCGGCATCCGCCGGTGAAAGGCCCGCGCCTGCTCCGCCTGTTCCCGGCCGAACAGCGCCGCTCCCCGTGGAGTAAAGTGAGCGTTATCGGCGATGCGCATTCGTAGTGAAAACGTAGACATAATCGGTATCCTGATGATGTTGATGGCATTATTCATCTCAACAGGTTCAATATCCGTGCCAGTTTGTCGTTGCGGCGCCCGCCGCGATGCCGAATAATCGAAAACCGGAAACGTCGAGATATCGCGCCGCACGGCGTGAGCGCTCACGCCGTCGTTCCGGGAAATATTCCGCATAGACGGATGTTTTTGCGCCGTATCACGATAGGTGAAAAAAGAAGGCGTATTCTCAAAATGAGAAACGCCGTGCGGCATCCGCCTTTCCGGCAAGACTCGAATTCATTCACCACAAGAGCGTACCCATGACGAGCCAAGCCCTGTCACTGATGAACCTTCAGCCCACGATCACGCATTTCACGCAGATGCTCAGCCAGGTCCTGGGGCTGGAAGTCGAAATCGTCGATAACCGCTTGCTGCGCGTAGCGGGGAGCGGCCCGTATCGTTCCCGCATCGGCCACCCGCCGGAGCACAGACACCTGCTGCAATACGTCGTGGATCACAAGAAAGAGAAGGTGGTCATTCATTCGCGGCACGACCCCGTTTGCCGGCGCTGCGGGGAATTCGGCCGCTGCGGCGAGCTGGCCTTTCTCGGCCTGCCGGTAATGCATGAAGGCGTCTGTCTCGGGGTGATCAGCCTCGCGGCAATCACCCCGGAACAGCAGCGGCGATTACAGGAAAACATCGACGTATTTTCAGATTACGTCCGCCATGTTTCCTCGCTGCTGATGGCCAACCTGACGAAAAGCCCCGCGGCGCGCCACGATATGGACGCGTTGTTCACCACGCTGATCAACAGCATGGATCAGGGCATTCTGGCGCTGGACGAGCACGGCATGATGACCTTCGCCAACCAGAACGCGCTGACGCTGCTCAATGCCCGTCGGGAGACGCTGGCCCAAGGTCCGATCGCCATTCGGCCGCTGGTCGCGAGTAAAGACTTCGCCAACGGCAATGCCCAGCATGTGGTCGCCTTCGCAAACCGGCAGGAAGTGGTGATCGGACAGCACCATCGCGGCAACGCCTTGCAGCTGTTTCTCTTCGCCTTTCATCAGTCCGAACGCCCCGCGCCGATCGATGCCGCGGACAGCGAACCCCGCATCGGTCCATTTATCGGCCATGCGCCGGCCATCCAGACGCTGAAGCAGCGCATCGCGCGTTTTGCCGACAGCCCGTCCAGCATCATGATCACCGGGGAAAGCGGCAGCGGCAAAGAGATGCTGGCGCGGGCGATCCACCAGCTGGGGCGGCGCGGCGCGCGGCCTTTCGTCGCCATCAACTGTGCGGCGATCCCGGAACATCTGCTGGAAAGCGAACTGTTCGGCTACGTCAAAGGCGCGTTTACCGGCGCGGCTCCCAACGGCAAGGCCGGGCTGATTCAGTCCGCTCACGGCGGCACGCTGTTTCTCGATGAAATCGGCGATATGCCGCTGACATTGCAGGCCAAACTACTGCGGGTGCTGGAAACGCGCGAGGTCATGCCGCTGGGCGCCGCCAAGCCGGTGGCCGTCGATATCCGCATTGTCTCCGCCACGCATCAGGATTTAGCGCGGGCGATCGCAGACGGCGCGTTCCGTGAAGATCTCTACTACCGCCTGAAGGTGATCCCGATCGAGATCCCCCCGTTGCGGGAACGTACGGAAGACATTGAGCTGCTGGCGCACCATTTTCTCAATCTGCACACCCTGCGTATCGGCAGCACCTACCCCGGCGTCAGCCGGGAGGTCATGGCGCTGCTGAGGCATTATCGCTGGCCGGGCAATGTGCGCGAATTGAGTAATCTGATGGAGTATCTGGTGAATATCGTGCCCGACGGCGAAGTGATCGACCCGACGCTGCTGCCGCCCCATTTTCATCAAGCGGGGCCGGCGGCCACGCCGCCCACGGCCGCCGCGACGCGCGCTGGTGCTCCCAGCCTGAAGCAGTGGGAGCACCAGCGCATCGAGGACGCGTTGCGCCGCGGCATCGGTAAAAAACAGCTGGCGCAGGAGCTGGAGATCAGCCTGGCCACCCTGTATCGGAAAATCAAAAAGTACGGGCTGAGCGATCTTCGCTAGCCCGATGGGATTAGCGGCGCCGGAGCAGCCGCTGATACTGTTCCGGCGTATCCATATCCCAATGAATCGCGCCGTCCGCCACCGGCACCCGCCGTTGCCCGTGGCGCGCGATCAACGCCTTCATCGAGGCGTCGTCCGCCGCCGCCAGCACCGCCTCGCGCATGGCGGGCGGCAACAGCACCGGGTGCCCTTTCCCCTGCGCGTATTCCGGCACCAGACAGACGCCGTCGCGCCGTCGCCACAGCGCACGGTAGACCTCGCCGCTGACCGCGGGCATATCCCCCAACGCGAGAAAGAAATAGCCGTCGTCCAACGCCGCCGCGCCGCAGCGAATGGAAGAGAACATCCCCTGCGTGAAGTCCTCATTGTGCCGCAGGGTAATGCGCGAATGGCCGCCATAGCGCCAGCTTAACTCCGCGCCGCGAAAGCCGGTCACCAGCACGACGCGATCGCAGAAAGAGAGCGCCGCGCCCAGCGCGCCGTCGAGCACCGTGCCTTCTCCCCAGGGCAGCATCATTTTCCACTGCCCCATGCGGCTGGAAAGCCCCGCCGCCAGCATCAGGCAGACCTTGGGCGTCGTCGCGTCCGCGCCGAGGGTCACCGGGCCAATACCGCTTTGATGGAGGTGATGATCGGCTGATAACCGGTGCAACGGCACAGGTTGCCTTCCAGCGCCTCGCGGATCTCTTCGTCGTTCGGTTGCGGGTTGGCGGCCAGCAGCGCCCTGGCGCTGATCAGCATGCCGGGCGTGCAGAAACCGCACTGGACGCCGCCGTGGCGGACAAAAGCCTGTTGCAGTTTCACCCCCACCGGGTCGTGATGCAGCGCTTCCACCGTCATGATGTCTGCGCCGTCGCACTGGGCGACCAGCAGCAGACACGAACAGACCGCGCGCCCGTTCATCATCACCGAGCACGCGCCGCACTCCCCGACCGAACACCCTTCCTTCGTGCCGGTCAGACGGCGCGTTTCCCGCAGGTAGTCCAGCAGGCGAGTATTATCGTCAACGCTGGCCCGCACCCGAACGCCGTTGATTTTCATTTCTACATCCATCATGTGTTACTCCTGCGCCGCCAGTTCCGTCATCACCTGCCGGAACATATCGAGATAAACCGGAATTTTGTAAGGGGCTGACCACCGGCCGCCGATCGCCTGCGTCATCATCGTTTCCAGCGCCGCCGCCGCGCGATCAATCACCGCCGGCGTCGGCGCGTGGCCCACCAGCGCTTGCTCTACCGCCGTCAGCCGCTGAGGCTTGCCGAACACCGCGCCGTCCACCAGACGGCACAGTTCGATATGTCCGCCCGCTTCCAGCCGGAACAGCGCCGTCAGGCTTTGACGGGTGATATTGACGGCCGCGCGCCGCCCGAGCTGGAGATAGGACGGGCGCAGCTCGCCCGTGGGGGGCGGCGGCAGAATAATGCGGGTCACCAATTCGCCGGCCCGCAGCTGGGTGCGGTAACCGCCGGTGATAAAAGCGTCGAGCGGAACTCGGCGGCTCGCTGCGGCGGAACGGAGCTCCACTTCCGCCCGATAGATCATAAGCGGCGGCACGGAATCCGCACAGGGCGCGGCATTGACGATATTGCCCCCGACCGTGGCCCGGTTGCGCAGCTGCAACGACCCGATCGTGCGGCAGGCGGTCACCAGCAGTGGGTAATCACGCATCAAACGCGCGTCCGACGTCAGGTCTGTAAAGCAGGTGCCGGCGCCGATGGAGACCCCCTCGCCCTCTTCGGTTATGCCGCGCAGCTCGCGCAATCCGGAAATATCCACCAGGCGCGCCGGCGTCGTTTTCTGCCGCGCCTGCACCAGGACGTCGGTGCCGCCTGCCAGCGCCTGCGCGCCCTCCTGCGCCAACAGCGCCAACGCCTGCCCCATGCTGGACGGTCGGCTGACCTGCAACGTGTTGAGCCGCAGCACCTGTTTTTGCGCCCCGTCATGCCCCTGGACTTCGCTCTGCCGCGCCGGTTTTTTCAGGTTATAGCCCAGACGCACCTGTTCGAGCGTCAGCGGCAGCGTGCGATTCCAGCGGCCGAGCGCGAAACTCACCGCATTGTTCAGCGCCGCGCCGCCCAGTTCCAGCACCGGTTCGCCGATCACCTTGGCGCCGTAGGGGCCGGCCTTGTCGGGGTTTTCCACCGCGATGACGTTGATGTTAGGGATGTCGCGGATCGTCGGCAGGAGATAGGTGTCGAAATTTTCCGACTTCACCTCCCCGTTTTCGACATTGAGATCTTCCAGCATGCCGTAGCCGATCATGCCTTGCACTACGCCGCCGTACACCTGCCCCTCGAAACCGACGCGGTTGATCACCGCGCCCACGTCATGCACCGCCGTGACAGCCAGCAGCGTGATCTTGCCGGTGCGGGTATCGACCGCCACCTCCGCCGCCTGACACCCATACACCCAGGTGAAATAAGGGCTGCCGCAGCCTTTCTCCTCGTCCCAGTGAATGGAAGGGGCCACATGCCAGCCGTAGGCGGAAAGATTGGCGCCGGCGGCCTTGGTCAGCGTGACGGCCTGACGGAAATCCATACCGCGGCGCGGGTCCGCGCGGTTGAATACCTTGCCGTCGCGCCATATCAGTTCATCGACGCCCGAAGCGCCCAACGATACCCCGATGGCCGCCGCCATGCGCTGTTTAAGCTTGTCCGCCGCGTTGAGCACCGCCTGCCCGCCCATCAGCGTGCCGCGCGAGGCGACCGTGGAGCCGCCGTCGGCAATCATCGCGGTGGCGGGATCGGTAAACATGATCCACGACAGCGGCAGGCCGAAGGCTTCCGCCGCTATCATCGACATGACCGTTTGTAGCCCCTGTCCGTTCTCCGAGACGGCGGTGGAAATATTGACGCTGCCGTCCGCATTGATCTGTATCAGCGCGGACGAGGCATCCAGCCCTTCCGCGCCCAGCGAACACCCCCGGTGACTCAGCGCCAGACCGATGCCGTATTTGATCGGCCCGCCCTCGGCGTTCAACCGCCGGTAACGTTCGCGTTTCTCACTAAAATCGATGTCGTCCGCCGCTTTCGACAGCACCTCGCCGGCGGAAACCGTGTGTTCGCTGAACACCTGCCCCGCCATGCTGGTATCCCCTTGTTGCAGGATATTGCGCCGGCGTAGCTCCAGCGGCGATAACCCCAGCGCGGCCGCCACTTCATCCATCAACGACTCGTTGGCCAGAATGACCTGCGGCGCGCCGAAGCCGCGAAACGCCGAGGTGTAATTGTTGTTGGTGTACACGCCGGTGACCTCCACCCGCACGTTGGGAATGCGGTAGGGTCCCGCCGCCTGTACGGCGCTGCGCCAGGTCACAAAGGGGGTCTGCCCGGCATAGCTGCCGCCGTCCGCCAGCACGTCGATCTTGATGGCCTGAATGCGCGCCTCGTCATCCAACCCGATTTTGTATTTCATCTTGTAGGGATGACGCTTGTAACTCTCCCGCATCGATTGCTCGCGGTTGTAGGTGAACTTCACCGGTCGGCCCGTCAAATGACTCAACAGCGCCGCGCGGCACGCCAGATGGTCGATAATGTCGTCTTTACCGCCGAAGGAACCGCCGAGGACGGCGCGTTTAACGTTCACCCGCGACTGCGGCAAGCCCAGGTATTTCGCCACGAAACCGCGCACGCGATGGGCGTTCTGCACCGACCCGGACAGCGTCATGATTTGTTCGTTATCATCGATCCAGGCGATGATCGATTCCGGCTCGATGTAGGCGTGTTCCTGATACCCCACCTCGTATTCCCGCTCGAAGATGTGGCTGGCGGCCGCAAAACCCGCCTCGATATCGCCTTTGATCGTATGGTGGCGATTAATCACGTTGCCGGCGCTGCCGGGATGGATCGGCCGGGCGTCCGGCTTCAGCGCCTCCTCCACGCGGGTAATGGGCGCATACGGCGTATAGCGCACGCGGATCTTGTCCGCCGCCAGACAGGCCGCCTCATAGGTTTCCGCGGCGATCGCGGCGATCACATCGCCGCGGAACGCGATATTGTCCTTCACCAGCGGGGGGTAATCCGCCATGACCACCCCAATGTGGCTCTCGCCGGGAACATCCCGCCAGGTGGCGATCTTCACGACGCCGGGCACCGCTAAGGCCGCATCGAGGTCGACCGCCTCCACCCGTCCCGCGGCGATATCCGCGTAGCGGCACACGCCGTACAACATGTCTTTCATGACGATGTCGTCACCGTACACCGCGCTGCCTTTGACCTTGCCCAGACCGTCGACGCGCGGGGCTTCACGGCCGATCACCCGTCTGTCCGGCCTATTTTTCACTTCTGTCATGGTCAACCTCTTGGGCGACGCGGACTGCCGTCGGCCAGCAACGTCTCGCCTTTGATCGCGGTGATGGGACCATACGCGCGCGGCTGGCGGTGCAGGTCGAAATTGAAGGTGGTGCGTTTGTAGATCTGGCAGAAATCGAGATCGCAGTGCGCCATCGCCACTTCATCGCCTTTGGTCACGCAGCGTGCGACCACTTCGCCGGAGGGCGCGATCACGCAGCTGCCGCCGATGTGCTCCACGCCCTCTTCCGTTCCCGCTTTCGCCACGCCGACGACCCAGGTCCCGTTCTGATACGCCCCGGCCTGCATAGACAACTGGTTGTGGAACAGCGACAGATCGTCGTGGGCCGGGGCCGGCGCGTTGTGCACCGGCGTGTTGTAGCCGATGAGCACCATTTCCACGCCCTGCAGCCCCATCACGCGGTAGGTTTCGCACCAGCGGCGGTCGTTGCAGATCGCCATGCCGAATAGACCGCCGAAGGCGTTGAATACCGGAAATTCACTGCCCGGCGTGAAGTAGCGTTTCTCCAGATGCTGAAACGCGCGCCAAGGCTCGTGTTCGCGGTGCCCCGGCAGGTGCACCTTATGATATTTGCCGACGATAGCGCCGTTTTTATCCACCAGGATCGCCGTGTTGTAGCGCCGTTTCTCCCCTTGCTCCACGCTCAATTCGGCGTAGCCCAGACAAAATCCCACCTGTAACTCCCTCGCCAGATCGAACAGCGGCTGCGTCTCTTTTCCCGGCATGGCGGCCTCGCACCAGCCGTCCAGCTGCGCTTCATCCTCGGTATACCAGCGCGGGAAGAAGGTGGTGAGCGCCAGCTCGGGGTAGACGATCAAATCCGCCCCCAGTCGATGGGCCTCCCGCATCAGGGTCATCAGCCGTGCCACGACGGCGGCGCGAGAATCGTTTTTATTCACCGGCCCTAACTGGCCGATAGCGACATTGACGTAACGCGCCATAGGTACTTTCTCCTTTATGCATAGTCGGTATCAGATGCGATCGGCGCGCTGGACGACTGCGCCCAGCAATATATTCGCTCCCGCAATCAGATCCTTCGGTTCCGTAAACTCCTGAACGTTATGGCTTAATCCCGCCACGCTGGGCACGAAGATCATCCCGGCCGGGCACATCGCCGCCAAAATTTGCGCATCATGCCCCGCGCCGCTCGGCATCCGGCGGAACGGCAAACCGCGTCGACGCGCCTGCGCCTCAATCAGCGCCACCATCTCCGGCGCAAACGGCGTCGGTTCGAAACGGGCCAGCGATTGTCGCCGCAGCGTTATCCCTTCTTCGTCCGCCGCCTGTTCGGCGAAAGCCCACAGGCGCTGTTCCGCCTGACGTAGCGCCTCGGCGTCCGTATTGCGTAAATCCACCGTCAGCGTCACCGTCTCGGGGATCACGTTGATCAGATTAGGGCTGAACACCGCATGCCCGACCGTCGCCACCTGATCGCCCCCCAGCGCTTGCGCCAACCCGCGGGCGAACACGCCGATGCGAGCCGCGACGTAGCCGGCGTCCCGGCGTAGACGCATCGGCGTGGTGCCCGCGTGATTGGACACGCCTTGCAGCCGGAATTCGGTCCAGGAAATACCCTGAACGCCTTCGACCACGCCGATGCTGAGCCCCGCCTCATCCAACACCGGGCCTTGCTCGATGTGCAGCTCGAAGTAGCTGTCGACGCGGTTTGCGCCTACCGGCGCCGGGCCGTCATAGCCGATGCGCCGCAGCGCCTCGCCCACGGCGACGCCGTCGATGCCGCGCGTCTCCAGCGCCGTCTCCAGCGCCAGCCCTCCCTGATACACCAGGCTGCCCATCATGTCGGGCTGAAAACGCGCGCCCTCCTCGTTGGTGAAAAACGCGACCGCCACGGGCCGACGCAGACGCAGCTCCGCCTCCTGCAACGTGGCGATCGCCTCCAGTCCGGACAGCACGCCGTAGTTACCGTCATACAGTCCGCCCGTCGCCACCGTATCGATATGCGAGCCCATCATCACCGGCGGCGCATCGGCGAGCCCAGGGTAGACGCCCACGGTATTGCCGATGGCGTCCACCGTGATATCCAGCCCCAACGCCCGCATGCGCGCCACGACCCAGTCGCGACCTTGTTTGTCTTCATCGCTGAGCGCAAGCCGGCATACGCCGCCCTGCGGCAAGGCGCCAATCCCGCCCAGCGCGTACAGCGACGCCATCAGACGTTCGCCGTTAATCTGTAAATCGCTCGTCATCGCCTCACCTTCTTCTCTTTCCGGTCAACCGCATCAACGATGCGCCCAATGCGTCATCCGCCTTTCGACCAAGGCGAAAAGTTCATACATCACCACCCCCATCGCGCCGATCACCATCAGTCCCGCGAACACCAGCGCCATATTCATGTTGGCGCTGGCGGACATCATCAGGTAGCCGATTCCCAGATTCGAGGCCACCGTTTCTGAAATCACCGAGCCGACGAACGCCAGCGTGATCGCCACCTTCAACGACGCAAAGAAATAAGGCAGCGATCGGGGCAGACCGACCTTTTTCAGGATGTCGAGACGGGAAGCGCCCAGCGAGCGCAGCACGTCCTCCATCTCCGGCTCCACGGTGGCCAGCCCGGTGGCCACGTTGACCACCACCGGAAAGAACGAGATCAGAAAGGCGGTGGCGATAGCCGGTACGGTGCCGATGCCGAACCACACCACCAGAACCGGAACGAAAGCCACCTTGGGAATCGAGTTGAACCCGACCAGCAGCGGATAAACGGATTTGTACACCAGCGTGGAGGCCCCGACGGCCACGCCCACGAGCAGCCCGAAGAGCACCGCCAGCACGAATCCCGCCACCGTGGTGTACAGCGTTTGCAGCGAGTGCGCGGCGATAGGACGCCAGTCGGCGATCAACGAGCGGAACACATCGCCCACGGAAGGAAACAGGTAGCTCGGGACGTTGAGCCCCACAACCAGCGTCTGCCAAACGCCGCCGATCAGCAGCAGCAACGCCCACGGGGCTATCCTGATTAACGTTTGTCGCGGTATCACGATAAGTTCCTCCGTTATGCCTGATGTTGGGACGCGATGTGTTCGCGGAGTTCGATCACATAGCGGGAAAACGCCTCGGTGTAGGTCACCCGAAGATCGCGCGGGCGCGGAAGATCGATCTTCCGGCGGGCGATAATCCGGCCCGGCCGCGCGCTCATGACGTACACGGTATCCGCCAGAAAAACCGCTTCGCGCAGGTCGTGAGTGACCAGCACCACCGTGAAAGGCGCGTCCTGCCACAGATCGCGGACCATGCACCACAGCTCTTCGCGGGTAAACGCGTCCAGCGCGCCGAACGGTTCATCCAGCATCAGCAAACGCGGTTTGTGGATCAGCGCGCGGCAAATGGAGGCGCGTTGCTGCATACCGCCGGACAGCTCCCACGGGAATTTGTCGCCGTACCCCTCCAGCCCGACGCGTTTAAGCAAGGCGAGCGCCTGCGCTTCATATTCACGCTTTTTCTTATGCCGCGTTGAGCGGTAGGGCTCGACGATTTCCATCGGCAACATGACGTTTTCCAGCGTGGTGCGCCACGGCAACAGGTTGGAAGACTGGAACGCCATGCCGACGCATTTCTGCGGCCCCGCGACTTCGCGCCGGTCGACGAAAACGTATCCCTCGCTGGGCGAAATCAGCCCCGAGGTCAACTTCATAAACGTCGACTTGCCGCACCCGGAAGGGCCGACCAGCGCCACGAACTCATTTTCATGAATGCTGAAGTCGATCGCTTCGATGGCCGGCGGTTCGCCGGGGTTGTAAGCCAGGCTGACATTCTCGAATTTGACGAAACTCATCTCATTTTCCCCTTGAAATCAGGCCGCCTCGCTGGATCACCGCACGGAGCGCGCGGCCCGTTCCGGTAGCAGCGCCCGCGTAAACACCGCTTCTGCCTCTGGGGTTTCGGTTAACCCAAAGGCAGAGATCACCTCGCCGATGGACCGGCTGAAACGCTGCGTCTCCACATCGCCCAGGCCGTTTCGCCGGGTTTCCGGCGTCACCACGCGTTGTCCAAACGCCAGTTGCAGACGACGCGTTTCCAACGACAGGTCGACCAGCGGATCCTGTTCTTTGACGTAACGGGCGGCGCTCGCGGGATCGGCCAGCGTTTCCTGTACCGCTTTATTGAACGCGCGCAGGAAGGCCTTGACGGCGTCGGGGTGATTTTCCAGCATCGCTTTGCTGGCGATAAGCGTGTTGCCGTAGAGGTCGACGCCATAGTCGGCGTAGGGGAAGACGACCAGGTCGTCCGCTTTGACGCCGCGCGCTTCCAGATTCAGCAGGTTGGTGAAAGAGAATCCGGCGATGGCATCGACGTTTTTCCGCACCAGCAGGTTGGCCGTCACGGTCGGGTCCGCGGATTGCCAGGTGACCGCATCCTTATCCAGCCCCGTTTTTTGCGCAAAGACCGGCCAGGATTTGCGCGCGGCGTCGAAGACCGGGGCGGCGAGGGTTTTGTCTTTCAGGTCGGCCGGCGTGGTCATGCCGCTGCTTTTCAGCGCGAAAATCGCGGCCGGAGTGGCGTTATACAGCATGTAAACGCCCTTCACCCCGGTGCCGGGATGCCGGGACTCCTGTTCGATCAGCGCATTGATATCGGCAAAGGCCATATCGTAGGCCCCGGTCGCCACCCGGGTTACCGCGCCGGCCGAGCCGTTGCCCGAGTCTATCTGTACGTCCAGCCCTTCCTGACTGAAATAGCCTTTGGCCTTGGCCATTAAAAACGGGGCCGAAGGGCCTTCAAAACGCCAGTCGAGCGAGAATTTCACTTTGACCGGATCGGCCGCATAAGCCGATGAGGCCGCGACGGACAGACACAGTAGCGCCGAGCAGCCCCGCATGCGTGATTTTGCCAAAATGGATGTCAACATCATGAATGTCCTTAAGATGTAAAATCAATGCGTTACATAACTAACGCGGGTTTTTCGAGTCCGCCCCCGAGCGCGGCTCAAGCTGATACAGATCGCCCATCTGCCGATGAATCTCCTCCATACGCTTCATCCGGCGGCTGGCCTTGCCGGCGCAGCCGGCCGCCAGCTCATTGCCGATGAAATTGACCATGCTGACGGCGGTGGTGTAAGCGTCGAAAATATCGCCATGTCTGGCGGCGCAGGGGATAACCACATCCGCCAACGCGCAGACGTCGGAAACCAGCGTATTGCTGAGGACGACGATGCGGGCCTGGCCTTGCTTCGCCACCCTGACTAAATGAACCAGCAGTTGGACCTGGCGCGGGAAATCCACGACGAACAGCACGTCCGTTTTACGGATATCCGTCAGCACATCGGCGAATCTGGCGGCGGGATCGTTCACCAGTTGCACATCGCTCAGCACATTGGAAAACAGCGACTGGGCGTAGAACGCGGGAGCGTAGCTGTTGCGGAACCCCAGCACCCAGACGCGCCGCGCTTGGCACATCAATCGCACCGCCCGCGCCAGCTCTTCCGGCATGCTGTCGCGCCGCATTCCCGCCAAGTTTTCGCGCTCGCGCGCGATGTGGGCGTCGAGCCGTTCACGGATCGTCATCGGGTGCGGCATGCGTTGTTCCAGATTGCTGAGCGGCGAATAGCCCATCGGTTCCATCTCGCGGCATTGCCTGCGGAACTGATTGAAATCCTGAAAGCCCAGACGCCGGAATACCCGCGCGGCGGTGGATTTCGACACGCCGGCCAACTGCGCCAACTCAGTGGCGCTAAAGCTCGCCAGGTGATGTTGATGATCCATAATGACGTCCACCAGCTTCTTCTCCGCCGGAGACAACACGCCGTAAATCAGGCGGATAGCGGTTTGCAACTCCAATAAGATCGTGGCGTGTTCTCCCGGCGCGGGTAATGCATTATTCATCCTGTCCCCTGTCGGCCCGATGCCTAACATTTGTCGGCGCAGCGCGCGCCGTTCCGGCACAACTGTTCTCTATGTAAACGTCAAAAGAAACGGTTGTGCCAAACATCAAGCAAAGGACATTCCAAAACCATACTTTAAGAGTGGTTTTTTAATTAACGTACTGAATAACCGCGTTTTATTCATATCCAGTCGGGAAAAGCGGCACGGTGCGACGACGCAATCACAACGATGACGTCACGATCGTGGTGCGGCTGTTTCTTGTCTCGCACCACAATGAGGCTTTATAGCGGCAGGCGTTATTGGACCTGAACAGGTTAGACGGGAAGCGCGCTTTGGCCGCTTACCCCGTTCCATCTCCGACGCACGCGTTTTTCAGAAGCGGCCGGATCGGGCGCAAGCGAAGCGCGTCGACGCCGCCGACGCGAAAAACAGCGGATGAGAAAAAGCGACCGTTCGTTCATGATTTCCTCTCAAGCGTCGCCGGCGGCCACCCCCTGCGCCGGAACGGTAAAATTACGGCGAGTCTCACGGGTTATACTCATCCTGGCCTAAGCCCTTTCGATTTCGCGCCAAACCCGCCATGCTCGGTGAAACGCGCTGGACGGCGTCATGCGGCCGTTCGGAGCGGTCCCGGCAGGGAGCGTGACCGGCAAACGCCTCCGGCGTAAACATTCGCACGCCGCTTTTCCACCACACCTTCATTGAACCGGTATAAGGAGCATCGATATGAGCCACAATCCCGCTCAAATAGGCAAGACGGCCCTCGTCACCGGCGCGTCCCGCGGTATCGGGCGTGAGATAGCCCTGCGGCTTTCCGAGGACGGCTTCAACATCGTCGTGAATTATTCAGGAAATGCGGCCAAAGCGCGGGAGGTGGTCGACGCCATCCGGCGGTCGGGACGCGAAGCCCTGGCGGTACAGGGCGACGTTTCCCGGCCCGAAGACGTCGAACGTCTCTTTAGCGCCTCGGCCGAGGCCTTCGGCGCTCCGCATGTGGTCGTCCACAGAGCTGGCGTCATGTCTCTGGCACCCGTGTCCCCGGATCATCTCTGCGTCTTCGACGACATCATGCAGGTCAATCTGCGCGGCGCGTTTTTGGTGCTCGGCGAGGCGGCTCGGCAGGTGCCGGACGGCGGGCGCATCATCGCCCTGTCGACGAGCGTCATCGCCAAGTCCTTTCCGGGATATGGTCCGTACATCGCGTCCAAAGCCGGGGTCGAAGGGTTGGTCAAAGTGCTGGCGAATGAGTTGCTCGGCCGGGAGATCACCGTCAATGCGGTTGCGCCCGGTCCGGTCGCGACCGAACTGTTTCTGGAAGGAAAAAGCGACGAGCAGGTCGCCCAACTGAGCAAAAGCGCGCCGCTGGAGCGGCTCGGACGCTCGGACGATATCGCCCGCGTAGTCTCGTTTCTGGCCGGGGAGGAAGGCGGTTGGATCAACGCCCAGGTCGTCCGCGCCAATGGGGGATTCGCCTGACCGTTCGAACGGCGAACATCCGCCGGGGGGCGGATGTCCGGTGATAGCACTAATCATTAATTCGGCCTCTTGCCCTGCCACGCCCGCGACGTCATGCCGTCGCGCCCCTGGGAAGCGGCGTTTCGATAGCCAGAGGAAGGGGGCGATTCAGAGCGCCGGCGACCTGCCTCCCCTCTCCCCGACCGCCTCACGCAAAGCGCATCGCGCCGGATGCGCCGCGTGGGGAGGAAAGGAGGAGAACGCCGTTGGGGGGAACGGCGGCCGCATACTGCGGTCGCGGAGTCGGGACGGGCTGAGGCCGGAAACAAAGCGAACGTCCCGCCGCCACGAGGAACGCCGGGACGCCGGGGAGACGCAGGGTCAGCGCCAGCCCAGAGCGGGCGCAATCTGCGTTAGTATCGTCTCAATCACATGCGCGTTGTAGTCGACGCCGAGTTGATTCGGCACGGTCAAAAGCAGCGTATCCGCTTCGGCGATCGCCTCATCCTGCGCGAGCTGTTGGATGAGCACGTCCGGCTCGGCGGCGTAGCTGCGGCCGAAAATCGCCTGAGTTTTCTCATCGAGGAAACCGACCTGATCGTCGCTCTGCCCGCTGCCGCCGAAGTAGGCGCGGTCACGCTCATCCACCAGCGCAAAGATGCTGCGGCTGACCGACACTCGGGGTTCCCGCGCGTGCCCGGCGGCTTTCCACGCTTCGCGGTAGGCCCGTATCTGTTTGGCCTGCTGAATGTGAAACGGCTCCCCGGTTTCATCGTCCTTCAGCGTGGAACTCTGCAGGTTCATGCCGAGCCCGGCCGCCCAGACCGCCGTCGCGTTCGAGCCGGCGCCCCACCAGATGCGCTCGCGCAATCCTTCCGAAAAAGGTTCAAGGCGCAGTAGACCCGGCGGATTGGGAAACATCGGCTGCGGGTGCGGCTCGGCGAACCCTTCTCCGCGCAGCGCCTCCAGCAGCACCTCGGTGTGACGCCGCGCCATGTCCGCTTCGGTTTCGCCCTCCACGGGCTGGTAGCCGAAAAAGCGCCAGCCGTCGATGACTTGCTCCGGCGAGCCACGGCTGATCCCGAGCTGGAGACGCCCCCCGGAGATCAGATCCGCCGCGCCGGCGTCTTCGGCCATATAAAGCGGGTTTTCATAGCGCATGTCGATGACGCCGGTGCCGATCTCGATACGCCGGGTTTGGGCGCCGACGGCGGCCAGCAGCGGGAACGGAGAGCTGAGCTGACGGGCGAAGTGATGCACCCGAAAATACGCGCCGTCCGCGCCCAGATCTTCCGCTGCGACGGCAAGATCGATGGACTGCAGCAGCGCGTCCGCCGCGGAACGGGTCGCCGACTGAGACGAAGGCGTCCAGTGGCCGAACGACAGAAATCCGATCTTTTTCATGAAACAGGGGTCCTTGTAGTGGAAACGGCGAGCCCGTCGGTCACGGCGCGCGGTACAAAGCGCCGCCGGCCGGAAGCGCCTGCCCGCCCGAGCGTCTGCGATGGATGACAAATAAACCATAGTCTAGCCGGGGGGGAAAGACGAAATACGGTCCCGTCCGCTGCGCGGCTGTGTCCCTTTCCCCGCAGCGATGCCCGCTTCCTCGCAACGCCCCCTTCCCCGCTTCCCCGCGACGCCCCGGCGCCGGCAATCGCGCGCCCTCGGCAAGACGACCGGCCCCCATCGATCCGCCGTCCGCCTGACGCGAGGGACCGAACTGTTGTCGAAAAGCAGCGACATTGTTTTCATCTTGTTAATTGTAAAGGTTTTTATTCCGCCATTAAGCGCTTCCCTGCTCCGCGCTTTTGTGGTTTGCTTTAAGCGCCCCCGGTTACAGACGAGCGAATGTTGACAGCCATGCACGCCATCATCAGCCATATCTTCAAACGCAGACGACGCCTCCAGGCGTTCGCCGCCGTGGCGTGCTGGCTATTGCTAAATGCGCAGCTTGCGCTGGCGTCGCACTCGTGCGAGCCGGTCATGCCCTCCGCGCCCGCGATGGAACACGCTCACCCGATGACGGCGAAAGCGCCGGTTCACACCTCGGTCGTCAGCAGCGCCCTGTGCGACAAACACTGCGTTCCCGACAGCGCCCACGCTCCCGATCATTCGCTCCATGCGGCTGCCCTGGCCGCCGATGCAGGCATACGCCTCCCGCCCGCCCCGCGCGAGCCGACGGTCGCCGAGCGCGCCTGGGACACGCCGCCCGATACCGGCCCGCCCAGCGAAATCGTCTTCTGCCGATTCAGAGAATAAATCCAGATAAAACCGATGCTCAGGTCCTGATATCAGGCCAATACCCGTTTTTATTCTGGAGAATTGTTATGTCACGTTTTCTTGCCGTACTCGCCGTCGCCGCGGCGACGCTGTCCTTTTCCGTGTTTTCCGCCGACGTCCACGATCAAGCGACGCCCGCCAGACACGCTGCCCCGTCGACGCCCGCCGCGTCCGACGCCCCCACCGCCGACAAGATTTATCACACCACGGGCACGGTCCGCGCTTGGTCCGAGACCACCGTCTCCATCGCGCATCAGGCCGTTCCGGCGCTGAATTGGCCGGCGATGACCATGCGATTCGATCTCAGCCAGTATCAGGGCAAGAAGTTCAGCGCGGGCCAGACGATCTCCTTTTCGTTCCGGCCGTACCGCAATGGATACCGCCTGATTTCAGCGACCGCACGCTAACCGTCCGAGGCCGCCATGTTTACCCAAACGTTATCCGCAGCGGGGATCGCCCTGCTGCTGGCGCTCGGTATCGGGACGACCGACGCCGCCACGCTGGAACAGGCGCTGGCGGCGGCTGAGCGCTATTCCGCCGAACTCTCCGCCAACCAGCATCAGGTCAGCGCGTTGAGCAATATGGCCGACGCCGCCATGCAACTGCCTGACCCGAAGCTGAAAATCGGCATAGAGAACCTGCCCGTGAGCGGCGGCAACGCCCACCGCTTCACCCGCTCCGACATGACCATGCAGCGCGTCGGCGTCATGCAGGACTACGTCAGTCACGATAAACGCGAGCGCAAAGCGCAGACGATCCGCGCCGAAGCCGCACAGGTCGCCGCCGCGAAAGGCGTCATCCGCGCCTCGCTGCAGCAGGATACCGCGCAGGCGTGGTTCGAACTGGCGCTGGCGGAACGCACGCTGGCGGCGGTGGATCGCGCGATAGCGCAGACCGAGCGCCAACTCCCCGCACAGACGGCCGGCGTCGGGGCCGGCGAAGCGACCGCCGCCGGCGTGCTGGACGTCCGTCTGACGCTCAGCGAGATGCGAAGCCGGCGCGACAACGCCCGCAGCGATATCGACGCGGCGCGCGCCAGACTCCGGCAGCTCACCGGCGCGGATATCGCTTCCGCGACCGGCGCGTTTCCGCCCATCGATCGCGCGCCGGTGGATGAAAACGTGCTGCTGGAGAACGTCGGTCTGCACCCGGCGGTCGTTCAGGCCGCGCGGGAGGCGGAGGTCGCCGGCGCCAAATCCGCCGAGTCCGCCGTGGCCGCGCGGTCCGACGTCGGGGTGGAGGTCTATTTCGCCAAGCGCGCCGACGGTCTGGAAAACATGGGCGGCGTGATGCTCACCGTCGATCTGCCGCTGTTCACCTCTCAGCGTCAGGACAAAGCGCACGCGGCCGATATCTCCCGCGCTTATGAGGCCAACGACCAGCTACAGCTGCAAAAACGGGCGCAGCGGGCGCAGATCGCCACGCTGTTTTCCCAATATCGCGCGGCGAAATCCATTTTCGAGCGTCAGACCGGCGAAGTGTTGCCGCTTCTGAGCGGCAGAGTGCGACTCATGGATGCTCAGTTCCGCGCCGGCGGCGCTTCGCTGGCGGAAGTACTGGAAGCCCGCCGCGCGCAGCTCAACGGAGAAATCGATCGGCTCAGCGCCGAGAAAACGCTGGCGTCCCGCTGGGCGGCGCTGCGCTATCAGATCCCGCAGGACATCACACAATGAAAATGACACAGACTCCCTTAACGCGGCTGCTGATCGCGGCCGTCGTCGTCGTCTCCCTCGCGGTCGGCTTCCTGGTCGGCCGCCTCTCGCCGTCGCCGGCCCCTGCTCCCGCGGCGGCGGCGTCCGACGGCAATAAAACGGAAACCAAAGTGCTGTATTGGTACGACCCGATGAACCCCGGCCAACGCTTCGACCGGCCGGGAAAATCGCCGTTCATGGATATGGATCTGGTCCCCCGCTATGCGAACGAGGCGGAGGAGGAGGACGGCGTGCGCATCAGCTCGCGTCAGCAGCAGAATCTCGGCGTCAGAACCGCGCCGGTCACGCGCAGGTCGCTGAGCGCGCCGCTCACCGCCTACGGCACGGTCGCCGCGGACGCGCGCGACATCATCGCCATTCCGGCGCGGGGAGACGGCCTGATTGAGAAACTGTATGTCAGCGCGCCTCAGCAGTTCGTCACTGAGGGCTCCCCGCTGGCGCAGCTATGGATCCCTGGGTGGACGGCGGCACAGCAGGAGTATCTGGCCGTCCGCCGGCTGGGCGATCCCGCGCTGACCGCCGCGGCGCGGCAGCGCCTGCGGCTGAAACTCATCCCGGAAGCGGTTATCCGCGACGTCGATCGCAGCGGCGAGCCGCAGACCCGCATCACGCTGCGCGCGCCGCACGACGGATACGCGACGCCGCAGGCGATCCGCGCAGGCTCATCGGTGAGCGCCACGCAGACGCTGTTCGATCTGACGAAACTCGATCGGGTGTGGATCATCGTCGACTATCCCGAACGCGAGGCCGGCGCGCTCGCCGTGGGCAGCCGCGTCGGCGCCGCCGCCGCCGGGTGGCCGGGCCGCGAGTTCACGGGCACGGTCAGCGCCCTGCTGCCCGACGTGGCGGCGTCCACCCGCACCCTGAAAGCTCGGGTGGAGGTCGATAATCCCGAGCGGCTTCTCAAACCCGGCATGTACCTGACGGTGAATATCGAACCGCCCGCCGCCCCGCCGCCGGTTCTCGCCATTCCGCAAGAAGCGCTGATCGCCACCGGCAGCCGCAGCCGCGTCATCGTCTCCGAGGGCGGCGGCTACTTTCGTCCCGTGGAGGTCGCCGCCGGCGTATCGGGCGACGGCTGGGTCGAGATCAGACAGGGCCTGAGCGAAGGCCAGCAGGTCGTCACCTCCGGCCAGTTCCTCATCGACTCCGAGGCCAGCCTGAAACAGGTTCTCCCGCAGATGACGGACCCGGCGCAGCCGCAGGCGGCCGCCTGGCGCGCGGAGGGCGTCGTCGAGGCGCTGACGGACGACGGCGTCACCCTGTCTCACGGCCCGGTCCCCGAACTGAAATGGGGCGCCATGACGATGGATTTTCGCGTCCCGGCGGCGCTGCGCGTCGCACTGCTTCCGGGCCAAAAGGTCCGCTTTACCTTCACGCTCGACGATGACGGGGCGCGCCTCGTCGCCGTCGAACCGATGGACTCATCGGAACTGGCCCCGGCGGGCCATGAGGAACGCCCATGATCGCCTATGTGATTCGCTGGTCGCTGCGCAACCGGCTGCTGGTTCTGCTCGCTGCGGTGATGTTGGCTGCGGGAGGGCTCTGGTCCGTACAGAAAATCCCGCTGGACGCGTTGCCCGACCTGTCCGACGTGCAGGTCATCGTCAAGGCGAGCTATCCCGGCAAAGCGCCGCAGGTGGTGGAAGATCAGGTCACCTGGCCGCTGACCACCACCCTGCTGTCGGTGCCCGGCGCCAGGACGGTACGCGGCTTCTCCATGTTCGGAGACGCCTACGTCTACGTGCTGTTCGAGGACGGCACCGATCCCTACTGGGCGCGTTCGCGGGTGCTGGAGTCGCTCAGTCAGACCCAGTCCGCCCTGCCGCCGCAGGCCCGCGTCTCGCTGGGACCGGACGCGACCGGCCTCGGCTGGATCTATGAGTACGCGCTCATCGACCGCAGCGGCCGCCATAGCCTGGGCGACCTGCGCGCCTTGCAGGACTGGTTCCTCAAATTCGAGCTGAAAACCGTCCCCAACGTCGCCGAAGTGGCGAGCGTCGGCGGGATGACGCGGCAGTATCAGATAGTCCTCGATCCGGCGCGGATGCGGGCGCTGAACGTGACGCACGAGGCCGTCGTCAGCGCGGTGCAAGACGCCAATCAGGAAAGCGGCGGCGGGGTGCTGGAGATGGGCGAAGCCGAATATATGGTGCGCGCCTCCGGCTACCTGAGGAACCTGGATGATTTCAAGAATATCGTCATCACCGCGCGCGACGGCGTACCGGTGCGGCTGTCGGACGTCGCCGACCTGCGCCGGGGGCCGGAGATGCGGCGCGGCGTCGCCGAGCTAAACGGCGAAGGCGAAGTGGCGGGCGGCATCATCATCATGCGTTCCGGCAGGAACGCGCTGGAGACGCTGCATGCGGTCAAAGCGCGGCTGGCGGAAGTGCGCAAGAGCCTGCCGTCGGGCGTGGAGATCGTGCCCGTCTACGATCGTTCGCCGTTGATCGAGCACGCCATCAAAACGCTGAGCGGCAAGCTGGCGGAAGAGTTTGTGGTGGTGGCGGCGGTGTGCGTGCTGTTCCTGTTTCACTTCCGCTCCGCGCTGGTGGCGCTGATCACGCTGCCGCTCGGTATTCTCGGGGCGTTTATCGTGATGCGCTATCAGGGCGTGAACGCCAACATCATGTCCCTCGGCGGGATTGCTATTGCGATCGGCGCGATGGTCGACGCCTCCATCGTTATGGTGGAGAACATGCACAAGACGCTGGAACAATGGCGGCGCGATCATCCGTCGCAAACCCCCTCCTCGACCGACTACTGGCGCATCACCGAAAAAGCCGCCGTGGAGATGGGGCCGGCGCTGTTCTGCAGCCTGCTGATCATCACGCTGTCATTTATCCCGGTGTTCTCGCTGCAGGCGCAGGAGGGAAAGATGTTCGCTCCGCTGGCGTTCACCAAAACCTATGCGATGGCGGCGGCGGCGGGTCTCGGCATTACGCTGGTGCCGGTGCTGATGGGCTATTTTATTCGCGGCAACATCCCGGACGAACGGGCCAACCCGCTAAACCGCTGGCTGATCCGCGCCTATACGCCGCTGCTGACGGCCGTACTGAAGCGGCCGAAAACGACGCTGTGCGCGGCGGCGCTGGCGATCCTGGCCACGCTGTATCCGCTGTCGCGCATGGGCAGCGAATTCATGCCCGCGTTGGATGAAGGCGACCTGCTGTATATGCCGTCGACGCTGCCGGGAATTTCCGTCAGCGAGGCCAGCCGTCTGTTACAGCAGACCGATCGCCTGATCGAAACGGTGCCCGAGGTCGATACCGTGTTCGGCAAAGCCGGACGGGCGGACACGGCGACCGACCCCGCGCCGCTGACCATGCTGGAGACCGTTATCCGCTTCAAGCCGCGCGACCAGTGGCGTCCCGGCATGACGCAGGACAAACTGGTGAACGAACTGGACCGGGTCGTCAACGTGCCGGGCATCGCCAACATCTGGGTGCCGCCGATACGCAACCGGCTGGATATGCTGGCGACGGGCATCAAAAGTCCGGTCGGCATCAAGGTCAACGGCAGCAGCATCGCGCAGATAGCGCAGGCGGCGGCGCAGATCGAACGCGCGGTGCGCAACGTGCCGGGCGTGACGTCGGCGCTGGCGGAACAACTGACCGGCGGCCGCTATGTGAATATCGATATCGACCGGGCGAAAGCCGCTCGCTACGGCGTCTCGGTGCGGGTGCTACAGTCGCTGGTGTCCGCCCTCGTCGGCGGGGAAACCATCGCCGAGACCATCGAGGGCCGTGCGCGCTATCCCATCAATCTTCGCTACCCGCGTGAAATCCGCGACTCCGTGGAGAAGCTGAAGGCGCTGCCGGTCCTCACCGCCGGCGGCGGGCAGGTGACATTGTCCGAGCTGGCGGATATCCGCATCACGGATGGGCCGCCGATGCTAAAAAGCGAAAACGCCCGCCTGTCGGAGTGGATTTACGTCGATATCCACGGGCGCGACCTGAAGTCCGTCGTGCTCGACATGCAGGAGACGGTGGCGCGCGAGGTGCGGTTGCCGGAAGGCGTCTCGCTCAGTTGGTCGGGTCAGTTCGAGTACCTGGAACGCGCCGCTGAACGGCTGAAAATCGTGTTGCCTTTTACGCTGGCGATCATTTTCATCCTGCTCTATCTCACCTTCCATCGCATCAAGGACGCCCTGCTGATCATGGGCACCCTGCCGCTGTCGCTGATCGGCGGCGTATGGCTGCTGTCCCTGCTGGGCTATCATCTGTCCGTCGCCGTCGCCGTCGGGTTTATCGCGCTGGCGGGCGTCGCCGCCGAATTCGGCGTGATTATGGTGCTGTATCTCAATCACGCCATTGAGAAACGCGGCGGCGCGAATCAGGCGCTGACGGAAACCGACCTGCTGGCGGCGATACATGAAGGCGCGGTGCTGCGGGTCAGACCTAAGGCCATGACGGTGGCGACCATCATGGCCGGGCTGCTGCCGGTCATGTGGCACAGCGGAACCGGTTCGGAGGTTATGCAGCGCATCGCCGCGCCGATGATAGGCGGCATGGTGACCGCGCCGCTGCTGTCCATGCTGGTCATTCCGGCCTGCTATCTGCTGATTCATCGGCGACGCCGCTAAACGGCCGGCGGGCCGCGTCCGGGCCGGGCGCGGCCGTTTCCGGCATGACGCGTCCCCCATGACGCGCCGCAACGCTGGTACAATAGCCCGGCGGGCGCGTCCCGCTATTGATCTTTCAACGCAGGGAGAATGGCGTATGACCGAATTACCCCCCGTGGTCGACCATGTGATCGTCAACGTCGCCGACCGGTTGGATGAAGCCTGCGCGCTGTTTCGGCGTCTGGGTTTCCAACTGAGCGAGCGCGGTCATCACACGATGGGCTCCAGTAACCATTTGGCGATCTTCGGCGAGACCTATCTGGAACTGTTGGGCTATGAACCCGAAACCGGCAAAGATTTCTGCCGCTCGCCGCTCGGTCTGAGCGGACTGGTGTGGAAAACCGACGATGCGGACGCCGTGTATCGCCATCTGCAACGGCAGGGGCTCGACGGCGAGCCGCCCGCCGCCTTTTCCCGCCCGGTGACGCTGCCGGACGGCCGTTCGCTGAATGCGCGCTTTCGCATCGCCCGGCTACGCGGCGACGCGATCCCGAACGGGGTCAGCTTCTTTTGTCTGCACCTGACCCCGGAAGCCGTCTGGCAGCCGGCGTGGCGCGATCATCCCAACGGCGTCGTCGAGATCGACGAGTTCGTGATCGTGGCCGAACGCCCGCGGGAGGCGGCCGAGATCTACCGCCGTCTGTTCGATCCGGCGCCGTTCGTCTCCGCCCCTGACGGCGAGCTTCGCTTACAGGCGGGGACGACGCAGGTGCGTTTCATCAGCGCCGAGGCCGCCCGCGCCGAGTTCGGCGTGCCGCCGCGCAACGACGACGGCTCGCCGCGCATGGCGGCGCTGGGCTTCAGGACCCGCTCGCTCGATCAGACGCGCCAAAGCCTGCTGGCGGGCAATCTGCCGTTTATTGAAAAAGGAAACGCTATACAGGTGCCGACAGAAGCCGGATTCAACCTCATGCTGCGGTTTCGCGCCTGACGCGTGAAAATCCGGGCAAATGACGCAATGCTTGCGTTCGTCGGAGATCGACCAATAAAGATTTTGAGTGTCAGCTCACCGAAGTAAAATCCGGTTGTCAGTGCTAATGTCAACCAGACACCGCATTGAGACCGTTTTGGCGGTCATTAAGCCTACGGTAGTACCCCAATGAAACAGGAGAATGAACATGAAAGTGCTCGGTTATGCCGCTAAGTCCGCCCAGGCCCCTCTGGCGCCGCTTGAGTTCACCCGCCGCGAACCGCGACCTGACGATGTCGTCATTGAAGTGCTGTACTGCGGCGTCTGTCATTCCGACCTGCATCAGGCCCGCAACGACTGGGGAATCAGCCTTTATCCGCTGGTCCCCGGCCATGAAGTGGTCGGCCGAGTCACCGAGGTCGGCAGCGAAGTGACCCAGTTCAAGCCCGGCGATCTCGCGGGTATCGGCTGCATGGTGGACTCATGTCGCGAATGTCAGCCCTGTCGGCAGGGTCTGGAGCAGTACTGTGAAGAGGGAAGTATCCAGACCTACAATGGACTCGACCGCCACGATCACCAGCCGACCTACGGCGGTTATTCGCAAAAAATCATCGCATCGCAGGACTTCGTGCTGCGGATCCCGGACAGTCTCGATCTGAAGGCCGTCGCCCCACTGCTATGCGCAGGCATCACCACCTGGTCGCCGCTGCGCAAGTGGAACGTGACCAAAGGCAGTAAAGTCGCCGTCGTCGGACTCGGCGGTCTGGGTCACATGGCGCTGAAGCTGGCGCAGGCCATGGGCGCGGATGTCACGCTGTTTACCCGCAGCAAGAGCAAAGAGGCCGACGCTTGCCGTCTGGGCGCTCATCACATCGTGCTGTCCTCCGATCCGGCGCAGATGGAAGCGGTGAGCAACCACTTCGATCTGATTATCGACACGGTGCCTTATGAACACGACATCAACCCGTATATGACTACCCTGGCGTTGGACGGAACGCTGGTGTTCGTCGGCCAGCTCGGCCACGTCGAACCGCCGCTGAACACGATGCCGATGGTGTTGGGCCGCCGCTCCATCGCAGGCTCCTGCATCGGCGGCATTGCGGAAACGCAGGAAATGCTGGATTTTTGCGGCAAGCACGGCATCGTCTCCGATGTCGAGGTCATCAACATCCAGCAGATAAACGACGCCTACGAGCGACTGCTCAAAAGCGACGTCAAATACCGTTTCGTCATCGATATGGCTTCACTGAAAGCCTAGCGGTCAAGCCTTAGCCGCTGGCTAATCCGACGGTCCGCCTCATGATGAATATCATCACGAGGCGGGCCTTTTTTTATTTCATCCACACAAAAGATGGCGCCGTAGTGTTACCCACGACGCCATCGTCGGAGACATCACGGTCGTCAGCGTTAGGGGTAATTCACCCAGTCACCGCCGTTGAGCCGTATCCAGGTTTTTCCCTGGTAACGCATCACCACCGCGCCGTCGTTCTCTGACACCACCGGCGTCGTCGGCAGGTTATCGGTCAGGACCGACATATTAACGTTGGCCGCGTTAAACACCTGGCCGTCTACCACGCGGGAAATCAGCTCGGACAGCGCCAGCATGCTGGTCGGTGCATCAATGCGCAGCGGCTGCTCCTGATGAGGCGCTTTCATACCCGCGAACAGAATGCCTACCGGCACATGCGTGATAGCCGGGCTTGGGATATCCCGTAAGCCGGACATCTGCATCTTGTCGCCCGCCAGCGCCGCGCCGTGTTCCGGTACGACGATCACCATCACCCGCCGTCCTGACTCGTCGAGCTGGCGCATAAAGGCTTCCAACTGATCGAACATCTGCTGCGCACGCGGCTGATACGGCGCGGATCGCGTCGTTCCCAGATCGCGCGTGCCGTCATGCAGCGGGATCACGTTCACGAAGGTGGCGCTGCGCATCTCATTACTCTGCTGGCGATCGTCCAGCCAGCGTTGCATCAGTTGCGCATCGCTGAACACCGGCGTGCCGTCGAACGAAGTATAGGACGGCGCGATCCCCCCCTGAGACATCAGCGGCGCCCCGATGCGGCCCTGCTCGCGCAGCGACTTCAGGTAGTTGCCGAAAATACCGGGGTGATCCAGCACCAGTTGCTGGCGGAAGCCCAATTTTTCGAGATTGTCGAACAGATAGCAGTGATCCGCCGTCGGCTTGTAGATGTCGCCGTGCGGCGTCTGACCGCAGCTGGCGCGCAGCAGGCGGATACCTGCAGGACCGCTGTAACCCGTCGCCGAGTTGTAATTGCCAAGCAGAATATCGAACCGTTTCCACAGCGGATGGTGACGGAGCTGCGCCGTGTCCAAATCGGACCACGACAGCGAGCAGATATTGATGATCAATACATCAAACGGCTGCGAATCCGCCGGGAGCGTGTCAGGAAAGTGCGTGACCCGCTGCTTTTCCTGCGCGTAAAAACGCGAGAGAAAAGCCGAAAGATTGGCGCTGGTCGGCGGCGCGCGCTCGTCGAGCCCATCCGACGAAGCATTAACCTGGCCGGACTGCGGCGCGCCGTTGTTGATGGCTACCTGAGGGGTGGCCGCCGTCGTGGGCAGCAGTGAGAAAGCCGGGCCGGCGATATTGATTATATTGATCCAGCACAGCATCGCCGTCACCAGCACGGTAACGCGAACCCACTGGGCGATGAACAGGTACAGAACCCAGAGGACGAACGCCGCAGCGACCATTCGACCATTAATGAACCGGTCCGCCAGATCCAGCAGATAATCGCCTGAAAACTCGGTGAGCTGTGCCCCCTGGCTGAGGATACTTTGCATCCCCGGCAGCCAGGTGTCGTGATAGAACAGCGCGATCCCGATGGGGATCGAGATCCACTGACGCAACCGGTGCAGGCGCTGCGACGGCAGCGGAAACACCAGCCAGCAAAGAAAGACCAGATTATCCAGCGCGTGAAAGTTGAGATAGCCGAACCACAGCAGTGCGAACTTCAGCAAGAAATAGAAATTCCAGCCGCCCAAACCCCGCCAGCAACGCCAGGAGGACACCGCATTGGGCGCCGCTTGTTTTACTTTAGTCATGATTATTTCACATCCGATTGTGAAGATTTTCGCCGCCAGGTTCCTTCATATTTCATCGCGCGCGACGGCGTCAGACGATGAATAAAACCCCGCCAGCGTGCGAACAGCCAGCGGGGAAGAAACACCCACAACACTAAAATGATCAGCAGGAAAAGAATGCCTGCATGCATGATTTCCATCAGATTCATCTGGCCGCCCCCTCGCCCTGCTGCAGCCTGATGCGCTGCGGCACCCGCCGCGACGAAGGGGAGGCCGACACGGTATTGCCCTCGCTGACGGCGGCGGCCGTCACCTCCGTCAACCCACGCGGAACCCTCGCGCCCATCAGACGGATTTCCGACAGAATCGGCAGATCTTCGCACCAAACCTGACGGCCGGAGAAAATCTCGTCATAAGGCAACGGGAAGATGGACGCGAGCGCCGTTTTCAAGTCATGAAGATGGCAGGAAAATAGGAACAGATACAGGCGGTTATCCATCACCGTGAACACATCTCCGTTACGCCGGGTTTTGCAGAGCGTCAATGCCTGCTCCGCCCGCAGCTGGCTCACCGGCGTCAGCGCAACCAGTACGCCCTTGCTATTTTCCGGCAGTAGCTGATCGTTCAGCAGCAGCCTCACCGTATGGCAGAACCTCTCCAGAGGCATGAAACCTTTCTGGCGCAGCGGCTGCTGCAGCTTCCGCAAGACGGTGAAATCTTTCGGCACATAGCGCTGATAGCATTGCCCTTGTAGACCTTCCAGCATGATCAGAAAACGCGACAACGGGGTGCCGAACGGCACAATCATATTAACACCGCAGGCCAGCAGCAGACGCTCGTCGTTCTGGCGCTGACACACCTCCATCTCGCGCACGACGATTTTCAGCCCTGCGCCGCGCAGGCTACGCAGTCGGTGGATATGGCGAGCCAGTCCGCCGGTCTGAACGTTGTGGCTGAGGCAGAAAATCACGGTCGCGGAGTCAGCCTCTTCGGCCCGTGCATAAACCCGATCGTTGCCGTCATGTAATTGCCACTGATTCGATAACGGGGGCGCCCCTTCCAATACGCTGCGTTCGGCAATAAAAATATGCTCGTCATTCAATGTTAATGGCGTGTTTTGCTCTTCTTGTTGCATCATCGAAAAACGATTGTGCTCCAAAATTAACGCCAACCGTCTATCTGCCAGTAATCGCGTAGCGTTATACCACCAATGTATTCTATATTTCCAATTATCTTTCTGATATTCGAGACACGAAAATCCATTCAAATAGCGAAATAGGCCGTGAAGATGTTCACCCAATGAAATTATTTCTCTTCCATAAGTAATAATTACCATCGAAATATAATTCTTCTTTAATGAGAAATTCATTCTCTTTAACCACTCGGACAATTCTGAAGAAGTTAATTTATCCCAATCACTCACCTCGGTATAAAACAAAACCAATTGTGGATTTGACGAAAATGAAAATAGACGTAAAAATTCTTTATCCAACTTCAATAATGCCCTGCTGGTTTGCGGTAATGAATACATCGGAATGCGATCCGGCCCTGAAGACAGCGGCGGAGTCAGCAGCTCGCGCGGCGCGGTGGCTGAGCTGAGCAAGATTACCGCCGCCTGGGCGCTTATGATCTGTCGTGCCAGCGCAATAGCGTCTTCCTGCCGTTGAACCGTAACCCAATAACAACCTGGCGGCTGAATCAGCATTAATTCATCCGGCAGCTGTTCTATTCCTAACGTAGAGAAATATTTCATAGATTAATTTTTATAATAAAGAGATTGAAACAACGTTATCACTTGTCGTTAATTTTAAAATAATTGTAATATACTGAAAAATCATCACATCCTTATCCCATTAATTATGGATTCTTACCATCTTTTAGATCATAATACAGATTAACCCGATAATTCCAATAAAGCCAAAAGCTTTATTCTTAATCACATATAAAACGATAACCATCAGTGGACGATGAAAAGAGAAAACGCCGTTTATAAAAATGCGGGTTGCATACAGCCGCAAAATGATATTACCATAATGAATAAAGTTTTTTCATTAGCGCCTATTCGGTATGTCGATATTGCCAGAGAAAATCGTCTGGCCAGAGTCATTGCGCGCTGGTCTCTACTGCATGAATTTAATTCCGAGCAGCAAGAGAATGATGACCCATGCCAATAATTGCTCTCCAGGGAATACGCGGCGGCACCGGAACCACCGCACTCACTTCCGCGCTGGCCTGGGCTCTCAACCAGAGCGGGGAATCGGTCATAGCGTTGGACTTTTCGCCCTGCAACCAGCTTGGGATCCATTTCAACACGCCCGTGTCCTATCGCGACGGCTGGATGCGCGCCGCGCTCGAAGACCGGGAGTGGGGGGAAAGCGCCATGCGCTATCTCTCCGGCCTCGACTTCATTCCGTTCGGTCGACTGGATGACGCCGAGCATAGGCACTACCAGACGTTTTCCTCGGATTTCCTCCAACCCTGGATCGACAATGATCTAAACATACTGCGTCAGAACTATCGTTGGATTCTGTTGGACATGCCGACGCATCGGCTTCCCTTGACGCAGAATCTGCTGCATGCGGCAGATCGGGCGATTCGAGTGATCACGCCGGACGCCAACTGCCATCTGCGCCTGCATCGCGCGCACATCGACGCCGACGACCTGTATCTCCTCAACCTGTTCAACGTCAACAGCGCCGTACAGCGGGACTTGCGCCAGCTGTGGAGCAGTACGCTGCAATCATTGCTCCCGATCGTCGTCCATCAGGATGAGGCCTTTTCCGAAGCGCTGATGATGAAACAGCCCGTGGGGGAATACCAGCCATCCAGTCTGGCGACGGAGGAAATAGCGACGCTGGCGGCCTGGCTGCAACTGAACGTGACGGAGCGAACGGCATGAATCCCTTGTGCTGGCTGCTCTGCCCACCGGTTCATCAGGCGTTGCAGCGCCGCTACCGCGGCTATCGGCGTAGGGAAGTGTCCGGCCCGACGGCGTGTTCGCAGTGCCTGTGGGTCGTGTTGGCCTGGACCTTCTGCCGTCTGGAAACGCCCGCCTGGCAGGCCATTATCGCCGAACGGCGTCGGCTGTTTCCACATATTGACTCGCAGAGACCACAGCCGCTGGACGCGCTGCGTTATCTGCTGCAACTGGCCTGGCTGCTGCTGTTTTTCCCCGGCGACGCGCAGCGCTCGTCCTTCAGCGGGCTGCTGAACAGCCGTCGGCGTATTCATCACTGGCTCGATGGCCTGCCGGAGCGCGCTCGCCAGCGCCAGCTCCATACGCGGGCCGAACGCCAGGTCGGTCGGCTGCCGGCCTGGCTCCGGCGGCTCGCTCTCATTGGCTGCGCGATCCTCGTCGGGCTGCTGGGGCTGCTGTGCATCTCACAGCCGTTCGATATCGCTACCCAGCTCATCTTCGTCCTGCTGTTGTGGGGCATGGCGATGGTGGTGCGCCGGCTGCCCGGCCGTTTGCCGACCATCATGCTGATCATGCTGTCGCTGACCGTCTCCTGCCGTTATCTCTGGTGGCGCTATAGCTCGACGCTCAACTGGGACGACCCGGTCAGTCTGGTTTTCGGCCTGCTGCTGGTCGTCGCGGAAACCTACGCCTGGGGGGTACTGGTTCTGGGCTATTTCCAAACGCTGTGGCCGCTGCATCGCCAGCCGGTGTCCCTGCCCGACGATCCCGATATCTGGCCGACGGTCGACCTGCTGATCCCCACCTACAACGAACCGCTCAGCGTCGTCAAACCCACGCTCTACGCCGCGCTGGGCATCGACTGGCCGCAGGACAAGCTGACCATCTACGTGCTGGACGATGGCGACCGACCGGAATTCCGCGCGTTCGCCGATAGCATCGGCGTTCGCTATATCGCGCGCGCCACCCACGAACACGCCAAAGCGGGCAACATCAACCATGCCCTGCGCACCGCCTGCAACAGCGAATACGTCACCATTTTCGACTGCGATCATGTGCCGGCGCGCTCCTTCCTGCAGATGACGATGGGCTGGTTTCTGAAAGATAGGAAGCTGGCGATGCTGCAAACGCCGCATCACTTCTTCTCGCCGGATCCGTTCGAGCGCAATCTCGGCCGTTTCCGCCGTACACCGAACGAAGGCACCCTGTTCTACGGACTGGTGCAGGACGGCAACGACGTCTGGGACGCCACGTTTTTCTGCGGCTCCTGCGCCATCATCCGCCGCAGCGCGCTGGATGAGATCGGCGGCATCGCCGTTGAAACCGTCACGGAAGATGCGCACACCTCGCTGCGTCTACACCGGCTCGGTTACTCGTCGGCCTATATCCGCATCCCGCAGGCGGCCGGGCTGGCGACGGAGAGCCTGTCCGCGCACATCGGCCAGCGCATCCGCTGGGCGCGCGGCATGGTGCAGATTTTTCGTCTGGACAATCCGCTGATGGGGAAAGGGCTGACCTTCATGCAGCGGCTGTGCTACGCCAATGCCATGCTGCACTTTCTCTCCGGCATTCCGCGGCTGATCTTCCTGCTGGCTCCGCTGGCCTTCCTGCTATGCCATGCCTACATCATTTTTGCGCCGGCGCTGGCCATCGCCATTTACGTGCTGCCGCACATGCTGCACACCAGCCTGACTAACTCCCGCATTCAGGGACGCTATCGTCACTCGTTCTGGAGCGAGGTGTATGAAACCGTGCTGGCCTGGTATATCGCCCGGCCCACCACCGTCGCGCTGTTCAATCCCAACAAGGGCACATTCAACGTCACCGC
Organism: Lonsdalea populi; assembly: GCF_015999465.1. Taxonomy (NCBI): domain Bacteria; kingdom Pseudomonadati; phylum Pseudomonadota; class Gammaproteobacteria; order Enterobacterales; family Pectobacteriaceae; genus Lonsdalea; species Lonsdalea populi. The sequence continues at coordinate 2,461,518 of NZ_CP065534.1, forward strand.
TAAAGGCGGTTTGGTGACCCAGAAACACCTCGACTGGGTGATCACCCGTCCCTACGTCATGCTGGTGTTGCTGAATTTGGCGGGCCTGGTCATGGCGTTCTGGCGGCTGTACTACGGTCCGCAGAACGAGATGTTGACCGTGGTCATCAGCCTTATTTGGGTGCTGTACAACATGGTGATCCTCGGCGGCGCCGTTTCCGTCGCGGTCGAAGCCCGGCAGCTGCGCGAGTCGCACCGTGTGGACATCGATATGCCCGCCGCGCTGGCGCGGGAAAACGGTCATATGCTGCCCTGCACGCTGCGCGACTACTCAGACGGCGGCGTCGGAGTAGAGCTGCGGGACGAACTGGCGCTGCGCAAAAACGAGAAAGTGTTTTTGATATTGCAACGAGACGGTCAGGAGTTCTACTTCCCCTGCTGCGTCCAACGCGTTCTGGGACGCGCAGCCGGGATTCGGCTGCACAATCTGACGACCGAGCAGCAGGTCGACTTCATCCAATGCACGTTTGCCCGCGCCGACACCTGGGCGCTATGGCAGGACAGCTTCCCTCAGGACAAACCTCTGCATAGCCTCGCGGATATCGCCGTACTGGGTTTCAAAGGTTACTTACGTCTGGCCGAGTACGGACCGCCCCGATTACGGCGGCTGTTTATGATGCTGACGACGTTCGTCGCCTGGGTGGCTTCGCTTTTTCCCCAACAGGTCAGGACCCACTCTGCCGGAGCTGCCGGCCAGAAAGTATGACCCCACTGATGATGACACAATGACAAGAAGATTACGTTGGTTCACTTTTATACTATTTGGACTCTCTCCAATCACTCATGCGGACGTGTTCTCCGAGCATACCGCCACGGCGGGGACGGTTGCCGCCATCGATAATGCCGCGCCGCAGAGCGTGTCCGAGCAGACGGAGGCGACGGCGCCGCTGCGCGACAGCCTGCTGCCGTTCAGTCGTCTGGCGCCTCCGCCGGGCAGCTTCCAGTTGCAGGGGATGCGCCCGGACGGTCAGATAGAGTTCGGCGTGCGCAGCGATGAACTAGTCACCCGGGCCGTACTGCAACTGAGCTATCGCCCTTCGCCCGCGCTGCTGCCCTCGCAGTCGCATCTGCAGGTGTTTCTTAACGACGCGCTGGTGGGCATTGTGCCCATCACGGCCGAACAGCTAGGCAAGAACAACCAGACCCAGTTGGAACTTGACCCGCGTTTTATCACCGATTTCAACCGCGTCCGTCTGTCGCTGGTGGGTCACTACGCCAACCAGTGTGAAAACAGCACCAACACGGCTATCTGGATGGCGGTGGGTCAAGACAGCACGCTGAAACTGACGTTGCAAAAGCTGCCGCTCAAGAACGACCTGTCTCGCTTTCCGGAACCGTTCTTCGACAGCCGCGACGCCCAGCCGCTTCAACTGCCGGTGGTGTTCTCCGCCCGTCCCTCGACGACCGAACAGCGCGCCGCCGCTATATTGGCATCCTGGTTCGGTGTCAAAGCCGACTGGCGCGGACAGCGCTTCCCGGTGCTGTATAACCAGTTGCCGTCGCATCAGCACGCCGTCGTGTTCGCCACCAACGCGCACCGCCCGGACTTTCTAAAAGATTATCCGCCGGTCGCCAAGCCCACCGTGGAGATCCTCAGCCAGCCGGACGACCCGTACAACAAAATGCTGCTGATACTGGGCCGGGACGATACCGACCTGATCACTGCCGTTCAGGGGATCGCACAGGGCGATGTCCTGCTGCGCGGCCAGTCGTCCACTATCGACAACGTGCGTCAGTTAGCGCCGCGTCTGCCCTACGACGCGCCGAACTGGGCGCATACCGACCGCCCGACCCGCTTCTCCGAGCTGCAGCAGTACGAGACGCAGTTCCAGTCTGATGGGTTGCAGCCTTCACCTATCTCCCTGCTGTTAAGACTGCCGCCGGATCTCTATCTGGTGCGCGAACGCAGCATCGACATGAATGTGATGTACCGCTACACCTCGCCGCGCCAGAACGACGGCTCCCGTCTGGCGGTGAACCTGAATAATCAGTTTGTGCAGGACGTGCCGTTGACGACGAAAAACAGCAGCGGCCAGTGGCTACTGCACGTCCCGCTGATTCAGGGACAGCAGGACACCAATGCGGCGGTGACGCTGCCCGCGCTGCGCCTCGGCGCGGCGAACCAGCTGCGTTTTGACTTCGACTACGCCGCCCACCAGATCGGCGGCATCCAGGAAGAGCGCTGCGAAACCGTGATGCCGGTCGCCAACCACGTGGTGATCGACGGCGACTCGACCGTCGACTTCTCCGGCTATCGCCACTATCTGGAAATGCCGTCGCTGCGCGCCTTCGCCAACGCGGGCTTCCCGTTCAGCCGTCATGCAGATCTGTCGCAGACGCTGCTGCTAGTGAACGCGCATCCGCAACCGGCGCAGGTCAGCACGCTGCTTAACGTGATGGGCAATATCGGCGCGCAGACCGGCTTCCCGGCCCTGAACGTGCGCATTGCGGACGACTGGGAGCAGGCGGAAAACCAGGACGCGGACCTGCTGATGATCGGCAGCCTGCCGGATAATCTGCGCGAGGGTCGCGACGTCAATCTGCTGGTGGATACCACCAAAAGCTGGGTGAAAAAGCCGCTGCGTCAAATGGCGCTGCATACGCCGGCCGCCGCCTCCGACCGTATGGCGGAGAGCCAGACCACGATCCTGTCCGAAGGGCCGATGGCGGCAATCGTCAGCTTCCAGTCTCCCTACCATGACCAGCGCAGCGTGGTCGCGCTGCTGGCCGATACCCCGCGCGCCTACGCACTGCTGAATGACGCGCTGAACGATACCGGCAAACGCGCCGCTATCTTCGGCGCCGTCTCCATCATTCGCGAGTCCGGCGTCAATAGCCTCCGGGTCGGCGACACCTGGTTCGTGGGCTACCTGCCGTGGTGGGAGAGCATCTGGAGCGCGATGTCCTCGCATCCCGTCTGGCTGGCTTCCCTCGCCGTCTTTATGGTCATCCTGTTGGCATTAATGACCTGGCGGCTGATGCATCGTATCAGCCAGCGTCGTCTCGACGACGAGGACGCGTTTCTGTGAGACGGCTGAGAGTTTCCTGCTGGGGTGTGCTGGCGCTGCTGTTTGGCAGCGTTGCGACGGCAAAATGCCGCTGGCCGCAGTGGGAACAGTTCCGGCAGGCCTATATCAGCGCCGACGGTCAGGTCATCGATCCCCACGAGGGCGACCCCATCACCACCTCCGAAGGACAAAGCTACGCGCTGTTTTTCGCCCTCGCGGCGAATGACCGCGACAGCTTTGACCGCATACTGACCTGGACGGAAACCCATCTGGCGAACGGCGATCTGACGCTGCGCCTGCCCGGTTGGCTGTGGGGGCGCGATGCGGCGACCGGCCGCCAGACGCTGCGGGACGATAACTCCGCCGCCGACGCCGACCTGTGGATCGCCTATTCGCTGTTACAGGCCGGAAAGCTGTGGCAAAGCCGCACTTATCAGGTCATGGGCACCCTGCTGCTCCAGCGCATCGCCCGGGAAGAAACGGCCGAGGTGCCCGATCTCGGCCCTGTACTGCTGCCGGGAAAATACGGCTTCGCGTCGCAGACAAGCTGGACGGTCAATCCGAGCTATTTGCCGCCGTCGTTGCTGGCCAGCTTCGTCGAGCAATCCAGCCTCTGGTCTCGTCTGCATCGCACAGCGATGAAGCTGTTGATCGATACCGCGCCGCGCGGTTTCTCGCCGGACTGGATCGCATGGACGTCGGGAACCGGTTGGCATTTCGATGAGGGCAAAGAACCGGTCGGGAGTTATAACGCCATTAGGGTATATCTGTGGGCAGGCATGCTGGATGACGGCGACCCGGACAAGGCGTCGCTGTCGCAGGCGTTTATGCCGATGGCCCGCTATGTGGAAACCCACGCCGCGCCGCCGGAGCGCATTAACGTCAGTCATGCAGCAAGCGAGCCACTCGGCAACGCCGGCTTTTCCGCCGCGCTGCTGCCGCTGCTCCAACGCTCTCCCGCCCTGTCCGAGCAACGCCAGCGCGTGTGGAATACCCCTTTTAGCGAAAAGGCCTATTACCGCACCGTTCTGACCCTGTTCGGCACCGGTTGGGACAGCCGCTTTTTCCGCTTTTCGCCGCACGGCGATGTCATCCCCGCCTGGAAAGAAACATGCGTAACATCAAGATAAACTGGCTGCGATTCATGCTGCCTGCCCTCGCCGGACTCCCCGCGGCGCCCGCCGTCTATGCCGTCTCTGCGCCCGTTGCTGACAGCCAGCGCGGTATTTCCCCCGTCGACTGGCTGCTGCTGCAGGTTCGAATGGGAGAAACCAGCCACCAGCTCGAACTGGTGAAGCAGTCGCTTTATCGACTAGAGAATATCGCGCCCGATAACCCGGACGTCCTCGCCGCCCTGTTGCGGCACGCGCTGATGCAGAGCGACCGAACCAAAGCCCAGCGTTACATGGACCGGCTGAACGCCGAAGCGCCTAACTCCCCTGCCGCCCAAGAGGCCACGGTCAGCATGATGCTGTCGACGGCGGAAGGCCGTCAGCAGTGGCAGGAAGCCCGCCTGCTGGCGGCCTCCGGTCGGCTGGTGGAAGCGCGCGCGGCCTACGACGCGCTGTTTCACGGCGTCTATCCCACCGTGGACATCGCCTATGAATACTGGCGGCTGGCCGCACGCATCCCGGGTCAGGAGCCGCTGGCGCTAAAACAGCTTCAGGCGCTGGATCGGCAGTACCCCGGCAGCGTTAGCGTGCGGATGCAGATCGCCCGGATGCTGTTCTCCCAGGACGATGCGCGGCAGGCCATCACCACGCTTCGGGCGCTGGCCGACAACGCCCGCGGGCGCGATGACGCCGCCGAGCTGTGGCTTAAATACATCAAAGCGCAGCCGATTACCGGCGACAGCGTGGCGCAACTGCACGAATACCTGACGACGTTCACCACCGGCGATGAGTACCAAAACGGGCGGCAGGAGCTGGATCGTCAGCAGGAACTTTTAGCCGATCCGGTGTTTCAACAGCGCGCCGCCAGCCTGGCCCGCGTTGCGCGAGGCGAAGGCGCGACGGCCATCCCCGCGCTGCAGAAGGCGCTGCGTGCCAATCCCAACGACGCCGACGTGCTGGGCGCGATGGGACAGGCGCTGGCTCGCAGCAACCAACGCGCCGCGGCGGTTCACTATTTTGAGCAGGCTATCCAGGTCGACGAAGCAAGCCTGAAGGTCGCCAAATGGCAGAGCCTGCTGGAATCCACCCGCTACTGGCTGGCCGTCGATTGCGGAGACAGCGCGCTCGCCGCGCAGGATCTCGACACGGCCGAGCGGCAGTACCGGCAGGCGCGCACGCTGGATAACGACGGCAGCGATGCGGTTATCGGACTCGGCGACGTCGCGCTGGCGCGTCATCATCCCCTCGCGGCGGAACAGCTGTACCGCCAGGCGCTGCAGATGGACAGTAACGCCACGGCGGCGCGGCGGCTGGTGACGCTCTACCAGCAGGAGTCGCCGCAGAAAGCGATGGCGTTTATCGAGAACGGACTGACGCCCGCGCAAAAACGCGCCCTGCTCGCCACGCTCAACGCACTGCGCAGCGATACGCTGCGGGCGGATGCCGACCGACTGGCCGCTCAGTCTCGCTGGACGCCGGCGGTCGAGAAGTACCGCGAAGCCATTAGCTTCGCGCCGGATGATGTCTGGCTGCACTATCGCCTGGCCACCGCGCTGCGCGCTGCCGGACAGCCGGAGGTAGCCGACCGCGAGATGGAGGCGATGTCGCGCCAACAGCCGCACGACGCTACCCATCTCTACGCCTATAGCCTCTATCTGTCCGGCAGCGATCGGGCTCATCGTGCGCTGGCGCTATTGAACAGCGTGCCGGAAGCACTCCGTGAGCAAAGTTTGCAGGATCTGATGACGCGTTTGCAGCACGAGGACGTCTATACCCGCGCCTATGCGCTGCACGCCGCCGGACGGGATGCGCAGGCGCACGCTCTGCTGCACATGCTGCCGGACACGCCGCGTCGCCGCGTCGTTCAGGCCGACTGGGCGCTGGAGCAAGGAAACACCGACGCGGCGCTGACCGGCTATCAACAGGTGCTGACGCGCGACCCATTTAACGGCGACGCACGTATCGGTCAGGCGGAAGCGCTCACCGCGCAGGGCCGTCGGCAGGAGGCGCAAACGACGCTGGCTGCGCTGTCAACGGGTCCCGTCGAACCCTCGCTGGATCAGGGCAGACGCACCGCCAATCTTTGGTGGCGATTGGGTGAACCGCAGCGGGCCAATTCGCTGTACACGCAGCTAAAACGCCGCGCCGCGCAGACGCCACCCTCCCCGGAGGGCGCGCGGATTTACCGTGACGCCGCCAGCCTCGCCCGCCAGCAGGGACATCCCGACGAGGCGCGGGAGGACTACCGTCAGGCCATGGTCGACAGCGGCATCACCCCGGCCCCGCCGAGCGATAACGCCGCCTTCACCGCCTTGACTCGCCTGCGCCCGGAAGACAGCTGGCTACAGCGCTCAATACGTGCCGACGCCGCGTCGCTCTATCGCCAGCAGGACACCACGCTCTCCGTGGCGCAGGATTATTCGCGCAACAAGGGGACCGGCGGTCAATCTGACTTCACCGCGCATACCACCATGTTGCAGGGGGAAACGCCGATCGCGGACGGCCGAGGATTCCTGCGCGTTGACCATGTCGCCGTCTCCGCAGGGCAATTCAGCGCCGCCAACGGCACGCACACCAGCCTGTTCGGCACCTGCGCGGACTCAGGTTGCCGCCGCGCTCGAACGCAGCGCGCGGAAGGCGTGGCGCTGGGCGCGGGCTGGCGCCATCAGGACTGGTCGGTAGATATGGGAACGACGCCGATAGGCTTTCGCGTCTTGAACTGGGTCGGCGGCATCAGCCGTAAAACCGATATCCATGATGTGGGCGTGACCTTCACCGCCTCGCGCCGGCCTATCTCCAGCTCGCTGCTGGCATTTGCGGGCGCGCAGAACCCGGGCGGCGGCAACGGCAATACCTGGGGAGGCGTCGTAGCGACGGGAGGCGCAATCGGTCTGAGCTACGATCACGGCGGCGATCACGGCCTGTGGGGCGACATCAGCGCTCATCGCATCAACGGTAAAAACGTCGCCGGCAACCAGCGCCGGCGTCTGATGGGCGGCTATTACTACAAGCTGATCAACGAAGATCACCGTCGCGCGACCCTCGGTTTCAACAGCATGGTTTGGCGCTACCAGAAAGATCTCAGCGGTTACACCTACGGTCAGGGCGGCTATTACAGCCCGCAGCGCTACCTCTCGCTCGCGGTGCCGGTCACTTATCGGCAGCGTATGGATAACTGGTCGCTGGATCTGGGCGGCTCGGTCTCCTGGTCTCGTTCGAAAACCGCCGGTCAGCGACGTTATCCCGTCTACCCCGGCTTCGACAGCGATCGGGCCTCGGCCAGCGGCAGCAGTCAGGGGATCGGCTACACCTTGCAGGCACAGGTGGAGCGACGGCTGACAGAGCATTGGACGCTGGGCCTCAGCGTCGATATCCAGAAAGCCAAGGACTATACGCCCAGCCATGCCGTCCTCTACCTACGCTATTCGGGAGCGGGCTGGCAAGGCGATATGGATATGCCGATCCTGCCGATGACGCCTTACGCGGACGTTAAGTAGCGCCGCTTTCTCCGCCGCCGCGCAAGCGCCGATAATCCCCGACCTGTCGTTCCGCGCGGCAGGTCATATTGTCTTCCGTTGGCCCCCAACAACTTATTCCCGCGCCGGGACGGCGAGTGCTACACTTGTTGCAAAGAGATTTCCGGCATAATGCGTCTGGTCTAGAACCGCATCTCGCTGTTCCCCTACCCTTTTCAAACCAGCAATAATGTTCTGAACCATCTTAGAATGGAGGCTTTCTTGATCGTCTATAGTCGCACTCAGGCTCGTAAATACAGAGCAGGACTGCTTGCCGCCGCCTTATTACCTTTGCTTCTCGGCATCATCTTCAGCTATATCATCGCCAGACAGGACGTGAAGCGCGATCTGGAAGCCACGACCCAGGTGATTCTGCATCAGGCGGAAACGATCAACGGCATGGCCTGGGATCAGGTGGCCCGGTTATCGTCTCTGAAGGGAAAATCCTGTGAATCGGTACTCAACGATCTCATCAGGCAAGGTACGCTCTCCGCCTATTTCCGCTCGTTGGGGCTGATGAGCGGACGGGATATGTACTGCTCCTCCGTCTCCGGCGATCAGGTCATCCCGCTGACGCAGATCATCCAGTCTCCGTTGCCTGCGGTACAGCCGGAACGATGGAGCATTTCGGTGCCGCGCACGCGCGGCGTGCCCAGCCGCCCCGCGATTATTTTCGCCCGACAGTTTTCGCCGACCTACGGCGCCTTCGTGATTGTCGACGGTCAATATCTGCTCGATTTCATGAGCGCCATCAATAACGCCCGTCCTTATCAGTTGACCGTCGAGTTCAACGGCGGTTTTCGCATCCAGGAAGGTGAGAAGAGTCAAACGCTGCTTCCGTTTATCTCGCCGCTGTATCACGAACGTGCGTCCAAACGTTATCCGATTATCGTCAGCGCCGAGGTGCAGCCGGTGGAGATACTGCAAGACTGGCTTAATGACTTCCTGACGTTCCTGCCGCTGTCGCTGTTTTTATCGCTGATCTTCATCTACATCGTGAGATCCTGGAAAAAACGCAAGATATCGCTCCGCGATGAGCTGCGTAAAGGGATACAAGCCAATGAGTTTTCGGTGCATTACCAGCCGCTGTACGACCTGGAGTCCGAACGCTGTATTGGCGCGGAAGCGCTGTTGCGCTGGTTTAGGCCGGGTGGCAGTACCATCAGCCCCGACGTTTTCATTCCCTCCGCCGAAAACGAAGGGTTGATTATTCCGTTATCGAAACACCTGTTTAAACTGCTGGCCGCCGACGTCAGCGCTTGGACGCTGCCGCAAGATTTTCGGCTGGGGATCAACATCGCGGCGGCGCATATTCATCATCCCGACTTTGTGAATGATATCCATCAGTTGGCAAAAACGCTGCGGCATCAGCGTGTTCAGATCACCCTGGAGCTCACGGAACGCAGTCTGATCAGCGATACTCAGGATGTCATACAAAAGCTGACGCAGCTTCGAAGCGAGGGCATTCGTATCGCGGTGGACGATTTCGGCACGGGGCACTGTTCTTTGTCCTATCTGCAAATGTTTCCGCTGGACTATCTCAAGATAGATAAAGGTTTCATCGGCACGATCGAATCCGCCCACCGGGATACGCCGGTGCTGGATGCGATCATCAATCTTAGCCACCGCCTGGCGCTGAGAATGGTAGCCGAGGGGGTCAACTCCGCCTATGAATATGACTACCTCAAACGGTGCGGCGTGCAGCTGATGCAGGGATATCTTTATGCTCGCCCAATGAGCAGCGAAGCGCTGATGGCCTGGCTGAAAGCGCAAGGCCAGCAAAAATTCATCGCCGCGCCGGAGACCGAAACGGCGTAACCACATCGTGGCTCGTGCTCAGGACGCGATTGTCGCTGGCTGCAAATCTGCTGCCGCCAGCGCATATTACAGAAAACAGCCCCGCCCTTCCGTCGGCATGACTTTTCCCGCATCGTCCTCCCCGCGTAGCACCCAGTGGTTGAACTGCGCCATTACCGCGCAGGCGTGATTGGGGAAGACCCGCATCAGGCTACCCAAACGCGGCTGCTGCCCCTGATGCGGGACAAAACCGTGCTCTTCGGAAAGTTTCTCCACCGTATAGGCCAGAGGCAAATGCTCGCTGATGGCGATCCCCCAATGACTGGCGCCCGTGCCATGAGGCCCGCGATCGGACGTCAACGCTTTCGAACCGGCATCGATAATCGCATAGCGATCGTTGACTGCCACCACCCGCGCCACAACGCTCATCGCCAGATCGTCCGGTTGGCACAGTCCGAGTCGAATAGCCGTTAAATCCAGCAGCGCGTAGTTGCCCGGTCGAATCTCATCCACCCCCGGCGCGACCGGCGCTCCCAACGCCGTCGGCGTCGCACCGGTGGAGATGGCGCAGCGGCTGACCGCGCCGTGCTGCAAAATGCGCGTCTGTAGCTGGCGCAGCAGCATCGCTTCGTCTTTTGCTATCGTCTGGATTTGCGCAATCCCCGAGGCGCCATAGGCATGACCGGCATGAGATACCAAACCGCCGAACCGCAGCTCGGGACAACGGGCGATATGCCCCGCCAGCGTGACGCCGCCTTCGCCGTGCGGATCAACACCCACCCGGCCCAGCCCCACATCAACCTTCACATACACGATGACGGGATCGCCATCTTGCTCCCTCACCGCGCAGGCGATGGCTTCAACGCCCAGCGGATCGGCGACGATAAAAGAGACCCGCGCACGGCGATAGGCTGCGACGACCAGCAGTTCACGAATGCTCTCAGGGACCACGACCGGATAGGCCAGCAGAACATCTTCTATGCCGCCTTCGATAAAGGCGACGCCTTCGCTCGGTTTGGACACCGTAATCCCCACCGCGCCCGCCGCGATCTGCCGACGAGCGATAACGACGCTCTTGTGCGTCTTGACGTGGGGCCGCAGGCTGGCGCCCGCCTCGTCCGCTTTCAGCTGCATCTGCCGCAGATTTCGTTGCAGGCGCAGATCGTCAATCTCGATATACGGCGTTAACCTATCGTCGCGGTATGGCCGCAGGTAATTCGATCCCCGATTCTGATGCATGGCAACACTCCTGATGATGAACAGACAAACGGCGAAGCGGGTCGAAGGCCCGTTCGACGGGTAACAAAACCGCCCGGTGCGACCCAGGCGACCGCTTCAGCCCGATAGCAATACCTCATCCGTCGATAGGGTGAAAGTAAAACCGACGCTTCCGGCGGAACGCCGTGACCGGACCGAAACGTCAGCGACAACATCAACGCGGGGAATAGAGATAATTCTGTTTATGATTAGAAAGCGTAGTATTTCATTGAGAATAAAAATAGCTTCACCTACTCTGAGCCACTGAAATAGCCCCGACACACTGAGTTTCAGAGTATTAAATATGAATAAAAAACTAAGCTATATTCAGTATTGGCGTGGTATTGCCGCCATCATGGTTATTTTCGCGCACACCACAACGGCCATCTATAATGGTGGTATTCAAAATGGATATCGACTCGAAGATCTCGGCACGTTAGGCGTCTATATATTTTTCATCATCAGCGGTTTTATCATGATGAAAACGACGCATAAGAAAACGTGGTCGCCGCAAGAGGCGAAAAAATTTTTGATTCACAGAATTAACCGGGTGATTCCCCCTTATTGGTTCTGGACGACCGCGCTGCTGGCGCTGTGGCTTGCCGGGCTGGCGTTAAAAAGTCACCACTTCGATATGGGCAAAATTCTCAGTTCTTACCTGCTGTTGCCGCATATCGGCGAGGACGGGCGCATCAATCCGATCTTATCTCAAGGGTGGACGCTGATTTACGAAATATTTTTTTACTGCCTGTTTGCGGTATGTATTTTCTTCGGTAAGAAAAGTCATATATTGCTGACCCTTTCGTTCTGTTTCCTGATTTCCTATCTCATCGGGAAATGGCTCCCTGCGGATACAGGCGCCAGCATATTGTTGACCAATCCTATTCTGCTGTATTTTCTGGCGGGGATGGTTATTTTCTTTTTGTCCGAGCAACTGACCTTAAAAAAAGGGTTTTTATTATCCGGAATGGTTCTGGTCCTTTACCTGATTTGTCGTCTATTCCAACCCGCCTGGCTGCCCGTTGTTTTTTATATTTGCCCTATTTTTATCGTGCTGTTTTCCGCCTGTTCTCTGGAAGGATGGACCTCCCGCGCATTAATGCTGATCGGCGATGCGTCCTATTCCATTTATTTAGCGCACGGTTTTGTCACCATGACGTTGTCCATGTTGATGAAAAAACTGTCCGTCAGCGACATCAATCAAACGGCGGTGATTATTCTGACCACGCTGGTTTCGCTGGCCGTTGGGATGATTGCCTACCGTGTTGTGGAAAAACCGCTGACCGCGCTCATCCCCAGCAAGCGCGCCGTCAAGGCCTGACGCACCTCGGCGACGAAGCTCGGAAGAACACAGGATGATGACGTCAGAAGCGGTATCACGGCCGCCTCTGACGCCTCGCGATTAAACGCTTACAGCCAGCCCTGAGCTCCCGCATCAGCTGGGTGAAGGTGAGCATCTCTTCGGGCGTGCCCATGGAAATTCGGCACCAGTCAGTAGCGGGCGGAAAGGCGCGGCCAATCAAGACGCCATGCTCTTTCATACGCTTCTGATACCCCTCCAGCGGCACCTTGATACGGTGGAACAGGAAGTTGGCCTCTGATGGCATATACTCCAGGTTCAGAGATTTCAAGGTATCGATCAGGATCTGACGGGACGTATCGATGGTTTTTTTGCTGTAGGTTATGAAGGCTTTGTCGTCGAGCGACGCGCCGGCAACCGCTATCGCGCAATAGTTGAGTGACTCAGACGTGTTGTAGTCCGCCACTTTTGCCAGCAGTGCGGGATTGCCAATCGCATAGCCTGCTCGCATACCGGCCATCGCGAAGATCTTCGAAAAGGTCTTCAGCAGGATGATGTTGTCGCACCCTTCGCGGATCAGCCCGTCCACCGAACGGAACCGTGGGTCGTTGACGAACTCGGCGTAGGCTTCATCCACCAGAAACAGCGTGTCCTCCGGTTTGCTTTTGATCCACGGCTCGATCAGATCCGCAGGCGTAATGGTGGCGGTGGGATTGTTGGGATTGTTGGGATTGTTGGGATTGTTGGGATTAACGATATAAACGATGGTCGGACCGTGGTAGGCAGCCACCGCTTTTTCATCGCCTCGATATCAAACGTCCAACCCGGCAACATCGGCAGCCGAACGATATTCATCCCCATGATTTTGGCGTACTTAGGGCCGCCTTCGTAAGTCAGTTCGGGAATAACCAACTGGGTTTTCGCCGTGCCCAGCGCTTCGAAACAGGAGCGAATGCCCTCGCAGGAGCCCTGTAGCATCAGCACCTTGCTTTTCTCCACGCCGTGCAGTCCGGCGATTTTTTCCTGCAACTGCCGTTCTTCCTGGTAGGGATAGCGGTTGGCTTTGGCAATGGCCAGACGCGCCGCCTCTTGCCCTTTGGGCGACATCCCCAACGGGTTCTCATTGTAGTTGATGCGAATCACCGGCTCCGTGGTGGTGCCGCTGCTTTTGCTACCGGCGAGAGAAGAAGCCAGCGCCGATTTGTTCAGCCCTGCCAGCGCCAAACCACCGAGTAACGCCCCTGAATATTTGAACATCTCGCGGCGATTTTGATTGGTATGGATTGTGTCGGTCATCGGCCTGTGATCCCTTCTGTGAATATACACAACTTTACACAAGCAAAGGTTATACCAATCCTAAGAAGAAGAATGTCAGGCCCAGAGCTGTAGGGACTCGTTTGCCGCAGGCAAGATAAACATGCGCCTGAAACAGGGATTACGTCGTTCCGACTGACGTTATCAACGCGCGCCCTAAAAGTCTTACTGAACCATCGACTCCCCCATCAAGTCGGTTGAAAATCAACCGCATGCACCTTGAGCACTATCCGACCGAACTAAAAAAGCGCCTACCCTCTTTACCATCCGATTGACATCGTGTTTATTGCTTATCTGGATCATTATCATCCGCCAACAATACATGCCGGCTCTTCGGCGAGGAAAAAATACTGATTTTCCGAGGGCACTATGACAATAACGCGTTACCCCCATCTCGCGCACTGGGGCGCATTTACGGCCGTAGTGGAAGACGGCAGGCTGATTGGCTGCGAGCCGTTTGCCGCCGATCCCGATCCGTCCCCGATGCTCGACAGCATTGTGCCGCTGGTCTATTCACCCCAGCGCATCCGCAAACCCGCCGTTCGCCGTTCCTGGCTGGCGAAACGGGAAAACAGCGACACCTCGCTGCGCGGCAAAGAACCGTTTGTGGAGGTGGACTGGGATGTCGCGCTGGATCTAGTGGCTGAAGAAAACCGGCGCGTGCGCGATCGCTACGGCGCCGACGGTCTGTTCGCCGGTTCTTACGGCTGGTCCTCCGCCGGACGCTATCACCACGCGCGCTCGCAGGTGCGCCGCTTCTACTTCGCCGGCGGCGGCGCGGTCGATCAGGCAGGCAACTACAGCTGGGGCGCGGCGCAGTTCTTCCTCCCTTATGTCATCGGCACCTTCCATCCGCTCACCGGTAAAGTGACCGAATGGCGCAGCGTGGCGGATCACTGCCAGCTGTTCATCGCCTTTGGCGGGCTGGCGCTGAAAAACGCACAGGTGGCTTCCGGCGGCGCGGGTCAGCATACGCTGAAAGTCGCCCTGGAGATGCTTAAAGCCAGAGGCATTCCGGTCATCAATATCAGTCCGATGCGCGACGACTGCCCGGCTTTCGTTGACGCGGAATGGATACCCATTCGCCCCAACACCGACGTGGCGCTGATGCTGGCGCTGGGATTCGAGATCCGCCGTCTTGAGGCGGATGACCGTGCGTTTCTGGAACGCTACTGCGTGGGCTACGACGCTCTGAGCGACTATCTCGACGGCCGCACCGACGGCACGCCCAAAACGCCTGAGTGGGCCAGCACCATCACCGGTATTCCCGCCGAGCGGATCGCGCGGCTTGCTCAACAACTCATCGGCGTGCGCAGCTTTATCACCTGCACCTACTCCGTACAGCGCGCGCATCGCGGCGAGCAGCCCTACTGGATGATGATCGCCCTGTCCGCCATGTTGGGCCAGGTCGGCCTGCCCGGCGGCGGCTTCTCGTTCGGACACGGCTCGATGAACAGCGTCGGCAACGAACGGATCGCCACCCCTGCCCCGGCCTCGCCCTCAGTGCCGAATCGCGGCAGCATCATCCCCGTCGCGCGTATCGCCGACATGCTATTGCAACCCGGCCGGCCCTACACATTTCAGGGCCAGACGCACACCTATCCGGATATCCATCTGATCCACTGGGCGGGCGGCAACCCGTTTCACCATCACCAACAGCTCAACCGGCTGGTGGAAGGCTGGCGTAAGCCGGATGCCGTCGTAGTGCAGGATATCGTCTGGACCCCCGCCGCCCGTATGGCGGATATCGTGCTGCCGGTGACCACCACGCTGGAGCGCAACGACATCGGCGGTTCGTCTCGGGATCGTTACATTTTCGCCATGCATCAGGCCATCGCACCGCAGCATCACGCCCGTAATGACGTGGATATTTTCAGCGAGCTGGCGCAACGGCTGGGTTACGGCGATACGTTCACGCAGGGCCGCAGCGAGCGCGACTGGCTGGCGATGATGTATCAGCAGTGCCGCGAACGCCAGGGAGAGACGGGACAAGCGTGGCCGGAATTCGACGCGTTCTGGCATCAGGGTTATGTCGATATTCCGATGGACGACAAGCCGTTCGTCTTCTTCGAAGCGTTTCGTGATGACCCGGAACAGCACGCGCTGAAAACCCCGAGCGGCAAAATCGAGCTGTTCAGCGAGACGCTGGCAGGCTACCGCTACGACGACTTCGGTCCGCACCCTGAGTGGCGGCCGCCGATCGAGTGGCTGGGTGCCGAGGTCGCACGGGAGTGGCCGCTGCATTTCATCTCCATTCAGCCCTCCGACCGCCTTCATAGCCAACTCGGCAGCACGCCGCAGGTCGCCGCCAACAAGACGGCCGGGCGGGAAACGCTTTATATGCACCCGCAGGATGCGGCGGCGCGGAATATCGCCGACGGCATGCAGGTCGAAATACGCAACGCGCGCGGCCGAATTTATGGCGGGGTGAAAATCACCGACGGCGTTACGCCGGGCGTGGTGATCATGTCCACCGGCGCATGGTTCGACCCGGGCTGGGAGCAGACGGAATGGGACCCGGTGGAGAGATCAGGTAACGCCAACGTGCTGACGTTGGATATCGGCACGTCGTCGCTGACTCAGGGGCCGAACGCCATGAGTTGTCTGGTCGAGGTGGTTGCCGCGCCGGAAATCGCGACGGCCTGACATCCTCACCGGCTCAAACGGCCCTCATCACGGGCCGTTTTTCTTTTCTCCCCCTCCTGGTACTTATCACTCATTTTTCTGTTATCGAATGGTTCCCTCACCGGAGACGGCTCCGTATGCTGTCTAGCCACCGGCGAACAACATGGCCGGACATAAAACCAACAGAGTAGGTATTAGATCAGCAGGAGATAGGGATGACATCAGGAAAATGGCGGTTGGTATTAAGCTTATCAGGACTCCTCACCGTAGGCCCGGCCTCTGCGGTCTCCATTCCCGCCGTAGAGGCGAAGCAAGGGATGGTGGTGAGTTCGCAGCATCTGGCTTCCCAGGTCGGCGTTGATATCCTGAAAAGAGGGGGAAATGCGGTAGATGCGGCGGTGGCCGTCGGCTACGCCCAGGCCGTGGTCAACGCCTGCTGCGGCAATATCGGCGGCGGGGGCTTTATGACCCTGCATCTGGCAAACGGGAAAGACACTTTTATCAACTTCCGCGAAACTGCGCCAGCGGCGGCCACCGCCGATATGTATCTGGACGCGGAGGGGAGAGTGAAGCCCGGGGCCAGCCTGTACGGCTATCTGGCGGTCGGCGTACCCGGCACGGTGATGGGACTAGAAACCGCACGGGAAAAATATGGGACGATGAGCCGCGCGCAGCTGCTGGCGCCGGCCATCAAGCTCGCACGCGAAGGGTTTATCCTAAACCGCGGCGACACCGATATCATGAACACCACCGTCAAACGTTTCCGACAAGACCCGGAAGCCGCCCGCCTCTTCCTTCGCCCGGATGGATCGCCGATGCAGCCGGGAGACCGGCTGGTACAAAAAGATCTGGCCCGCACCCTGCAAAGCATCGCCGATCGCGGTCCCGACGCCTTCTACAAGGGGGAACTACCGCGCAAAATCGAGGCGGCGGCGAAAAAAGGCGGCGGGATCATCACCGCAGCGGACTTCGCTCGCTACACGGTCACGGAAACCACGCCGATTAGCTGCACCTATCGCGGCTATAGATTCATCTCCTCTCCGCCACCCAGCTCCGGCGGCGTTGCGTTGTGCGAGGCGCTGAACATTCTCGAAGGATACGATCTTAAGGGGATGGGCTTTAACTCCGCGCAGGCGATCCACACGATAACGGAGGCGCTGCGCCATACCTACATGGATCGCAATACCTATTTGGGCGATCCGGCGTTTGTACACAACCCTATCGATCGTCTGCTGAGCAAAACGTACTCTGCGGAGATTCGCAGCAAAATCGACCCGGAGAAAGCCACGCCGTCAACGCAGGTCACGCCCGGCACCGAACCGCACGAGAAACCGGAGACTACCCACTATTCGATTGTCGATAAGCAGGGGAATGCGGTGTCCACCACCTATACGATCAACGGGCGTTTCGGCGCAGTCGTGATCGCCCCCGGCACCGGTTTTTTCCTGAACGATGAGATGGACGACTTCACCGCCAAGGTCGGGGAGAAAAATCTCTACGGGCTGGTGCAAGGGGAGCGGAACGCCATCGCGCCGGGCAAACGTCCGCTGTCGTCCATGAGTCCGACGCTGGTGACTAAAGACGGCAGGATCTTTCTGGTGCTGGGATCGCCCGGCGGCTCGCGCATTATCACGATCACGCTGCAAACAGCGTTGAATATTATCGACTTCGGGATGACGCCGCAGGAAGCGGTGGATGCACCGCGCATTCATCACCAATGGCTGCCGGACGCGGTCTACTACGAACGGCGCGGCCTGTCCGCCGATACGCTGAAACTGCTGGCGGAACGCGGCTATAAGATGATCGAGCAAACGCCCTGGGGCGCTGCCGAGCTGATTATGGTTGGCCTGCCCGGTATTCAGGGCGTCGAGCCCGCCAACTCAGGCAATGACTCCGCTGTGTCCGATAAAGTGCGCGAAGGCTATCTGTACGGTGCCAACGACTCCCGGCGACCTGCGGGATCGGCAGTAGGTTACTAAAGGAGAGAGAACAAAATACTGGCTGTGCAGAGGCCGGGTTCCTCCCGGAAAACAGTCTCTGCGCAGAATAGCCGAAGCGAAAAGATCACTGCAGCAACACGCCCTGGATCAGGCTGGCTTTCACCACGTGAACTTCCGAAATATCAAGTGCCTCCATGAAGCCCTCAACCAGTAGCAGGTTAGTCACGTCCGTAGCTTTGTATTTGCCCTGCAGCTGAGAGTCGTCCATATGACTTTTTTTTGCGGTGATGCTTTTCAACTCCTCCAGGCGATAGCTGTTGCGGCCTGTTCCGAGCTGTCCGGAAATGGAGTAGCTGTGTACGCCGCCGATGCCGATGACCAGCTTGCGTGAAGCGACAAGGCGGATCTCGGGACGAACGTGCGTCGTCGCATAGAACCGGATGAAACGCAGGATCATCGGCAGTTGATCGCCTATCGGATTGGGTGACGAGACCGCACGCAAATCCTTATTCTGGAAGACATCAATGACCATGTCTTTGAGACTGACCGCCGCCAGCTTACCCAGATAGACGACCGGCTTTAGGTGACCGTTGATCGGCTCGAAGCTGGTCATCTGCATAGAGCCGCCGCCGATGTCCCACACCAGAATATCGCCGTTGCTCAACGCAGGTTGATTGAGCGTGGCCTTCGCCGATAGGAATCCCAGCAGGGCTTCCTGCTCCTGGCTGAGCACTTTGATGGACAACCCGGTGTTGCGTTCAAAATCGGCAATCACCTGTTCGCCGTTGCTGGCGGAGCGAAAAACCTCCGTCGCCACGCCGCTAATGCGGGATGGATGCCACTGATTGACCGCATGAAGCAGCGACTGCAGCGTCGCCAATCCTTCGTTGGCGATGGCCGGGCTCAGTTCGCCGTTGTGGGAACGCGCCAAATCCGCATTGTAGCCAACCGGTTGATCGCTCTGATACAAGACATTGCCGAGCACGCCATGGCAGACGTCCACCTCCGCGACCATCGCTTTGGTGGTGCCGGAGCCGATGTCGAACCCGGCACGGATTTCGATACAGTCTGAAGCCTGTACATAACCGATACTCAAAAAAAGACCGGCGAGTACCAGCAGGCTGCGTGTAGCTTTTATCATAGTAGTCCCTTGATCTCGGTCGCCCCCGCCGCCGGAGATAACGCTCAACGCTGCGCAAGCGTTGCAGCCACTCTGAACGGAATCTGGGGTACGGCGCGATGGTTATCATTGTTTTGGATCCCCAACGGGGAGCATGTCGGATCTGCCACGCTCTCACTGCCGTGAGCGGGCAGGCCATTCATCTTGCGCCATTGCGAACACAGGGTGAGATGGCTTCATCGTGACATACCGCGGCCGAAGGCCCCTGACGGAAAATCACCGTCCAACGGTCCCCGCAGGCGCGCCCATAATGCGATATGGCGGAGAGCGGGTCAAATTCCCGTGATCATCTCGCAGATGAACATCAGAGTGTATAATCGTCATTTTTTACAATCACTTAACCTGAACCGCGCTCTTTTGAAACGCGGCGATGGCCCGCTCTTCGGCAACACGATGTTAAAACATAGAGGAAAGCCCCCGCACGCGCCGCTGCACATCGCGTCGGGTATCGCAGGTCAACACGCGCCGGAAAGGGGAGATTCGTCATCGATACGGCAGTTTGCGAAACTTGCCTGCTTCCAGAATCTCACCTATCCTCTCATCTAATTGAGAATGAACGTTCATTCTCAATTTACCTAACGGGACATGACCGTGTTTATCACGCCTTATCATAAATGGCCCGCTGACGACTTTCGCAGCGCGCTGACTGGAGCCAACCATGCCGTCTGAAACACCCAAACAGCAGCATGTCCGCGAGCGGCAGGACCGCATTATCGCCGCAGCGCGCCAGTGCTTTCGCCGGGCTGGTTTCCATGGCGCGGGGATGGCGGACATTGCCCGCGTCGCTGAACTGAGCGTCGGGCAGATTTACCATTATTTTACCAACAAGAATGCGATTATTGAGGAGATGGTTTTCCGCATCGCGGAAACCAGGATCGCACCACTGGAGCGGGAGCTGAACCATACCGCACGCATGCCGGACATTCTGATCGGCAACGCGCCCTACGATGAGATGTACCATAACAGCGACGACAATGCGTTGATGCTTGAAGCCACGGCCGAGGCTAGCCGTAATCCGCGCGTCGCGGAGATCCTAAAAGCCGCGGACGAACGTATTTTTTATCAGGCCTGCCTGATGTTGCATAAACGCTATCCACGGCTCTCCCAGGCGTCTATTGCCGCGCGGGTGGAACTGATAGCCGCGCTGGTGCAAGGGACATCGACGCGTTCGCTGTTACCCTCCTCCGCCCCGCGGGCTGAACTCCATCAGCTCTATCAACACATCATCGCACTGCTTTTTTCGGAAGATGAGGCTCTATGAAAACACACTCCCCTACCCGTCTGGGCTATGCGCTTATGTTGGGTTCGCTGGCCGCGCTGGGTCCGCTATGTACCGATTTGTATCTGCCGGCGCTGCCTCAGTTGACGAGCGATCTCAGTACCAATACCTCCACCGCGCAGCTCAGTCTGACTGCAGGGCTGTTGGGACTCGGCGGCGGCCAGCTGATTTTTGGTCCGCTCAGCGATGCGTTCGGACGCATGCGTCCCCTGCTGTTTTCGCTGGCGCTGCTGCTGGCCACGTCGATATGGTGTGCCCTCGCCACCGATATCCATCAGCTACTGGCGGCACGTCTGTTACAGGGGATAGCCGGGGCCGGCGGAGCCGTCTTATCGCGCGCGGTGGTCCGCGACCTTTATTCCGGACATGAGTTGACCCGCTTTTTCGCGCTGTTGATGTTGGTCAACGGGTTGGCGCCGATATTTGCGCCGGTGTTGGGCGGCGCGCTGATGAGCTTAACGGACTGGCGCGGTATTTTCGTCGCGCTGGCGATAGTCGCGATGCTGTTACTGCTCCTGTCCGCCTTTAGGATGAGCGAAACGCTACCGCAAGAGCGGCGAATCAGCGGCGGCCTCGGCGCGATGCTGTCGTCACTCGGCGGGCTGCTGCGGGAACGCCAGTTTATGGGTATGTGTCTGGCGCAGGGGCTGTCCGGCGCAGGCATGTTCGCCTATATCGGCGCCTCGCCGTTCGTCTTACAGCAGATCTACGGACTGAGTCCACAGATCTTCAGCCTGTGTTTCGCCCTGAACGGCATCGGCCTGATTATCGCCGGACAGCTGTCCGCCCGCTTTAGCCGAGATAATCAGGAAGAACGCGTATTGCGCGTAGGGTTGACGATTGCGGTGCTGGCCTCCGCGATACTGCTCGCCGCCGGTCTGACGCAGGCGTCGCTGGTGTGGGTTCTGGCACCGCTGTTTTTAGCCGTCGCCATGATGGGGGTGATTGGTCCCTGCGCCTCCGCGCTGGCGATGCAAAGTCAGGGAAATCAGGCAGGGAGCGCTTCGGCGCTGATTGGTCTGAGCATGTTCGGGCTGGGCGCGTTGAGCGTACCGCTGACCGGACTGGCAGGCACGAGCGCTACATCGATGGCGCTGGTGATGCTGGTGTGTTACGTGCTGGCTGCGCTGTCCTACGTGTTGCTCGTGGCCAAAGCGCGGGCGGCCTGATAGGCGTTTGCAGAAAACGGCCTGACGTGGGAGCGGGGTCGCTGCCCCCACGGGCTTACGCGCGATCCTCCGCTCAGACGGCGCTTTCCGGAAACAGGAAGGGGTTGATGCTGCTGCGAAAAAAACCTTCATCCTCCATTCTGATGTCCAGGATCAGCGAGGCGAGATCGTCCGCCACCGCTTCCACCCGGCAGTCTCTCTCCTGGTACAGCAGTTTGATGTAGGTGCCGCAGTCGCCGCAGCTCTCCGTCTGGTTTGAGGCCAACTCATCGTCCAACGACCAATAGCTCAGGTGATCGGACTGCTCGCAGTTGCTGCAGATCACGCGCGCCATGTGCCATTCCGTTTCACACAGGTTGCAATGCAGGTAGCGCAGGCCGTTTTCATCGTCCATATGGACCACGGCGGAGACCGGGATGCTTCCGCACACCGGGCAGAACTGGCGGTGTTCGCCCAGTGACGGCAGGACCTCGGCGGGCAGCTGACTGGCCATCTGCGCCCAATAGATCGACAGCGCCGCCCAGACGAAGGGGGCCTTGTCGTTGCTCTCAGGACAAAAAGACTGGCTGAACAGCTTATCGGCCAGCGCTTCCTTCTCCGGCACGGACATCTTCTCTAGATTTTCCAGCGCGCTGAGGATCTGACCGCTCATCTGCGGCTTTAACTCTTCAATCAGCGCCTGCAACAGCGTAAGCCAGTGCGCATCGCGCTGGAAATGCGCGGCATCCAACGGCGGTCTCCCGCCCGCGTCTTGCCGAATGCGGGTGACGTCCAGCAACCGCGGATGGTCATGCTGCACATGCTGCTGCGCTTCCACCACCTGTGCGGCGAAGGTCAGATAGTCGCCCAGCGGGTGATTGTCCGCCAGCTGGCGCAGCCGTTCGGCGCGGCCGCTGTACAGGCTTTTCAGATTGGCGAATAGCAACGACGGGACGGTTTCCAGCCGGGACGTCGCCGCCTCGCCTGCTGGCTGTTCCTGAGGAACAAGACGAATACTCATCAGGTTGTTTTCCGATTTATAGTGAAAATGACGGACGGCCGTTGCCAGCCGGACCGACGCGCTTACGCGGGGGAAGCTCCCCTGCGGACGGCATTTGTTCCCGACCTGCAGTCACAGGGCGGCGGCATCCGCACGGGACGAATCAACCGTATCATATTCATTGTAGGCCGGTTTCCCTGTTTTGACGGGTTTGGCGCGGGAAACGCCGAGGCGGGGAGCCTTTTTTCGCGGTGCAGCTGCGTTTCCGGCGGGGGTGAAGCCGCCGGGCAAGGTGTGAAAAGCGGTCGAATCCGGCGAAAGCCATCGGCGGCCTTGCGCAAGCGGCCGGGAGAGCCCATCCCCTTGCCGCTTGCGGGCGGTCGACGATCAGCCAAACATACGCTCAAGATAGCGTGACAGCATGGCCCGAGAGGTGAAACCATGCGGAATGCCCATATAGGACGGAGTTTCAGATTCAGGGTCGAGCGGGAAGCGCTCATAGGCCGGGCTGCTGCGCAGCGTTTCCGCGGGATGGGCGTATTTCAGACTTTTCGCCCCCTGATTGGGGTGGATGACCACGGCGGTACGCCCCATTCTCGCCTCGCGATTGACATAGACGTAGTGCTCGCCTTTATAGAATCCATAGGCTTTATCCGTCACGGTATCGCGTGTAAATCCTTCTTTCTCAAGTACTTGAGCCACTTCATCAGGGCGTAAATACATCAATTGTCCTCCCTCTACGCTAATCTGAGGGAGTGACCATAACTCACTGAATTCGTAGGACAACCGGACTACTCCGAACCTGCCGCCGCCGCAGCGGCCTGCGCCAACTGCGCCTGCCGCACAAACTCCACCAGCAGGCGACGCGCCCAGCGGGGTTCTTCCTGCACCGTCAGCGTCGGCTTCCGGTTATTTCTCAGACAGGCGTTCATCACTCCCGCCTCCATTTCCGGGTGGAACTGGAAGGACAACGCGGTGGGTGAATAGCGCAGGATCTGACAGCCGTCCAGCGCCGATGATGCCAGCACCTGCGCGCCCGGCGGCGGAATCGCCACCGACTGCACATGGGTGAGGTAGGCGCTGAACGCTTCCGGCAGCCCGGAGAGGAGCGCATCCTGCGCCGCCGCTGGTTTGAGCGAAATGGTTTCCAGCCCCATTTCTTTCCCCTGCGGATTATCGGCCACCGTTCCGCCCAATGCGTCCGCCAGAAGTTGATGCCCATAACATACGCCCAGCAGCGGCAGTTGTTCGTCCACGGCTCGACGCAGCCATACCCCCGTTTCTTCGCTCCAATCCAGCCGGTCGGTGACCATCGCCCACGAGCCGGTCACAATCGCGGCGGTCAGAGAGGAAGGCGGCGGCAGCGCCTCATTCAGGTCGGGACGGACAATCAGCAGTTCGCCGAGTTCCAGCGTCGCCAGCGCGCTGCGAAACCAGTCCGACTGTTGGCCGACGTCTGCAGCGATAGGCGCAGGCGGCTGCCCCATCTGGATAATCAAAAGCGGTTTTTCAGCACGGTTCATATGTTTTCTTCAGGATATCGCAAAAGGAATGACGCTGAACGTAGCACTCCCGCTGTCGTTTGTCATCGCCCACCAAGGCCCCGTTGGCAACTGACGTCTATCTCCCCGGATACGCCGCCTTTTTGGCTCCGTTCGCGACCAAGGTTGATGGGAAAAGCCCCGAGCCCGCCGCCGGATAACGGCCACAAAAAAGCCGTCGCACAGGCGACGGCTCTAGACGATGCGATGAAAATCGCGACGACCCGGCGTTATTCGATGCCGCGACTGCGCAGATAATCCTCATAGCTTCCGGTGAAGTCGATCATCTTCTCAGGCGTGATTTCCAGCACACGGGTGGCCAGTGAGCTAACGAATTCCCGGTCGTGCGAGACGAAGACCAGCGTTCCCTGATACATCTCGAGCGCCATGTTCAGCGATTCGATAGATTCCATATCCAAGTGGTTGGTCGGTTCATCCATGATCAGCACGTTGGGACGCTGCATCATCAGCTTGCCGAACAGCATGCGCCCTTTCTCACCCCCGGACAGCACCTTCACTTTCTTGCGAATATCGTCCTGCGAGAATAACAGACGGCCCAGTACGCTACGCACCGCCTGCTCGTCATCGTTCTCCTGCTTCCACTGGCTCATCCAGTCAAAGACCGTCAGCTCATCGTCGAACTCATATTCGTGATCCTGCGCATAGTAGCCAATCTGCACATTTTCAGACCATTTGACGGTGCCGACATCCGGAGCCAGGTCGCCGACCAGCGTTTTCAATAGCGTGGTTTTGCCAATACCGTTGGTCCCGAGCACTGCGACTTTCTCTCCGACTTCGATCAGCAGTTTCAGCCTGCTGAAGAGCGGACCGTTGTCGAATCCTTTCGCCAGATCCTCAATTTCCAACGCGTTACGGAACAGCTTTTTGTCCTGCTCGAAACGGATGAACGGGTTCTGGCGGCTGGACGCCTTGATCTCTTCCAACTGAATTTTGTCGATCTGGCGCGCGCGCGACGTGGCCTGACGGGATTTAGAGGCGTTGGCGCTAAAACGGCTCACGAACGACTGTAGCTCGGCAATCTGCGCCTTCTTCTTGGCGTTGTCCGCCACCAGGCGCTCACGCGCCTGCGTGGCGGCCGTCATATATTCGTCGTAGTTGCCCGGGTACAGACGCAGTTCGCCGTAATCCAGGTCCGCCATGTGCGTACACACCATGTTAAGGAAGTGACGGTCGTGGGAAATGATGATCATGGTGCTGTTACGTTCGTTCAGCACCTGTTCCAGCCAGCGAATGGTATCGATATCCAGGTTGTTGGTCGGTTCATCGAGCAGCAGAATATCCGGGTTAGCAAACAGCGCCTGCGCCAACAGCACGCGCAGTTTCCAGCCCGGCGCGACCTCGCTCATCAAGCCGTAATGCTGCTCCAGCGGGATCCCCACGCCCAGCAGCAGCTCGCCCGCGCGGGCCTCGGCGCTGTAGCCGTCCATTTCACCGTATTTCACTTCCAGATCGGCCACTTTATAGCCGTCTTCTTCGCTCATTTCCGGCAGCGCGTAAATGCGATCTCGCTCCTCTTTCACGTCCCACAGTTCGGCATGGCCCATGATGACCGTGTCCAGTACCGAGTATTGTTCAAACGCAAACTGGTCCTGGCGCAGCTTGCCGAGACGTTCGTTAGGATCCAGAGAAACATTGCCGCCGCTGGGGGTCAGGTCGCCACCCAGAATTTTCATAAAAGTGGATTTACCGCAGCCGTTGGCGCCGATCAGGCCATAGCGGTTGCCGCCGCCGAATTTGACGGAGATGTTTTCAAAAAGCGGCTTACTGCCGAATTGCATCGTTATGTTATTCGTTACCAGCACAGTATTTACTCAGATCTAAGTGTGATTTACCGCACATTATGCCATAAGCGGCCCTCAGAATCCCGGCCATATTCGAACGCTATTTAACCAGAATGGTTTCTATGGGATTTTGAATATAATCAGGTGATAATCTTGAATAAAAAAACTTATCATGTCGTAAACCCCCTGAAGGAAGCGCACATGTCATCAGAGCGTCAGTTTAAACAGGTCGATGTCTTCACCCACCATGATTTTCAGGGCAACCCGCTGGCCGTCATTCTGGACGCCGAAGGGCTGAGTGATGAGCAGATGCAGGCCATCGCCCGCTGGACTAATCTCTCTGAAACCACCTTTGTGCTGCCGCCGACCGACCCCACGGCGGACTATCTGGTTCGCATTTTCACGCCGTCGCAGGAACTGCCTTTTGCTGGCCACCCCACGCTGGGAACGGCTCATGCACTGCTGGAGACAGGACTCACGCCGCATGTCCCGGGACAATTGATTCAGCAATGCGGCGTCGGTCTGATCCCCATAAATCTTTTTGACAACGGTCAACTGGCCTTTCGGGCGCCGGAAGCCGCTATCGATCCCGTGGAAGAAAGCCTTTACGCCTTGATTGACGCCGCGCTCGGCAGCAATCATCGCCATAGCGACGTCCCGCCCACGATCGTCAGCATGGGGATCCGCTGGATAATCGTCCGTATGGACAGCGCGGCGTCCTGCCTGGGTGTCAGAATTGCTCAACCCCCGTTCGAAAAACTGCTGGCGGCGACCCATGTCGACGGTATCGCCATCTATGGCCCGCACGAAAACGCGACGCCGGCCGATTATGAAGTCCGGGCGTTTTTCCCGCTGGATACCGTGATTGAAGATCCGGTGACCGGCAGTGCGAACGCGTGTATCGCCCGCGCGTTGCAACATAGCCACGATCTGGAAAAAGTGACGAGGAAAATGGGATACAGCGTGCGTCAGGGCACCATGCTGTACCGCAACGGGCGCGTCAATGTCGCTTATATCGATAGTCAGCCATGGATTGGCGGCTACAGTCGCACTCTGATTGACGGTACGCTCAACGCCTGAAGCACGTTGACACCCGCTGCGTCTTGACGCATAAAAAACAGGCGCCGTACCCATGATAGGGATACGGCGCCTGTTTCAGTTAACGGCGTCGACAACATCAGACGTCATGAGAGAACCGTTATTTACGGGCGAGCAAAATCCCAAGCACCAATCCTACCGACGCACCGATGCCAAGACCATGCCAGGGGTTGTCCTGAATATAGCTATCCGCCTTCTTCACAAACTTTTTCGCCCGCTGGCAGCACCCCGTTGAGGGTTCAAGACGAGACCGAACATCCTGCAGCGAGTCGTAGGCCTGCTTTTTGAGATCCTGATAAGCGCTGTCTGCGTAGTCGCCGGAATATTTCAATAGCTCGTCCAGCGTGGTGGACAACAGCTTTACGTCGTCCTCAATACTCACTTCTTGTGACTGTTTATCATGCGGTGCCATTATTTTCTCCTGTTGGTGAAAATGCGCGAACCCTTTAACTATAGATAACCTGACGCCGATGCGGGGCCGAATGGGGACAGATAATTCCTGATTATCTGGCAATGGTCATAAAAAAAGCCGCGACACGTCGCGGCTTTCATCATCTTGAACCTATCAAGGGTTACATCAAAGGCTGCGCCATCTGAACCAGCGAGATAAGCGGCTGGGGATAAAGGCCCAGCGCGACAATGATGATGGCGGAAATCACTACCACAATGCCAGCCAGCGAGAACGGACAAACCGCCGCTCCGTTTTGGGCCGAGACCTGCGCCGGCGGCTTGGAAAGATACAAATTCACCATGGCGCGCAGGTAGTAGTAAAGACCAATGGCGCTACCGACGACCACCACCGCCGTCAACCACCACAGCTGTGCGTTTACGCTCACCGCCAGCACGTAGAATTTGCCGAAGAAGCCCAGCGTCATCGGGATCCCTGCCAGCGACAGCATCATGACCGACATCGACGCGGCCAGCACCGGAC
Source organism: Lonsdalea populi (assembly GCF_015999465.1). Taxonomy (NCBI): domain Bacteria; kingdom Pseudomonadati; phylum Pseudomonadota; class Gammaproteobacteria; order Enterobacterales; family Pectobacteriaceae; genus Lonsdalea; species Lonsdalea populi. Next base: position 2,489,404 of record NZ_CP065534.1, read on the forward strand.
GGCGCCAGAACAGACCGCGATACGCCGCCAGCGAGTCTTCGTCTGCGCCGTGATACGGACTGGAGATCAGGCTGACGACGCCGAAAGCGCCCAGGCTGCTGAACAGATAGCCGACCAGATAGACGCCGACCGTTTCCAGCGCCAGCTCATGCGACTGCACGGCAATCAGCGCGACCAGCAGATACCCCATATGCGCGATGGAGGAGTAGCCCAGCAGACGTTTGATATTGGTTTGCGCCACCGCCATCACGTTACCCACAATGACGGAGACAAACGCCACCACGGCCAGCGCCAGCCGCACAGATTCGCCGTCAACCAGCGGGGCGTACAGGAACAGACGCATGACCGCGCCGAAGATGGCGATCTTGCTTGCCGTCGCCAGAAAGGTGGATACCGGCGCGGGCGCGCCCTGATACACATCCGGCGTCCACAAATGGAACGGCGCCAGCGATAGTTTGAAGCCGATGCCCACGATCATCATACCCAGACCTGCCAGCAGCAGCGGCTGATACAGCTGCTGGTCACTCAGGCTTTTGCCCAGGCTGGCGAAGCTCAGGTCGCCGGAACCGGCATAGACCAGCGCCATTCCGAACAGCAGGAAAGAGGACGCGGCGGCAGACAGCAGCATATATTTGACGGCCGCTTCCAGCGAACGTTCCTGACGGAAGGCGTAGCCCACCAACCCGAACAACGGCAGAGAAATCAGTTCAATACCGATGAACAGCGACGCCAGATGGTTGGCGCTGGACAGCAGCACGCCACCTAACGTAGCGATAAGCACCAGCAGGTAAAACTCGTCGCGGTTGTCTGAATAACCCTTAAGCCAGGCGTAGCCGTAAAGGCAGGTCGCCAGTCCGGCCACCAGCACCAGACCGGTATACAGCATTGAATAGCCGTCGACACGGATCAGCGGCGTCACGTCCGTCGGGCCGCTCTGCCCGACCAGATAGAGGGCGACCAGAGAAATACCCAGACCGATGACGGACAGAGTGGCATTCACAACATGGTTGCGTCGCCATGCAATGGACAGCATCACAACCACTACCGTTAATCCGACAAGGAGTAGCGGAGAAAGCGCGATCAGTTGTTGAGGAGTTATTGTCATGGCGAATTAAAGCCTTGTTGTTGAAATAATGGAACTCTGAGCCGACGACATAAACCACTGTTGAATATTGGTCATCGCCGCGCTGGAGGTATCCAGAACCGGCTGAGGATAAATACCCAGCGCGACCAGCAGCACAATCAGCAGCAATATGATGGACAGCTCGCGCGTCGTCATTCCTGCCAGCGGCGCGTCAGATTTCGGCGCGCCGTAGTAAGCGCGTTGCATCATGATCAGAGAGTACACCGAGGCAAACACCAGACCGAAGGTGGAGATGACCGTAATCACCGGCACCACCTGATAGCTGCCGAACAGGATCATGAATTCGCCGACGAAGTTACCGGTTCCCGGCATCCCCAACGTCGCCACCGCGAAGAACAGCGATACGGCGGGCAGATAGCGAATACGTCCCCACAGACCGCCCATCTGACGCATATCGCGCGTCTGCAGTCGTTCGTACAGCTGGCCGCAGATGATAAACATCCCGGCAGCCGACAGACCGTGCGCAATCATCTGCACCACCGCACCCTGATACGCCAGCTGACTGCCGGAGTAGATGGCGATCATGACGAAGCCCATATGCGACACGGAGGTGTAGGCCACCAGCCGTTTAATATCGGTCTGTTTAAACGCCAGCCAGGCGCCGTAGAAAATACTGATCACGCCCAGCCACATGGCGATCGGAGCGAATTCGTGAGACGTGGTAGGGAACAGCGGCAGGCTGAAACGCAGCAGACCATAGGCCGCCGTCTTCATCAGTAGACCCGAGAGATCGACAGCCCCTGCCGTCGGCGCCAGCGCATGAGCATCCGGCGACCAGCCGTGTACCGGCACCAGCGGCATTTTCACCGCGAAGGCGACAAAGAAGCCCAGCATCAGCAGATACTCCACGCCGTGGGACATGTCGGTACGCAGCAGCGCATCGTAGTTAAACGTCCAGACGCCGGTAGACGCGTGATGCGCCAGCACCAAACCCAAAATAGCGATTAACATCACCAGACCGCTGGTCTGGGTATAGATAAAGAACTTGGTCGCGGCCTTGCTGCGCGCGCGTTCGTCCGCACCTTCATGACCCCATACGGCGATCAGGAAGTACATCGGCACCAGCATCATTTCCCAGAAGAAGAAGAACAGGAACAGGTCTACCGCCACAAACACGCCAATCACCCCGACCAGCGTCAACAGCAGGTTAAGGTGAAACAGGCCCGAACGGCGGTGCTTTTCGTTCCACGAACACAGGATGGACAGTAGTCCCAGCAGCGCGGTCAGCACCACCATCAGCAGCGACAGGCCATCCAGCGCCAGATGGAAATCGATGCCGAAGCGCGGGATCCACGGTACGTTAAACACTTCCTGCCATTGCGGCACGCCGTGCGGCACCGCCAGAGAATAGCCACCCTGCAGCCAAAGCTGTACGGATAGCGCCAGTGTCAACCCCATAGTCATCAATGCAATCCAACGCGGCACGTTGGCGCCGAATCGCTCGAACAGCCAGCTCAGCAGACCGCCGATAAGGGGAATAAGAAGTAGCCAAGGTAGTAGCATGGCGTTTTGTGTCCCTAAATATAAAGAAAACGAGAAACTTGCTGCCGGCAGGGACGCCTGAGTCAGGCGTCCGCTACCCTCAACGTCGCTGTATCGCCATTACGCAAGCAACAGCAATCCCAGCACCACGACGGCGCCCATCCCCACGGAGGCGACATACCAGCGCACCTGACCGTTCTGACCGACCGCCAGACCACGATTGCCCCAGGCAACCAGCAGCGCCGGGATCGTCATCAGCTTGTCGAACGGATCGTGTTTCAACAACGCGCCAATCGCCAGATACGGTTTGACGAAGATCTTGTCGTACAGCCAGTCGAAGCCCCAGGCGTAGAACCACCAGGTCGAGAAGAAACGACCGGCCACGCTGTTGGCGATGAGGTTGACGAGGCGACGCTGTCCCAGCCACAAAGCGGCGGCCAGCAGGATACCGGCGACGGCGATCACGCCGGACGCGATTTCCAGCGTCAGCATCCGACCGTGCTCCAGCGCCGTCGTTTCCGGCAGCACGCCGTACAGCGGCGGCACGATCAGCGCGCCGACGAACGTAGACAGCACCAGCAATATCAGCAGCGGCAGATGATGAGTGATGCCCTTGAGCGCATGCGCTTTCGTTTTTTCCTCACCGTGGAACACGATGAAAATCATTCTGAAGGTGTAGAGCGAGGTCATAAACGCGCCCGCCAAACCGGCGATGGCGAAGTTGATGTGCCCGTTCGCCCAGGCGCCCGCCAGAATTTCATCCTTACTGAAGAAGCCTGACGTCACCAGCGGCAACGCCGACAGTGCCGCCCCGCCGACCAGGAAGCAGACGTAAACCAGCGGAATGGTTTTACGCAGCCCGCCCATCTTGAAGATGTTCTGTTCGTGGTGGCAGGCCAGGATCACCGAGCCGGAAGACAGGAACAGCAGTGCTTTGAAGAACGCATGCGTCATCAGATGAAAAATCGCGGCATCCCACGCGGCGGCGCCCAGCGCCAGGAACATGTAGCCGATTTGGCTCATGGTGGAATATGCCAGCACGCGCTTGATATCCGTTTGCACCAGCGCCGCGAACCCAGCCAGCACCAGCGTGACCGCGCCAATGATGCCGACCAGATGCAGCACCGCCGGCGCTATCAGGAACAGACCGTGCGTCCGGGCGATCAGATACACGCCCGCCGTCACCATGGTCGCGGCGTGGATCAGCGCGGAGACCGGCGTCGGCCCCGCCATGGCGTCCGCCAGCCAGGTCTGCAACGGCAGTTGCGCCGACTTGCCGACCGCGCCGCCCAGCAGCATTAATGTCGCCATCGTAATGGCCGGCGAACCTTCCGCCAGATGCTGCGGTGCTAAGACCATTAGTTCGCGGAAGTTCAGCGTTCCCAGTTCGCGATACAGAATAAAGAGCGCGAAAGCCAGGAAGACGTCGCCGACGCGCGTCACCACGAACGCCTTCATCGCCGCTGCGCCGTTGCTCGGGTTGGTGTAGTAGAAGCCAATCAGCAGGTAACTGCACAGCCCTACCCCTTCCCAGCCGAGATACATCAGCAGCAGGTTATCCGCCAGCACCAGCACCAGCATGCTGGCGATAAACAGGTTGGTGTAGGCGAAGAAGCGGGAGTAGCCCTCCTCCCCACGCATGTACCAGGACGCGTACAGGTGGATGAGGAAGCCGACGCCGGTGACCACGGAGAGCATGGTCAGCGACAGACCGTCCAGCGCCAGGTTGACGGAGATGTCGAAGTTGCCCACCGACATCCAGGTCCACAAGTGCTGATTGAAGAAGACCACGCCATCGCCTTGCTGATGGCTGAAGAAGTCGATGCCAATCCAGCAGGTCAACAAGGCCGACAGGCCGACGGAACCGACGCCGACGGTCGCTGAGACATTTTCAGACCAACGGCCGCGGGAAAAGGCCAGCAACAGAAATCCGAGTAGCGGAAATAAGAGGGTTAAGTAGAGTAAGTTCATCCGCGCATCTCACTGACAGTATCAATATTCAGGGTCTGACGGCGACGATACAGCTGCAGCAGCAGCGCGAGGCCGATACTGGCTTCGGCGGCGGCCAGCGTGATCGCCAGAATGTACATCACCTGGCCATCCGGGTGACCCCAATAGCTACCGGCTACCACAAACGCCAGCGCAGCCGCGTTGATCATGATTTCCAGACTGATCAGCATGAACAGCAGGTTGCGCCGGATAATCAGCCCAGTCAGGCCCAGCACAAAAAGAATGGCCGCCAGCAGCAAACCATGTTGTAGGGGAATCATGCCCGTCCCTCCGTTGTTTTCTTGTCGGCGTCGTTGGCATCCGAAACGTTGTCGAGCCGGTCTTCACGGCCGACGTGAAAGGCGACGACCAACCCGGCCAGCAGCAGCATAGAGGCCAGCTCTACCGCCAGCACATAAGGCCCGAACAGCGTGATGCCGACCGCTTTGGCGTCAATCATGTTGCCCTGAATGCCTTCGCCGCTCACGCTGTAGATGCCTTTGATGATGACCGCCAGCAGCAGCAGAGACAAAATGCCGGGGCCGATCCAGACGCCAGGCTTGAGCCACTGTTTTTCCTGTTCAGCCACGGCGCTGCCGAGGTTCAGCATCATCACGACGAAGACGAATAGCACCATAATGGCGCCGGCGTAGACGATGATCTCCAGCGCGCCCGCAAAATAGGCGCCCAGCGAGAAGAACACGCAAGCGATGGCCAGAAGAGACACGATTAAATAAAGTAGTGCATGCACTGGGTTGGTATGGGTAATGACACGCAATGTTGCCAGTACCGCAATCAACGCAGCCGCATAAAAAGCGAATTCCATGCTTGGCTCCTTAAGGCAGCAGACCTTTGACATCAATGGGTTTGGCTTCGTTTTCGGCTTCGCCTTTGTCTTTCCCATTGATGGCCATGCCGGCCATCCGGTAAAAGTTATATTCCGGATATTTACCCGGCCCCGAGATCAGCAGATCTTCTTTTTCGTACACCAGATCCTGGCGCTTGAATTCACCCATCTCAAAATCGGGCGTCAGCTGGATGGCTGTCGTCGGACAGGCTTCTTCACACATGCCGCAAAAGATGCAGCGTGAGAAGTTGATACGGAAGAATTCCGGATACCACCGCCCGTCTTTCGTTTCCGCTTTTTGTAGCGAGATGCAGCCGACCGGACAGGCCACGGCGCACAGGTTGCAGGCCACGCAGCGTTCGTCGCCGTCGGGATCACGCGTCAGGACGATACGACCGCGGTAACGGGGCGGCGGATTCACCGGCTCCTCAGGATACATGCGGGTTTCGCGTTTTTTGAACGCGTTGGACCCCACCATGCAAATGCTGCGTACCTGGGTGCCAAAACCCACCAAGAGTTCTTTCAGTGTCATGGTTTATTCACCCCTTATTGAGCGTTGTACAAAATGACTGCGGCGGTCGCCAACAGGTTCAGCAGCGTCAACGGCAGACAAATCTTCCAGCCGAAAGCCATCACCTGGTCGTATCGCGGGCGGGGTAACGCGGCACGGATCAGGATGAACATCATCATGAAGAAGGCCGTTTTGAGTGCAAACCACACGATGGGGGGCAGGAAAGGTCCGTGCCAGCCGCCAAAGAACAACGTCACGATCAGCGCCGAGACGGTCACGATGCCGATGTACTCCCCGACGAAGAACAGACCGAATTTCATCCCGGAGTATTCGATGTGGTAACCGTCGGCCAGTTCCTGTTCCGCTTCCGGCTGGTCAAAGGGGTGACGGTGACATACCGCGACGCCCGCGATAGCGAACGTGACAAAACCGAAGAACTGCGGAATGACGTTCCAGATATGCGTCTGACTCTCAACGATGTCGCGCATGTTGAATGAACCAGCCTGAGCCACCACGCCCATCAGCGACAGCCCCAGAAACACCTCATAGCTGAGCGTCTGGGCGGAGGCGCGCACGGCTCCCAACAGCGAGTATTTGTTGTTGCTGGACCAACCGGCGAACAGCACGGCATACACCGCCAGACCGGCCATCATCAGGAAAAACAGCAACCCGATATTCAGGTCGGACACACCCCAGGTCGGGGTGATCGGCACGATGGAGAACGACAGCAGCAGCGACGTGAACGCAATCATCGGCGCCAGCGTGAAGATAACCCGGTCGGCGAACGGCGGCAGCCAGTCCTCCTTGAAGAACATCTTCAGCATGTCCGACACCAGCTGCAACGAGCCGCCCCAACCCACGCGGTTCGGCCCGTAACGTCCCTGGAACAAGCCCAGCAGGCGGCGCTCGCCCATACTCATGAAGGCGCCGCAGGTCACGACGACCAGCAGGATCACGATCGCCTTGAGCACGGCGATCAAAATATCCACCACTTCCGGTGTAAACCAACTCATTGTGCCGCCTCCCGCATTGTTTCAACGGTCGCGCCCGCCAGAACCGGGGCGATGCCCGGGAGGCCCAGCGGCAACCCTACCTGTCCCTGACGCAACTCTGCGCTGACCTTTACCGGCAGACGCAAGGTCTGTCCATCACAGACAATCTCCAGCAGCGCTCCCGGATTGACGCCCAACCGGGCCGCATCTGCCGGATTCACCATCGCGTAAGGCTGAGGCATCCGTTGCTGGATGACGTCGGCGCGCTGCGACATTTCTTCGCTGCCGAACAGATGATAGTAAGGCGCGACTCGCCATTGGCCCGCCTGTGCCGCAAACGGCGTCGGGATCTGGTTGAAGTAGTCCAACGCACCCTCGCCCGCTTCGATCAGCCTGACGCCCGGATCGCCGTGGCGCAGATGACCGCCGACTTCATCCTGGAACTTGTTCCACGCCTGCGGGGAGTTCCAGCCCGGCGCCCAGGCAAACGCGACCTGGCCGCTTTCGGCCTCGGGACTGTTGTTCCCTTCCATCGAGAAAGCGAACATCGTGTCCTGATCCTGCGGCTGGCGGGGTTCGTTCACGTCGATGTTGGCGCGCATGGCGGTACGACCGCTGTAACGGTGCGGCTCACGCGCCAGCTTCTGACCGCGAATACGGAAAGAGGCATCCGGCGCCGCGTCCTTGATAGCCGCCAACTGCGGCAGCGCGGCGGCGCACGCATCGACCACCTGGTCGAGCTGCGTCCAGTCAGCATCGCGGCTGGCCATACGGGCCTTAACCGCGTGCAGCCAGCGCCAGCTTTCCAGCATCACCGTGGCGTTGTCGTAGTAAGCGGGATCGTAAACCTGGAAGAAGCGCTGAGCGCGACCTTCCTGATTAATCAGCGTCCCGTCGCTTTCCGCGAAGCTGGCCGCCGACAAAACCAGGTTGGCTTTATCCATGACGCGGGTGCGTTGGTGGTCGACCACAATCAGGTTGGCAACGTTATCCAGCACCGCATCAATGCGCTTCGCCGGCGCATGTCGATACAGATCGTTTTCCAGCACCACGACGCTATCCGCTTCGCCGGACTCCAGTCGGGAGAGCGCCTCGTCAAGCGAGCCGCCGCCGATCATGCCCAGCCCCATACTGTTGGCGCTGCTGGCGACAAGCGTGATGCCAACGTCAGAACCCCGGCCCTTCAACGCTTTGGCCACATTGGCGGCCGCGGCGATAATCTCTTCGCTGCCCGCATTCGTGCCGGTGACGATCAGCGGCTTTTTCGCGCCCGCCAAAGCCTGAACGATGACATCCAGTTTGGGTTCAAGATCGCCCGCCAGATCGGTAACCGCCGGTGCCGCTTTATCCAGCGCATGCGCGATGGCGAAGCCCAGACGCGCCTGCTCATCGACCGGAGCGTGGTAGCTCCAGGCCGCCACGTCATCCAGACGGGTGCTGTCGACGTTCGTCACAAAGAGCGGATGTTTAGCGTGCTGGCCGATATTCATGATGGCGGCGATCTGCCAGTCCGCCACTTTCTGCGCGGCGGCCATTTCACGCGCTTTGCCTTTCACCGCCTGACGCACCGCCAGCGCAATACGCGCGCCGGTCTGCGTCAAATCTTCGCCCAGCACCAGCACCGCATCGTAACCTTCGATCTCGCGCAGCGCCGGGGTGTGAACACCACTCTCTTTCAGCACTTTCAACATCAGCTGAACGCGGTTCTGTTCGCTCTGGGCAATGCCGCTGTAGAAGTTTTCCGCGCCGACCAGTTCACGCAACGCAAAGTTGCTTTCGACACTGGCGCGCGGGGAGCCGATGCCGATGACCTGTTTGGATTCACGTAGAACATTGGCCGCGCTCTGCACCGCCTGTTCGGCGTTCTGCGCCGTCCATTCGTTGCCGAGACGCTGCTGAGGCTGGCGAGGACGGTCTTTCAGGTTGACGTAGCCATAGCCGAAGCGACCGCGATCGCACAGGAAGTAGTGGTTCACGCTGCCGTTGAAACGGTTTTCGATGCGGCGCAATTCGCCATAACGCTCGCCGGGGCTGGTGTTACATCCCACGCTGCACTGCTGGCAGACGCTGGGCGCAAACTGCATGTCCCACTTACGGTTGTAGCGTTCGGAATGGGTTTTGTCGGTGAATACCCCGGTCGGGCAGACTTCCACCAGGTTGCCGGAGAATTCGCTCTCAAGCACGCCCTCTTCGGGACGACCGAAGTAGACGTTGTCATGCGCGCCGTACACGCCCAGGTCTTTGCCGTCGGCGTAATCTTTGTAATACCGCACACAGCGATAACAGGCGATACAGCGGTTCATTTCGTGAGAGATGAACGGCCCGAGATCCTGATTGTGATGGGTTCGTTTGGTGAAACGATAGCGGCGGGTGTTGTGCCCGGTCATCACCGTCATGTCCTGCAGGTGGCAGTTGCCGCCCTCTTCACAGACCGGACAATCATGAGGATGGTTGGTCATCAGCCACTCGACGACGCTTTTGCGGAACAGTTTGGCTTCCTCATCGTCAATCGCGATAAAGGTGCCGTCCGCAGCGGGCGTCATACAGGACATGACCAGGCGACCGCGCGTATCTTCCGCGTTCTGGTATTGCTTGACCGCGCACAGGCGGCATGATCCAACGCTACCCAGCGCCGGATGCCAGCAAAAGTAAGGAATATCAAGGCCCAGAGTGAGACATGCCTCAAGGAGGTTGTCCGCTCCGTTCACATCATATTCTTTGCCGTCTACATGAATCGTTGCCATAGTCAGCATGCTTCCATAAAGGCCCGCGTCTTAAGCAGGCGCTAATCAAAAATTCTGTCTATCAGATGAAGAATCGCTTACGTCGGTGCGAAACATCGCATCTGCGACTCGGCCATTGCTTACCAGCGCTGTTTCAGCAGGTTAGGTTGAATCCCGCCTATCGCTTTTGTATTGCTGATAGTCTGCCTGGCGATACCCGCCTCAAACTCATGTCGGAAATACTTTATTGCGCTCTGCAGCGGCTCAACGGCCCCCGGCGCATGGGCGCAGAAGGTGTGGCCCGGCGACAGGAAGCGGCACAGCTGCTCCAGCGTTTCGATATCGCCCGGCTGCCCCTGCCCGGCTTCCAACGCGCGCAGCAGCTTCACGCTCCACGGCAAACCATCGCGGCACGGCGTACACCAGCCGCAGGACTCGCGCGCAAAAAACTCTTCCAAATTGCGCGTCAAACCGACCATGTTGATCTCGTTGTCCACCGCCATCGCCAGCCCGGTGCCCAGACGACTGCCCGCTTTGGCGATGCTTTCGAAATCCATCGGCAGGTCAAGGTGATCGCCGGTCAGGAAGTCGGTGCCTGCCCCGCCCGGCTGCCAGGCTTTCAGCGTCAGCCCATCGCGCATACCGCCCGCATAATCTTCCAGAATTTCACGGGCGGTCGTGCCGAACGGCATCTCCCACAAACCCGGATTTTTCACTCGACCGGAGAAGCCCATCAGCTTGGTGCCGGCATCTTTGCTCTTGCCCGCGGACAGCCCCTGATACCAGTCGACGCCATGCTCAATGATAGCCGGCACGTTGCACAGGGTTTCGACGTTGTTGACGCAGGTCGGCTTGCCCCACACGCCCGCGGAGGCCGGAAACGGCGGCTTGGAGCGCGGGTTGGCCCGTCGGCCTTCCAGCGAGTTGATCAGGGCGGTTTCTTCACCGCAGATATACCGTCCGGCGCCGGTGTGGACGAACAGCTCGAAGTCAAAGCCGCTGCCCAGAATGTTTTTACCCAGCAGGCCTGCGGCTTTGGCCTCCTCTATCGCCCGGCGCAGGTTAGCGGCCGCCTGAACGTATTCGCCGCGCAGGAAGATGTAGCCCCGGTAGGATTTCAGCGCGTAGGCGCTAATCAGCATGCCTTCCACCAGCAGGTGAGGCAGTTGCTCCATCAGCAGGCGGTCTTTATAGGTGCCGGGTTCCATCTCATCCGCATTACACAGCAGGTAGCGGATATTCATGCTTTCGTCTTTCGGCATCAGGCTCCATTTGAGCCCGGTGGAGAAGCCCGCCCCGCCGCGTCCGCGCAGACCCGCGTCTTTGACCAGCGTCACCACGTCGCCCTGGGCGATGCCGGTGAGTGCTTTTTGCGCGCCCACGTAGCCATTCTTACTGCGGTACTCATCCAGCCATACCGGCTGTTTGTCTTCACGCAGACGCCAGGTGAGAGGGTGTTGTTCGGCAGTGATAACAATGTTTTTAGTCATTGATACTGCTCCAGTAATGAATCGAGATCGTCAGGCTTGACGTGGCTGTGGGTGTCTTCGTCGATCATCATCGAAGGCCCTTTGTCGCAATTGCCCAGACAGCAGGTCGGCAACAGCGTAAAGCGGCCGTCGAACGTGGTCTGACCCGGCTGGATATTGAGCTTTTTCTCCAGCGCGGCGCGGACGCCCTGAAAACCGTTGATGTAGCACACGACGCTGTCGCAGTAGCGAATGACGTGACGCCCTACCGGCTGGCGGAAAATCTGGCTGTAAAAGGTAGCGACGCCTTCCACATCGCTGGCCGGAATGCCCAGAAGGTCGGCAATCGCGGAAATGGCGCCGTCCGGCACCCAGCCACGCTGTTTCTGTACAATTTTCAGCGCTTCAATCGAGGCCGCGCGGGCATCTTCGTAATGGTGTTTTTCATGCTCAATGGCGTCACGTTCAGCATCGCTGAGCACAAACCCGTCCTGGACATCCGTCGTGGAATCCGGTTGACCCTGAGCGTCTAATGAAGGTTGAGTGTTGTTATGATCGTGCATAATTAGCGGTCCACATCTGACATGACGAAATCAATACTGCCGAGGTAAACGATCAGGTCGGATACCAGGCATCCACGGATGACCGACGGGATCTGCTGCAGATGAGCAAAGCTCGGCGTGCGAATACGCGTGCGGTAGCTCATGGTGCCGCCATCGCTGGTCAGGTAGTAACTGTTAACCCCTTTGGTGCCTTCGATCATCTGGAACGATTCGTTGGCCGGCATGACCGGGCCCCAGGACACTTGCAGAAAGTGGTTGATCATCGTTTCAATGTGCTGCAACGTGCGCTCTTTCGGCGGCGGCGTCGTCAGCGGATGGTCGGCCTTGAACGGCCCTTCCGGCATATTGTTCAGGCACTGTTCGAGGATGCGCAGACTCTGGCGCAGCTCTTCCACTTTCAACATCACGCGGGTATAGCTGTCGCTAATGCCATCGCCGACCGGTACGTCGAAATCGAAATTTTCATAGCCGGAGTAAGGACGCCATTTACGGACGTCGAACGGAATGCCGGTCGCGCGCAAGCCTGCGCCCGTGACGCCCCACTCCAGCGCCTCTTTGGCGTTGTAGGCGGCGACGCCCTGAGAACGTCCTTTCAAAATGGTGTTTTGCAACGCCGCTTTGACGTAGGTGTCCAGACGAGCCGGCATCCAGTCCAGGAATTCACGCAGCAGTCGCTCCCAGCCCCGCGGCAGATCGTGCGCCACGCCGCCGATACGAAACCAGGCGGGATGCATACGGAAGCCGGTGATCGCTTCCACCAGATCGTAGATTTTCTGGCGATCGGTAAACGCAAAGAAGACCGGCGTCATGGCACCGACGTCCTGAATAAAGGTACTGATGTAAAGCAGATGACTGTTAATGCGGAACAGTTCGGACAACATCACGCGGATGGTCTCGACGCGCTCCGGCACTTTGATGCCCGCTAGCTTCTCAACCGCCAGCACGTAGGGCATTTCGTTAACGCAGCCGCCAAGATACTCAATACGGTCGGTGTACGGAATGTAGCTGTGCCAGGACTGGCGCTCGCCCATTTTCTCCGCACCTCGGTGGTGATAGCCGACGTCGGGAATACAGTCGATGATCTCTTCGCCGTCCAGTTGCAAGATCAGACGGAACGCACCGTGTGACGAGGGGTGGTTTGGCCCCATGTTCAGGAACATGAAGTCTTCGTTTTGCGTGCCACGCTTCATGCCCCACTCTTCAGGCTTGAAGGTGAGCGACTCCATTTCCAGATCTTCGCGCTGTTTGGTCAGCACGAACGGATCGAATTCCGTCGCACGCGCCGGGAAATCCTTACGAAGCGGGTGTCCTTCCCAGGTCTGCGGCATCATGATGCGCGTCAGATGCGGATGGCCGTTGAATGTAATACCGAACATGTCCCACACTTCGCGCTCGTACCAGTTGGCGTTCGGGAACAGCGGCGTCATCGTCGGCAGGAACAGATCGTTCTCCGCCAGCGCCACTTTCAGCATAATGTCGCCGTTGCGTTCAAGAGAGGTCAGCAGGTAGAAGACGGAGAAGTCTGCGGCGGGTAGCCCCTCGCGGTGCGAACGCAGGCGTTCATCCATGCCATGCAGATCCATCAGCATGACATATGGCTTCGGTTGCTTTTTCAGGAAATCGACGACGTCGAGTAATTGCTCACGTTTGACCCAAACTACCGGCATCCCCGTCCGCGTAGCCTGGACGGTAAACGCGTCCTGACCGAAACGGCTCCACAGCTCGCCAACGACCGGATCGTCCAGATGATCGCGGGTTTGCCATGCGGGCAGAACGGCGTCGTGTGTCGTTATATCTGTCATAAGTAATGTCACCGCATTATATGTGTTATTTCCGTGACTGATGATGGCGGCGCGCTGTTATGTTGATATTGCGCAGCCATCACGGCCTATCATTCACAGGTCAAATTTCATCCGGAGAACGTAGGTGGGTTACCGCAATACGCTCTTCGCGTTTACGTTCTCGTTCGGATTGCATGTTGGCGCGGTACACGCCCTGATCGCCGACGACCCATGACAGCGGACGTCGCTCTTTACCAATAGACTCTTTCAGCAACAGCAGCGCCTGCATGTACGCTTCCGGACGCGGAGGGCAACCTGGGATATACACGTCTACCGGCAGGAATTTATCGACGCCCTGAACGACGGAATAGATATCGTACATACCGCCGGAATTGGCGCACGCGCCCATGGAGATGACCCATTTCGGTTCCAGCATCTGGTCATACAGGCGCTGAATGACAGGAGCCATTTTCAGGAAAGGGGTGCCGGCGATGACCATAAAGTCGGCCTGGCGGGGAGAGGCACGCAACACTTCAGAACCAAAGCGCGCCACATCATGTACGGCGGTGAAGGAGGTCACCATCTCCACGTAGCAGCAGGAAAGACCAAAGTTGAAGGGCCACAGGGAGTTACCGCGTCCCCAGTTGACCATGTTTTGCAGCGTCTGCTCCAGATTGCCCATAAACACGCTTTTGTTCACGTGTTGTTCGAGCGGGTCGCTGACGATCTCTTGCTTCTGTAGCGGATAACGGTCGTTCTCACCGTCGGGGTCTATGCGGGTGAGCGTATAGTCCATTTATTGCCTCGCTATTACTGCTTTGGATGAGTATTGGTGGTGGAGTGGTTTACGACGATGTCGGACTTCACGACTTGCCGCTTGGAGCGCTTCGGCGTCCAGTCCAGCGCGCCGATACGCACCAGATAGACCAGCCCGGCCAACAGCACCAATATAAAAATGGTGGCTTCGATAAAACCGACCCAGCCGCTTTCCCGGATAGAAACGGACCAGGCATATAGGTACAGCGCTTCCACGTCGAAAATGACGAAAAACATCGCAACAAGATAGAATTTTGCAGACAACCTCAGTCGGGCAGACCCAACGGAATCGATACCTGATTCGTAGGGCGTATTCTTAGCCCGGCCTTTGGATCGCCCTCCCAGCAGAAAGCCGCCCAACAGCATGAAACCGCAGAGACCCACGGCAACGATCAGAAATAAAGCAAATGCCCAGTGATGGGCGAGGACTTCAGTAGTTGTTGACATACTCATTGCTTACTCATCAAAAGTGGCTTGGGCAGCTGCTCTTTTTACGGCAGTTAATAGCCACATCGATTAAAAGGAAGGATTTATAACCACAAAAACACTACAAATCATAGGGTTAATACGCGGTAATTGTGGTTATTCATCCTGTTTTTGCAACCTTTTCTTAACCTTTATAAAAATAGCAGCACGCAAATTAACACGCACACATCTTTATTAACCTTTCACAAACATAGCAGAGACTGAATCGTATTAATGCTAATCCGAGTTGTTCTAGACCAATGCGAAGAAAAAGCCACTATTTCTGTAGTGACTATATCAACTTCAACATGAAAGCAGGTTAATGAATAAGGTTAAGGCAAGTATTTTTTGATCTCTCACACGTTTTTTCGGTTTTAGTTATTAAAAAAAGTACGTTCGGTAAGCAATTGTTAATACGACAAACCGTGTGGATATCTGAGGAAGAAGTATCAGAGAAGTGCGGACGATAGAAAAATAGGAAGGCCCATTACTGCCAGAGAGGCGGACTTAGGCGCCAGAGACGAAAAAAACGACAGAATAGCGGTGAGCGCACACTCTGTCGTCAGTATCCGGACGATTTTTATGACATTTCACACTGACGCTTAACGCTGTAACAAAGTCAGAGAATATCTTTCAACGACTCGTCCATGGCGGAAATACGGATATCCCCTTCAGGGACACTATTCGCAGAAAGCAGATTGGACCGCGTGCCTGATTCGATGGCGCTAAAGATTGCCGTACTCAACTCATTGTTTTGCTGTGGATTCTTGCACAGGTAGTAACGAGTGTCGGGTAACTTCGGCAAACCTTCTTCTTCCCCGAGCACCCGCAGCTCCGGCGTCATCATTTCAACGGAACGCACGGTGATACCCAATCCAGCTTTGACCGCCGCCCGAACCGCCGACAGCGTGGACGCCACGTAAGAAATCTTCCAGGGGATACCGGCTGCGGTCAGCCTTTCCAACGCCAATGTGCGGAAAGGACTCGGCTCGTCTAATACCACTAACGGCACAGGACTGCCGTGTTGGAACTGGTATTCCGCCGAGCAATACCACAGCGTCGGTGACGAGCGCAGCAAGACATTTGGAAACTCGGTACTGTTTTCCGTCGTAATGACCAAATCGATTTTGCCCTTATGCAACATTTCCATCATTTCAGGACTGCGTTTGATACTCACTTCAATCGACAGTTTGGGGAAAACCGACGTTACACGCTGCAATATAAAGGGCAAAATAGTATCTGCGGTATCGTCAGAAGCGCCGATCGTCAGGGTTCCCTGAATATCGCTGAACATTAAAGAGGCACAGGCCTCATCATTGAACTGGAGTATTTTTCTGGCATAACCAAGAAACTGGATCCCATGCTCGGTGAGCAGCTTATTTCTCCCATGACGGGCGAATAGCTCTTTACCGATGAGTTGTTCCAGCCGCTGCATCTGCTGACTCACGGCAGATTGCGTTCTGCATACTGCTACGGCCGCAGCCGCAAAAGTATTCAAATCGGCAACAGCGACAAACGTTCTCAGCAGATCCAGATCAAGATTGAGGACTGGGCGATTTGCATTTGTCATATGGTTCTTCACTTGTCTATTTTAATTATTAACAAACATACCTGGTGTTGGATACGTATCCCGACAACGTCGGTATACAGTGAAAGACAGTATCGTAGATGAACGGCTACGGCAAAAAACACTCAATATTTTGTTACCACATCGTTCTTTTTCACCCTATCCCTTACCTATTCATTTTATTGATCCGAGCCGCCAATAAAAAGAACGGCTATTTATTTTAGATAAAAAAATAAACGTGTTGCACGCACTGGCATGCAGAAGAGTATAGGTTGCCAGATAAAAAACTTAGGTATACAAAATCACTGTATTTACAGCGAGCCCTTCAGTAAAACACATAATTTAACACTGTAATTTCAATATTTTACGATTTATCCGATTTTGGCGTGACCGACTACTTCACCGACAAACAATAGGCGATGGGCTACTCGTAAAATATTCTGATGTAAGATACCAGAATTAAGTTTTCTGTCATCTATAAACTTAATATTTGCCATAATCTATCCTGAGTGATTGATCTGACAAAAAGCCATTTTATAACAATCTGAAAATCTTATATTACCTATTAATATTACTAGATTGATCATCGTAGAAAAATTTTTGTAAAGGCCTCAAAAAGAAAAGATGAGTCTCGATTAATTGCATATTCGAATTCAAAATAGACGACTGTTTATTGGCTGAGCAATCCCTTGCGAGTAGATGTTCTGAAATAGTCACGGCTATTACAAACGGTGTGATTTTCATATCAGAAAAAGGGAGCCCTATTAATGACAACAATAAAACCCTTTACTTTAATCGTTTACATGTAAAGGCTACATCAAAATAAGATTGGTTTTTTACCCGCTATTCCGGCTATTGCAAAAATAGGGTAATTGAAAAAGCCGATAGCGTCTTTTTTTGTCACACCATTGCCAGTTTGAACGGGCAATAATAGTGATGCATTTACGTTCAAATGAGAAATTCATTTTGAAATTGCGTACCATTTCCTATCACGAACCACGTTATGCCATCGCACAATTCACCATATCCCACAATATTTCCAATCTCAACAAACAAAAAAGTGAATTTATATAGTCTAAAAATCCAAAAAATGAAAAAATAACAGTTTTTTTTACTATGAAATCGGCGTCGAACTCCGTCATTGAGGTGGCTTGTTCATCGAGGATCATTCTTCAAAATCGACGTCAGGAAGAGTACATTAAGCCGCTTAAGCGGCTACTATTCAGGAACCTTCCTGTACAAGGTTTGTTAAATGTCCCCGATCGAAAAATCCAAGAAATTGGAAAATGTTTGTTATGACATCCGTGGTCCGGTGTTAAAAGAAGCCAAACGGCTGGAAGAAGAAGGTAACAAGGTTCTTAAACTTAACATCGGCAACCCAGCCCCTTTCGGCTTTGAAGCTCCCGATGAAATTCTGGTTGACGTGATTAGGAACCTGCCGACCGCGCAAGGCTACTGCGACTCGAAAGGGCTATATTCCGCACGTAAGGCTATCGTCCAGCACTATCAGGCGCGCGGGCTGCGCGATATCACCGTGGAAGACGTCTATATCGGTAACGGCGTCTCCGAACTCATCGTTCAGTCCATGCAGGCCTTACTGAATAATGGCGACGAAATGCTAGTGCCTGCGCCGGACTATCCTTTGTGGACGGCCGCCGTATCGCTGTCAAACGGTAAAGCCGTGCACTATCGCTGCGACGAAGAGTCCGGCTGGTTTCCCGATCTAGATGATATTCGCCAAAAAATCACCCCAAACACTCGCGGTATCGTCATCATCAACCCAAATAATCCCACCGGCGCCGTCTACAGCAAGGAGCTATTGATGGAGATCGTCGAGATCGCCCGTCAAAACGACCTGATCATTTTCGCCGATGAGATCTACGACAAAATTCTGTATGACGAAGCTCAGCATCACTCCATTGCCGCGCTGGCGCCCGACCTGCTGACGGTGACGTTCAACGGCCTGTCGAAAACCTATCGCGTGGCAGGATTCCGTCAGGGATGGATGGTATTGAACGGTCCCAAAAAGCATGCGAAAGGTTATATCGAGGGACTGGAGATGCTCGCCTCGATGCGTCTTTGCGCCAACGTCCCCATGCAGCATGCGATTCAGACGGCGCTCGGCGGTTATCAGAGCATCAGTGAATTTATTCGCCCCGGCGGCCGTTTGTACGAACAGCGCAATCGAGCCTGGAAACTGATTAACGAGATACCCGGCGTTTCCTGCGTGAAACCGTCCGGTGCTTTATATATGTTCCCGCGTATCGACGCGAAGCGCTTCAACCTTCACGATGACCAGAAGCTAGTGCTGGATCTGCTGCTGCAGGAAAAAGTGCTGCTGGTCCAGGGAAGCGCGTTCAACTGGCCGGAGCCGGACCATGTCCGCATCGTGACGCTGCCGCGTGTCGACGAGCTGGATATGGCCGTACATAAGCTGGGACGATTCCTCGAACACTACCGCCAGTAATTGTTGTGGTCGGTACATCAAATGGGCGACGCCTTATGGCGCCGCCCGTTTTTTCATCCGATTCCCTCCCCGCAGAGCTGGGGCTGAGTTGCTAATTCCTCATCGAGCGACCACAATGGTTTTTCCCTCCGCATATTGAGAGAGTGCTATGGTTCAAAGTCATTTCTTCGCCCATCTATCCCGTCTGAAACTGATTAACCGCTGGCCGCTGATGCGCAACGTCCGCACGGAAAACGTCTCGGAACACAGTTTACAGGTCGCATTTGTGGCCCATGCGCTCGCCGTGATCGGAAACCGCAAATTCGGCGGTGACCTCAATGCCGAGCGTATCGCGCTGCTCGCGATGTACCACGATGCCAGCGAAGTGCTGACCGGCGATATGCCGACGCCCATCAAGTATTACAACGCCCAGATGGCCCACGAGTACAAAAAGATCGAGAAAATTGCCCAGCAAAAGCTCATCGATATGCTGCCGAGCGAACTGCAGGAAGACTATCGCATGCTGCTGGATGAGGCCTATACCAGCGAGGAAGAGCATGCCGTGGTCAAACAGGCAGACGCGCTGTGCGCCTACCTGAAATGTCTGGAAGAATTATCTGCGGGCAATAACGAATTCGTATTGGCTAAAGCGCGTCTGGAAAAAACGCTGCAGCAGCGGCACAGCCCGGAAATGGACTATTTTATGACCGTCTTCATTCCCAGCTTCAGCCTCTCTTTGGATGAAATCAGCCAGGACTCCCCGCTATAGCGGGGAAAACGGATAGAGCCACGGGATCATCACGACGCTCACGCCCATAACCAATATTGTGAAAGGCACCCCAATTTTAAGGAAGTCACTGAACCGATACCCACCCGGTGCTAATACCAGGGTATTCACCGGCGAGGAGACGGGCGTCATGAATGCCGCTGAGGCGGCGATCGCGATAATCATGGCAAACGGATAAGGCGATACCTGCATCTGATCGGCCGCGGCGATGGCAATGGGCGCCATGAGCACCGCCGTCGCCGTATTCGAAATGAACAGACCGATCGCTGCACAAAGTGCGAAAAGGCAGGCCAGCATCACCTGCGGCCCGGCATCCCCCGCCACGTCCATCAATCCTTTTACAATTAACGCCACCCCGCCCGTTTTCTCCAGCGCCAGAGCAAAAGGCATCATACCGATGATGAGCATCAGGCTCGGCCAGTGCACTGCGCGATAGGCGCTATCCATATCAATGCAGCGAAATTGCCCCATAAGCAGGCAGGCTATCAGCGCTGCGACCGCATTGGGGATTTCGTCGGTCAGCATCATGGCGATCATCAACACGAGGCAGAACAGCGCATGAGGCGCCTGACTTTTCGCGGGCGCTACCTCGTCGACTTCGGCGGGCAAATTCAGCACGATAAAGTTCTGTTTTTGCTGATACAACTGGCTAATATTACGCCAGTCCCCGATCACCAGCAGGATATCGCCCAACTGAAGCGGCTCATTTGACAGCGCGCCGTCCAGCGCTTCTCCGTTACGACGAATCCCCACGACCGTGAGGCCATACCGGCGACGAAACATAGCATCCTGAAGGGTTTTACCCACCAGGGCCGAGTCTGGGATCAATGAAACTTCTGCCATGCCGACATCTCGCGCCTGCTCAGAGAAATATTCGCCGCGCAGCACCAGGGGCTCCAGCAGATGCGAAGAGCAAAACTCGCGCAGGTCGACGTCGGAGGCCGACATATCGATCAACAACACATCGTTCAGGCGAAGTTCGGTATTCACAGCGACGCTAATCATCACCCGTCTGAACTTGCGCCAGCGCTCGATCCCCACGACGTTGGCGCCGAAACGCTGGCGCAGATTAAGATCGTCCAGCCGCTGGCCGACGAACGGCGAACCGTTTCGAATCGCGAGCCGCCGAGCTCGTCCTGTCAGCTTGTAGTCGCGGATAAGATCCCGAAACGTCTTTCTCTTCCAGGCTACTTTTTTATCGCCGCTGTCATGTCCGCCCAGCCAAAAACGCGCGACCAGCATGTAGCCAATCCCTACCAGCAGGACCATCACTCCGATAGGCGTCATACCGAAAAAACCAAACCCCGCGATGCCGTTGCGCATCAGTTCGCTGTTGACCACCATGTTGGGCGCGGTAGCGACCAACGTCATCATACCGCTGATCAGTCCTGCAAAACTCAGGGGCATCAGCAGCCGAGCGGGCGAGCTTTTCATGCGCGCCGCAACGTTGAGTACCACCGGAATGAATATCGCCACGACGCCGGTGGAACTCATAAACGCGCCCAGCCCGGCGACGGTCAGCATGAGCAGCACCAACATACGAACTTCACTCTCTCCGGCGACATGCATTAACCAGTCCCCCACTTGATAAGCGACGCCGGTCCGCACCAAGCCTTCGCCAATGACGAACAAGGCGGCGATCAATATCACGTTCGGATCGCTAAACCCCATCAACGCTTCCGGCAACGTCAACGAGCCGCTTAACACAAAAGCGATGATGACCAGCAGTGCGACAACGTCCATTCGCAATTTGTTGGTGACGAACAAAACGATGGCGATAAATAACAGCGTCAACACCCATAGCAGCTCACGGGTCACTAGCACCTCCTGTTAGTGGCAATCCTTAAAAATAGAAAATTCAGCATGACATAAAAAAACCCTGCAAAAGCAAGGTTTAATTTTTTATCCCCCACACCATTTCGTTATCTTCAACGGGACGCGGTGACGACGAAACCCGCGTCATCCGGCGTAACATCCAACTGCTCCAACGAGTGCAGCACCATATCGACTTTATCCAAATCGGACGTGTCCGCCGGCGCGTTGACGGCGATGACTTTCGCCTTGGCGGCAAGGCCTGACTGTACTCCGGCGGGCGCGTCTTCAACGACGGCGCAATCCTGCGGGTTAAGGCCCAATAGTTGTGCGCCGAGCAAATAAGCGTCCGGATGCGGCTTCCCATGAGAGACCCGTTCAGCGGTCACGAACTCCCGCGGCATTAATAAGCCAGCGGCTTTGTGGCGGGCATAAGCTATCGGCACGGACCCCGACGTGACGATGGCCCAAGGCACATTGAGCACCTCCAGACGTTGCAGCAGCGCCTGCGCGCCAGGCATGGCGGTAATGCCCTCCAGATCCGTCGATTCTCTCTCTTCCAATATTTGGTAGGCGTGCTGAATTTCCGCTTCACTCTTATTGTGAAGGAAGTGACGCAATGACGTGATAGCTTGTTTGCCATGAATGAAATTAAGCACCTGCTGCGGATCGAGCCCCTGAATCTCCGCCCACCAGCGCCAGGCGTTTTCAACGACGGGAAGAGAGTTGACCAATGTACCGTCCAGATCGAACAGAAAACCTTTAACTTCCACCGCTAACCTCTTTGATTTATCAGGCGTTGACGATCTGTGAAATAACCTCCGCGCCGAGATGGTAGTGCTGCGGGCAGGCCAGTCACACGTTAAGCATGCGCACGTACTTATCCCACATTTAGGTTTCAGCGTTGAAGCCGTGCGTGCCGGAATTGAAATGCAGACAACGCCCTTCCGTATGCACCTTGAAGCGAACATATCCCGAATTGCGGGCCTCAGTGTCGGCGTCAAAACCTAAAAACATCCGTCGACGTTCGCGGATATCGGTTTTTAAGACAAATTGCTCCAGGAGACCTGCGGCGGATGACGCAATTCCATCATATTGATCATGATATGGCATACGGCTTCGCTTGAATCACCGAACTTATCATCGAGTTCGCGCATTTGCAGGCCATAGCCTCGCTCAATAATAGTCTGTAACCGCCGATACCGTTCCGAGCTCCGGCATCGTCATAACTCGATATTGATTTGACAGGATTATTCGTTAGGCATCGGTTATGTTCATGGCGCTCTACAGCGCCCCCTCCGCCGCAGTCATTGTATGAAGAATCTCACACTTCCGGCAAAGCCGTTTTTGATTTGAAGCGGTATCGAAGGAAAATAGGGACTGGGTAAAATGAGACCCATATCAAAGATCGTCGAGAAAGGTTTTGTCTAGCTGTGTGAAAGCGCGTTTAAGTACGTCAGCCAGCATCTGATACGTCGGCTTTTCTTCGAGCGGCGTCAGAGCGAGTCCTGCTTCCAGCAGTCGATGACGAATGTCGTGAAACCACTGTAATAAAGAAGGCGGCAGCGGCGTGATAGCACGCCGGCCCAACCACCACAATCCCTGCATCGGGAGACTCAACGCGAACAGCGCGGTCGCCACCACCGGTCCCAGTTGACCGCCCAGAGCAACCTGCCAGGAGAGCGTAAAAA
This sequence comes from Lonsdalea populi, assembly GCF_015999465.1. Lineage (NCBI taxonomy): Bacteria > Pseudomonadati > Pseudomonadota > Gammaproteobacteria > Enterobacterales > Pectobacteriaceae > Lonsdalea > Lonsdalea populi. The sequence continues at coordinate 2,512,489 of NZ_CP065534.1, forward strand.
CGGCCAGCGGCGGCATTAAGCGAATAGCAAAAAGTGTCGCGCGCACGACGCGGTTCTCAGGAAATACCGGGGCCAGACGTTTGTCTGCAGGCCAGGTCTTCATATAGTGCTGACCCAGTTGCAGCAGCTTAAACCAGCCCGCTTTGCCGCTAGGATTTGTCGTCATCACACACCTCAACTTCGCGTATAAAAAATAAAAAATTCGTACAAATCACCAACTAAAATTAATAACATTTAAATATATTTTGTGTTTAACGAACGCTATCGGTATCCTAATTCCGGCCTTTTGCCGCACTGCATATTAAGGCGTGGTGGCGGACCTCCGCCTCTGACTGGTGACGCCAAATCCCACCCTGAGTCAGCTTTATCTTGCCCGGCAACAGCAAAGTTTCACAGCGTCGATGTCACCGTCACTCCGCATTGGGTATTGCAAGCGCCGCGTGACTTCGACACTCTATGTTGTCATGTCTGGTAAATTCTACCAAGCCATGATGTTAATCATAAATGTCATTCGCGTTACGCGCTATGCTGTGTGCCCCATGATATTTCTTTAACCATGTATAACAAGTAGGTACCCCCATGTCGAGTAAGTTAGTCCTGGTTCTAAACTGTGGTAGTTCATCCCTCAAGTTTGCCATCATTGATGCCGTCAACGGGGACGAATACCTGTCTGGCCTGGCCGAATGTTTCCACCTTCCCGAAGCACGCATCAAATGGAAATTGGAGGGAGGCAAACAGGAAGCCGATCTAGGTGCTGGCGCAGCTCACAGCGAAGCACTGAACTTTATCGTCAACACTATCCTCGGCCAGAAACCAGAGCTTTCCGCTCAGTTGGTTGCTATCGGCCACCGTATCGTCCACGGCGGCGAAAAATTCACGCAGTCAGCGGTGATAGACAGCAACGTTCTGCAAGGCATTAAAGATGCCGTTCCTTTTGCGCCGCTGCACAACCCGGCTCATCTGATCGGTATCGCCGAAGCCCTGAAAGCCTTCCCGAACCTGGCTAACAAGAACGTGGCCGTTTTCGACACCGCATTCCATCAGACAATGCCGGAAGAATCCTACCTGTATGCTCTGCCTTACAAACTGTATACCGAACATCATATTCGCCGTTATGGCGCACACGGCACCAGCCACTTCTATGTGTCTCAGGAAGCTGCTAAAGCGTTGAATAAACCGCTGGATGAACTGAACGTCATCACCTGCCACCTGGGCAACGGCGGTTCCGTTTCTGCTATCCGCAACGGTAAATGTGTTGATACCTCTATGGGGCTTACGCCGCTGGAAGGACTGGTGATGGGTACTCGCAGCGGCGACATTGACCCGGCAATCGTGTTCCATCTGCACGACGCGCTGGGCATGAGCATCGACGACATCAACAAAATGTTGACTAAAGAGTCCGGTCTGCTGGGTCTGACCGAAGTCACCAGCGACTGCCGTTATGTTGAAGACAACTACGAAACGAAAGCCGACGCGAAACGCGCAATGAACGTATTCTGCCACCGTCTGGCTAAATACATCGGTGCCTATAGCGCCCTGATGGAAGGTCGTCTGGATGCCGTGATCTTTACCGGCGGCATCGGTGAAAATGCGGCCATGGTGCGTGAGCTGACCCTGAAACAACTCGGCCTGCTGGGCTTCGAAGTCGACCACGAACGCAACCTGGCCGCGCGCTTTGGCAACAGCGGCAACATCGGTAAAGAGGGCACCCGCCCGGCTCTGGTCATCCCGACCAATGAAGAGCTGGTTATCGCGCAGGACGCACTCCGCCTGACCGCGTAACCGAAAAATCAGTATCCTAACTCCGTCAGCTCAGGCTGACGGAGTTGTTTTTGAGCAACGAGCAACCGCAAAGAGGTTAAGCCGTGTCCCGTACAATCATGTTGATTCCTACCGGCACCAGTGTGGGTCTGACCAGCGTCAGCCTGGGTGTCATTCGTTCCATGGAGCAGAAAGGCGTCCGCCTGAGCTTGTTCAAACCTATCGCCCAGCCGCGTTCTGAAGAGCAGGTTCTGGATCAGACCACCGCCATCATTCGCGCCAATTCTGCGATCAACGCCGCAGAACCGCTGCAGATAAACCATGTTGAATCGCTGCTGAGCTCCAACCAGCAGGACGTTCTGCTGGAAGAGATCATCGCCCGCTACCACGAAAACACCCAAGATGCCGACGTGGTATTGGTGGAAGGTCTGGTTCCGACCCGTAAGCATCAGTTCGCCAACGCGCTGAACTATGAAATCGCCAAAACGCTGAATGCGGAAATCGTGTTCGTCACCGCGCTAGGCAACGATTCTGCGGATCAGTTGAAAGAGCGCATCGAACTGGCTCGCTCCAGCTTCGGCGGCAGCAAAAATCAGAACATCACCGGCGTCATCATCAACAAGCTGAACGCACCGGTGGACGAACAAGGCCGTACTCGCCCGGATCTGTCGGAAATCTTCGATGACTCCAACAAGGCAAGTGTCGCCAATATCGATCCTAAGCAGCTGTTCGCCAACAGCCCGCTGCCGGTACTGGGCTGCATTCCGTGGAGCTTTGACCTGATCGCCACCCGTGCGGTGGACATGGCCAAGCACCTGAACGCACGCGTCATCAATGCTGGCGATATCGAAACGCGCCGCATTAAATCCGTGACCTTCTGCGCGCGCAGCATTCCCAACATGCTGGAGCACTTCCGTCCGGGTTCCCTGCTGGTGACCTCTGCAGATCGTCCTGACGTCCTGGTTGCAGCCAGCCTCGCGGCGATGAACGGCGTGGAAATCGGCGCCCTGCTCCTGACCGGCGGCTATGAAATGGACCCAAGCATCAGCGCCCTATGCGAACGCGCATTCCAGACTGGCCTGCCTGTCTTCATGGTAGAAACCAATACCTGGCAGACCTCGCTGACGCTGCAGAGCTTCAGCCTGGAAGTGCCTGCCGACGACCACCAGCGTGTGGAAAAAGTGCAGGAGTATATCGCTCGCTTCATTAACACCGAGTGGATTAAGTCCCTGTCTGCCGCCTCAGAAGGTTCTCGCCGCCTGTCTCCGCCTGCCTTCCGTTACCAGTTGACCGAACTGGCGCGTAAAGCCGGCAAACGTATCGTTCTGCCGGAAGGCGACGAGCCGCGTACCATTAAAGCGGCGGCCATTTGTGCCGAGCGTGGTATCGCTCACTGCGTCCTGCTGGGTAACCCGGAAGAGATTCAGCGGGTCGCCGCCGTCCAGGGCGTAGAGCTGGGTCGGGGCATCGAAATTGTCGATCCGGTCGCCGTTCGCGAACGCTATGTACCGCGTCTGGTCGAACTGCGGAAAAGTAAAGGCATGACCGAAGTCGTCGCCCGCGAACAGCTGGAAGATAACGTTGTGCTGGGTACGCTAATGCTGGAACAGAGCGAAGTCGACGGTCTGGTTTCCGGGGCGGTTCACACCACGGCCAACACTATCCGTCCGCCGCTGCAGCTGATCAAAACGGCGCCGGGCAGCTCTCTGGTGTCCTCCGTCTTCTTCATGCTGCTGCCGGAACAGGTTCTGGTCTATGGCGACTGCGCCATTAACCCGGATCCGACCGCTGAACAGCTGGCAGAAATCGCTATCCAGTCCGCCGACTCCGCCGCCGCGTTTGGCGTCGATCCTCGTGTTGCGATGATCTCCTACTCCACCGGCAACTCTGGCGCAGGCAGCGACGTTGAAAAAGTCCGCGACGCGACCCGCATCGCGCAGGAAAAACGTCCTGACCTGATCATCGACGGCCCGTTGCAATATGATGCCGCCATCATGGCCGACGTTGCGAAATCCAAAGCGCCGAACTCGCCGGTTGCTGGTCAGGCTACCGTGTTTATTTTCCCGGATCTGAACACCGGTAACACTACCTACAAAGCCGTACAGCGTTCTGCTGACCTGATTTCCATTGGGCCGATGCTGCAGGGTATGCGTAAGCCGGTGAACGACCTGTCTCGCGGCGCCTTGGTTGACGATATCGTCTACACCGTCGCGCTGACCGCCATTCAGGCAACGCAGATCGCTCAGTAAGCTCACGCGTTAACCACGCACGAATAACGCCAGTTCATTTCTGAACTGGCGTTTTTTTATTGCTCGGCCTTGTTATCAGCTCTCCGGCATGTGCGGTGGCGGCATGAGAGGCGCGAACCGCCGCCCCGTCATTTTTTATTATGAAGAATATGCGCAGAGCGCGCTTATGCCTCGTCTGTCCCGTCCGGCTCGCCGTCGTCCGTCTTCGGCGTTTTATCGATCTGCGGTTTCACCGTGCGCGGTACAGACGCTATACGTTCACCGACCGCATTACGGCTGAGCCACAGCGACAACGCCTTCAGCGAATCCGGAGTGAACTCGTCGCAACGCGCCGTGATCTCTTCCGGCGTCAACCAGCTGACTTCGGCGACTTCTTCTTCCTGTAGCGCGAAGGGACCGTGGCTCACGCAGCTGAATAACGCGCCCCACACGCGACAGTCGTCACTTTCGTAGTAAAACAGCCCATGCTCAGCCAGCGGTACTCCGGCAATGCCCAGCTCTTCTTCAGCTTCGCGGCGGGCAGATTCCAGCATATTTTCGCCGCTTTGCACCACGCCGCCCGCCGTGGCATCTAGCCATCCCGGATAAAAATCCTTCGTGTCTGTGCGACGCTGAATCAGAACTTGCCCCATCCCGTTATGCACAACGATATAGGTTGCACGATGGCGCAAACGTTGAGCTCGCATTTGCTGACGGCTAGCCTGCCCGATGACTTCGTTATCTTCGCTAACGATATCCACCCACTCTGTAGCCGTGGTCTGAATTTGTTCCGCCATCCTCTGAAACCCTTGCCTTGACGCGATTTCACGCGCACTTGTTAGTCAATAATCGGACCCGGCTGCATTTCACGAGATCTCTCGATACGCGCATTATTTTTCTTACAGCCAGGCATGAAACCACAGTCTGTGTTTCTACAGCACGCGAGCATAAGGTGCTGACGACACCACTACCTTCAAGAAGCGTAAAGCTAAATTAGTGTGTAATCGCCACCTGCGCAATAGGGCCCCCCCCATCCAATGGCACAACCTGTAACAATCCTCCGTCCAACAGGCCATAGCTGGCCGGGTAGCCGCCTTTGGGCAAGCTGATGGAGCCGGGATTGAAGCAGTAAATCTCGCCGCGTTGCTCTGCCTGAGGAATATGCGTATGACCATAGACCAGTACATCGCCGCGATTTAACGGCGGTCGCTGGTCGGGATGGTACAGATGCCCGTGAGTCAGAAAGAGCCGGCTGGTCGGCAACAGCACTTGCTGCCAGGGAGAGGTGATAGGGAAATTCAGCAACATCTGGTCGACTTCGCTGTCACAGTTGCCGCGCACGGCGATAATGCGGGACGCATATTCATTAAGCCGTGCGGCCACCTGCGCCGGTTGATAGCTTTCCGGCAGCGGATTCCGCGGGCCGTGATTCAGAAAATCGCCCAGCAGAATCAGCCAGTGGGCTTCAGATTGCTCGAATGTTTCCAGTACTTTTTCCGTGGCGGCCAGCGAACCATGCAGATCGGAGGCGAACATCAGTTTCATAGCGTACTCCCAAAGGATCGTAAACTGTTCTGCCGTTAAGTTTACCAAAAACCCCGCGATGCTTAGCGACTAATAACCGCAAAGTTTAGCGGCTCATCCACAATGCAAACAGGTAGAGTTAAAAGCGTGCGATAGGCCTCGCTAAATCGCTGACGACGACAGCAAAAAGAGCATGCTCCCTTATACTTATTGATAGGGACTCTTTTTCAGGTTACGGCGATGACCTCTTTTCGACATACAGCGAGGTTTTAGAATGCGAATTTTAATCACAGGTGGAACCGGGCTCATCGGCCGGTACCTGATTCAGCGGCTACTGACGCTCTCACATACGATTACGGTGCTGACGCGCAGTCCGGAAAAAGCGCGCCGCGTATTAGGCGATCAGGTTAATTACTGGCCTAGTCTGGAAGGCAAAACGTCTTTGGATGAATTCGACGCCGTCATCAATCTGGCTGGCGCGCCGATTGCCGATAAGCGTTGGACGCCCGAACAGAAAGAGCTCCTCTGCCAAAGCCGCTGGACGCTGACCGAGCAGTTGGCGACGCTGATCAAGAACAGTACGACACCGCCTTCGGTGCTGATTTCCGGTTCGGCCGTCGGCTATTACGGCAATCAGGGACAGGCGCTGGTGACCGAGGATGAAACCCCGCACGATGAGTTTACTCATCGCCTGTGCGCCCGCTGGGAAGCGTTAGCTCAGGCGGCAGAAAGCGACAAGACGCGAGTCTGCCTGGTTCGCACGGGCATCGTGCTGTCCACCGAGGGCGGTGCGCTGAGGAAAATGCTGCCGATTTTTCGACTGGGATTGGGCGGTCCCATGGGGTCGGGCAAGCAGTACATGGCGTGGATTCATATCGACGATATGGTGAACGGGATTCTTTATTTGCTGGAATCGCCCGGGTTGCGTGGTCCCTTCAACTTCTGTTCCCCCTACCCGGCGAGCAACGAGAAATTCAGCGCGATATTGGCCAACGTGCTGCATCGGCCTGGCATCCTGCGTGCCCCCGGTTTCGCGTTGAAGCTGATGATGGGAGAAGCGGCGGCGCTGATCCTCGACGGACAACGCGCCATTCCCCAACGGCTGGAAGACGCAGGCTTTGGATTTCGCTTCTACGAGCTGGATGAGGCGCTCGATAATCTGATCAACCATACCGGCTGAAGCGATAGTCTCCTAACGCGGCTACTTCAACGCGCCTGACAAAAACTGCTTCAGGCGCGGACTCTGCGGGTTGCCGAACAGTTGCTCGGGCGTCCCCTCTTCTTCTACCACGCCCTGATGCAGGAAAATGACGTGGTTTGACACGTGGCGAGCAAATTCCATTTCATGCGTCACCACCACCATGGTTTTTCCTTCTTCCGCCAGTTGCTGCATAATGCGCAGCACCTCACCCACCAGTTCCGGATCCAGCGCCGACGTCGGCTCATCGAACAGCAGCACATCCGGCTCCATCGCCAACGCGCGGGCAATCGACACCCGCTGTTGCTGCCCACCGGAGAGGTCAGCCGGATAGCGATCCTGCGACGCGCCGGCGATCCCCACTTTATTCAGGTAAAACTCCGCCCGTTGCCGGGCTTCGGCCTTGCTGAGCCCCAGCACCTGTACCGGCGCTTCCATCACGTTTTCGCGCGCGGTCATGAAACTCCACAGGTTGAAATGCTGGAACACCATGGTTAACCGTGTCCGCAACAACTGGAGCTGTTTCTTATCAAATATTTTTAGCTGCCCGTCCTTATCGCGCACCATCCGGATTTCCTGTCCATTAACATGAATGGACCCCTCACAGGGTCGCTCAAGAAAATTGATACAGCGCAGCAGCGTGCTTTTCCCCGACCCTGATGAGCCAATAATCGAAATAACGTCACCCGCCCTGGCCTGTAATGAGATTCCTTTCAGTACTTCGTGCTCGCCGTAACGCTTATGGAGTTCTGTCACCACCAGTTTGGTGTCCTGCATGTTCTTTTCCTGAATTTTAGTGTGTAGCACGGGTATTGAGATGACGTAACCAGCGGCGTTCAGCTTGGCGGAACAGGCCGATCAGCATAAAAGAAATCGCGAGATACATGACGGCCGCGATGCCGAAGGCATAAAACGGCTGATAGGTGGCAGCGTTGATATCGCGGGCGATTTTCAGAATATCCGGCACCGTCACGGTAAACGCCAGAGCCGTGGAATGCAGCATCAGAATCACTTCATTGCTGTAAGCTGGCAGCGCAATGCGCAATGCGCCCGGAAGAATGATGCAGCGATATTGCCTGAAGCGGGAAAAACCGTAGGCGCGGGCCGCTTCGATTTCCCCGCTGGGAATAGCGCGGATTGCGCCGGCAAAAATCTCGGTGGTATAGGCGCAGGTATTCAGCGCCAGCGCCAGGACGGCGCAGTTCATTCCACTGCGGAAAAAGGCGTTCAGCATGTCCGTACCGCGAACGATTTCCAGGCTGTAAACCCCGGTGTAAAACACCAGCAGTTGCACATACAGCGGCGTACCGCGAAAGACGTAGGTAAACGTCCACACCGGCAGCCGAAAACGCCGCCGCGGCGAGACGCGCGCGACCGCCAGCGGAATGGCCATGACGCCGCCGGTAACCACCGAAATAATCAGCAGCCATAGCGTCATCGCCAGCCCGGTCATGCGATAGCCATCGCTCCACAGCAGGGACTGCCCATATTGTTGCAGGATGTCACTCATAATTGACTTTTCTCACTCCCTGCGAATAGCGTCGCTCTAACCACCACAGCACGCCATTGGAGAGGGTAGTAAAAATCAGATACATTCCCCCCGCCACCATCGCGAAGTAGAACGGCTGATGAGTGCCCTTCCCAGCCAACTGCGTCGCCTTGATAACATCGTTGAGTCCCAGCAGGGAGACAAGCGCCGTGGCTTTCAAAATCACCTGCCAGTTGTTGCCAATTCCCGGCAGCGCGAAGCGCATCATCGAGGGGAACATAATGCGTCGGAAGACCTGCAACGGCGAGAAGCCAAAGGCCACGGCCGCCTCAATCTGCCCGCGCGAAACGGCGAGATAAGCGCCGCGAAACGTCTCGGTAAAATAGGCTCCGTAGATAAAGCCCAGCGTAATGATGCCTGCCGCCATCGGATCGATGTCGATTTGCAACACGCCCAGTATTTCAGTCAGATCGTTAAGCACAATCTGTAAGCCATAGAAAATCAGCAGCATCAGAACCAAATCGGGGATGCCGCGAATCAACGTGGTATAGCCGGTGAAAACGCCGGAAAGCAACCGGCTGGAAGACAGTTTGGCGCTGGCGCCGACCAGACCGATCGCCAGCGACAACAGCAACGAGCACACGGCCAGTTGCAACGTCAGGCGTGCCCCCTCAATGATGAGTTCAGAGTAGCCATGCAGCATCAGTAACATCCGCTTCAGAGAAAGCAAACCGTCTGCCTGCCTCACAGGCAGACGTCGTATCAGCGGCGATTAGTCGCCATAAACATTGAAATCGAAATATTTTTTCGCCAGCTTGTCGTAAGTACCATCTATGCGCATAGATTCAAAAGCTTTGTCCAACGCGGCTTTCAGTTCGGTTTCATCTTTACGCAGACCCATGCCGGTTCCAACACCGAACAACGCATCGTCTTTCACCGCCGGTCCGGCAAATGCGTAGTCCTTACCCGCATCCTGTTTCAGGAAGCCCTCGCTCGCCGCGACTTCATCCTGGAAAGCGGCATCGATGCGGCCCGCCACCAGATCGGCATAGATCAGATCCTGGTTTTGGTAGGCCACGACATCCACCCCCTTAGGCTGCCAGTGAACGTTGGCATAAGATTCCTGGGTAGAAGCTTGCAAGACGCCAACGCGTTTACCGCGCAGGGTATCCAACGTCGGCTGAATGGAAGAGCCTTTGGCCGCGATCAGGCGTGCGTTGGCAGCATAGAGTTTTTCGGTAAACGCGATTTCCTGCTGACGTTTTTCCGTGATTGAGAGCGAAGAGATAATAGCGTCAATTTTCTTCGCTTTCAGCGAAGGGATCAGTGAATCGAAGTCGCTCTCAACGAATGAACATTTAGCTTCAATACGCTGGCACATCTCTTTAGCCAGATCGATGTCGAAACCAATCAGTTCACCTCTGGCGTTTTTGGATTCAAACGGCGCATAGGTCGGATCCGTACCGATTTTGATCTCTTTCGGGACCGCCGCAAAGGCGGTGCTAGCCGCTAAAATTAACGCCAAAGGTAAGAATTTCAATCCGCTTTTCATCAAGTTACCCTTATTGCAGGTGATGGGATATCGACACGACCGATGAGATTTGCATGCTATTTAATCGCCAACGCTATCGTGCCTATCGCGTGTGTAGTAGAGGCTTGACCGCTGCAGTTTTCATGCCACTTTATCGAAAGAGTGCATACGCGCGATATCGGGCATCAAAAAACATTTACCGTGTATAATCAATTGATTACCAGGTTTATTGCGGCAGATAGAACAGAAACTAAATGAGACAGACAACGACTCGCACCGTAACAAGGCGCGCGATTGCACCAAAATAGTTCAGTGCCACATAATAAGGCATGAAAAGTATTAACCGCAGCTCAAGCGCCATCCATGGTTTGTTATTTTTTTATTTTAAATTAACCAGTTATGCACTACCCCAGCGGGTAAATAAATCTTCAGGCAGAGAAATATCGAATTGGTCGAGCACTCGATTAACGGTTTGATCGATGATTGCTTGCACAGTTTGCGGGCGATGATAAAACGCTGGCACCGGCGGCATGATGACCGCACCCATTTCGGCTGCTGTCGTCATCAACCGTAGATGACCCAAATGCATCGGCGTTTCCCGCACGCACAGCACCAGAGGGCGTCGCTCTTTCAGCATCACGTCGGCCGCGCGGGTCAGCAAGCTGTCGGTATAGCTGTGAGCAATGCCGGACAGCGTTTTAATCGAGCACGGCAGGATCGCCATACCGGTTGTTTTGAAAGAGCCGGAAGAAATGCTGGCGGCGATGTCGCGGCAATCATGCACGACATCCGCCAGAGACTGGACGTCGCGCACGCTGAAATCGGTTTCCAGAGCCAGAGTCTGCCGCGCAGCCGGGCTCATCACCAGGTGGATTTCAATCTCTTGCAACGGCTGCAGCACCTGTAACAGGCGTACACCGTAAACCACCCCACTGGCACCGGAAATACCAATAATCAGTCGCTTCATACCCTTCCTTAATCAGGATAAACCTGTAATCACATCGTCAGCGCAAACTGTGCCGTATCCGTCCATGATTGACAAGATGCAAAAATAAAGGGAGCACCGATAGGCACTCCCTTACTGGAGAACACTCAGACCGCTCCGTCAGCCTTCGTTATGCATCTCCAGATCTTCGACTTCACTCTTGCTGCGCAGCACTTGAGCGTCGTCATTGCGCAGACCTTCAAGATAGTCCAGATAGCCCTGATCCACATCATGCGTGACATAAATACCGTTGAAGACAGAGCATTCGAACTGCGTGATATCCGGATTGTCGTCCCGCACGGCCTCAACCAGATCGGACAGATCCTGGAAAATCAGAGCGTCCGCGCCGATAAGCTGGCAGATTTCATCCACTTCACGACCATGGGCAATCAGCTCGTTCACGCTCGGCATATCGATGCCATAGACGTTAGGGAAGCGAATTTCCGGCGCGGCAGACGCGAGATACACGCGCTTGGCGCCCGCGTCCCTTGCCATCTCGACGATCTGCTGAGACGTGGTTCCGCGTACTATGGAGTCATCCACCAGCAGCACGTTTTTATCACGGAACTCAGCGCGGTTGGCATTCAGCTTACGACGCACGGATTTAATCCGCGTTTGCTGGCCCGGCATGATAAACGTGCGGCCGACATAGCGATTTTTCACAAAGCCCTGACGATAAGGCTTATCGATGATACGGGCGATTTCCAGCGCGATATCGCAAGAGGTTTCCGGAATAGGAATGACCACATCGATATCCAGATCTTCCCAGCTGCGTGCAATTTTCTCGCCCAGCTTCTGGCCCATGCGCACGCGGGCGCTGTAGACCGAAATTTTATCGATGAACGAGTCAGGACGCGCGAAATAGACATACTCGAACAGACACGGGTGATGCTTTGGATTTTCCGCGCACTGACGGGTGTAAAGCTGGCCTTTATCCGTGATGTAAATCGCTTCGCCCGGCGCCACATCGCGCAGGAACTCAAAGCCCAGCGTGTCCAGCGCCACGCTTTCGGACGCCACCATATATTCGTTGCGCCCATCATCCAGCGTGCGCTTGCCGATGACCAGCGGACGGATCCCGTTGGGGTCGCGGAAGGCCACCAACCCGTGCCCGATAATCATACTGACGCAGGCATAGGCGCCGCGGATTTGCTGATGCATGGCGGCAACGGCGGCGAAAATATTGTCAGGCTCCAGCGGATAGTGCTGAAAGCGGTCCAGTTCTTTGGCGAAAATATTGAGCAGAATTTCCGAATCAGACGTTGTATTGACGTGCCGGCGGCCCTGTTCGAACAGCTTCTGACGCAGCTCGTGCGCGTTGGTCAGGTTACCGTTGTGAGCTAGTGTAATTCCGAAAGGAGAGTTGACGTAAAAAGGCTGCGCTTCGGATGCGCTGGAACTGCCCGCCGTGGGATAACGTACATGACCGAGCCCCATATTCCCCTGCAGGCGTTGCATGTGCCGTGCTTCAAAAACGTCTTTGACCAGACCGTTCGCCTTACGCAGGCGAAAACAGTGATGAGCATCTATCGTAACGATGCCTGCGGCATCTTGCCCACGGTGTTGCAACACCGTTAACGCGTCATAAATCGACTGGTTGACCGGCGTGACGCCGGCGATACCGACAATACCGCACATGTTGTCTTTTCCTCATCAGCGCTACCGCGACTAGAGGTGCCGCGGCAAGAAACTCGACGTGCTTTGCAGGTAGTCAAAGAACCACCTGATGATATAGCTGAACTGCGGGATCAACTGGGACTGCTTCCAGTCGACGCTCTGGGAAAACCCGGTGAAGGTGTCCAGAAAGAACAAGATTGCAGAGACAATCAAGACCCCGCGCAAGGCGCCAAAGCAAACGCCCAGCACACGATCGGTGCCCGACAGCCCGGTTCGCTCAACCAGAGAGCCTATCGCATAATTGACGATGGCTCCCACAATCAACGTCGCAATAAACAGAATGGCGATAGCGATGCCGTTGCGAACCAGTTCATCTTCAAAGCGGGTGAAGTACCCCGCCAAATAGCCATAGTAGTGACTGGCAATGAAAAACGCACATCCCCAGGTCACCAGCGACAGCGCTTCACGGACAAATCCTCGAATCAAACTGACCAGAGCCGAGAACGCGATAATGCCGATAATGACGTAATCCACCCAAACCATGAACTATCCTACTCAATGAACAAAAACCATCGACATACGCGGCTCATCCTGTTCGCGGCGCATTTTAACAGAAAAAGAAAACGTTTGCGTACCGGAATTCCGCCCTAAATGCGTCAATCAATCGGCCAACTCAAAAACCGCTGACGGGCCATGAAGATACCGAAAAAAGGCGATGGCGTCGGGTTTTCCCCGCAACGCTATCTGCCTCCCCGGCCTCCTCATGACCCCGTCCCGCGCTAATGCGCCGCTTTCACCTGACCGCTCAGCCCGCTGATCTGCTGCAGTTCGCTCAGCGAGGACTGTAGCTTCTGCTTCGAGGCGTCCGGCCCCACATAGATGCGGGTAATCTGCCCGGAGACGGGCGAAGACGGCACCGTGTATGCACGGAATCCCGAGAGTCTAAGCTTGGCGACGATTTCATTTACCTTGTCCGCATTTTTCAATGCGCCCAGTTGCACGACAAAAGCCTGCCCTGCCGGGGCCTGCGGCGCTGCTGCCGGTTTGTTCTCTGCCGGTCGCGGCGCGGGTTTAACCTCGGGCTTCGGCTTGGCTTCCGCTTTCACTTCTGGTTTCACTTCCGGCTTGAGTTTCGGCTCGGATTTCACCGGAGGCGGAACGACCGGTGCGTCAGATGGCGCGGAAGGCCGCGTCGCGCCAGGCGGAGTGGCGTTCTGAGGTGTTCCGGTGTCGGGAGCATTGGCCTCATGCTCGGCGCTCCTCATTTCCTCGCCGCCGTCATCCGCATTAGGCATCGTCGCACTGTCCGGCGACTGTGCCGTCAGCGACTGCGTGATTGGCGGCAGCGACTCCGCTTCCAGCGTATCTTCCGGTTTAGGCACCAGAGGAATAGCGGCGAACTCGTCCTGATAATGTTTTTTCTTACCGTCCAGCAGTCCAGGCAACACGATCACGCCCAGCGCGACCAAAATGACGGTGCCGATCAGGCGGTTTTGAAATTTACTCGCCATTCGCCGCTCCTTCTTCAAGCGCGGACATCACATGCGCTACCGTATGGAAGGAGCCGCAAACCACGACCACGTCGTGATCTTTAGCGTCCTGCATCGCCGCTCGCCAGGCGGAGACCACATCAGGATACGAACGACTGCCCTCAAGATGCTGAGCAAGCAGATCCGCGCTGGCGCCGCGCGGCCCTTCCAGCGGCGCGCAATACCACGCATCCACCTGCGGTTTAAGCTGTTCCAGCGTGCTGGCGATATCTTTGTCGGACAGCATGCCGACAACAGCGCGGACGGCGCCGTGCGGAGGCAACGAAGCCAAACGCTCAGACAGGTACGCCGCCGCATGAGGGTTGTGCGCCACATCCAGAATCAGCAACGGCTTATCACCGGCAATCTGGAAGCGCCCCGGTAAGATCGCGTTCCGCAGGCCGTCACGCAGTGCGTTCTCATCAACTACTAACGGCGATGCGTTCAACGCGGCAAGCGCCGTAGCGGCGTTCGGCAGCGGCACATTCGGCAAAGGCAGGCGGCTTAGGCGTCCCTGCGCGTTTTCCCAGAACCAGTTGCCCTCTTCCACCCCGTAGCGCCAGTCGACGTCACGACGCAGCAGCCGAGCACCTTTTTCATGCGCGACGTCGGCAATCGAGGCAGGCATATCCGGCTCGCCGACGACAGCCGGTTTGCCGTGACGAAAGATCCCCGCTTTTTCACGGCCGATGCTTTCGCGATCGTGGCCAAGCCAGTCGGCGTGATCAATAGCGATGCTGGTCACGACGGCGACGTCCGAGTCCACAATGTTGGTCGCGTCCAGGCGACCGCCTAAACCGACCTCAAGGATCACGACGTCCAGCTGCGCCTGCCTGAAGAGATGGAGCGCCGCCAGCGTGCCGAATTCGAAGTAGGTCAGAGAGACGTTATCGCGCCCTCCCTCAACGACGGCAAACGCCTCGCTGTGCATGGCTTCCGGCAATTCCTTGCCCTGAATGCGAACACGCTCGGTGTAACGCAATAGATGCGGCGAACTGTAGACGCCCACCCGCAGCCCGGCGGCCAACAGAATGGATTCCAGCACGCAGCACGTTGTGCCTTTGCCGTTGGTGCCTGCGACGGTGAAGATGGTATTGGCGGGCTGGAGCAGTTGAAGAGAGTCGGCCACCTGTTTGATGCGGTCCAGGCCAAGATCGATGGCCTGCACGTGCAGATGTTCCAGATAATAAAGCCACGTGGCCAAAGGCGACGCGGCTTTAGGTGTTTGAAGGTTATCCATGAGACCCGCTCGCTTACTTACGGTTCATTGATACAGGGAGCGACGGAGCACGTCGCGACCTTGCTCCCCGTACGTCATCGGTTAGGCTTCATCCTGTGATTCAGACAAAGCGGTCGGCCGCGGCTCTTCCACTTCAGGCTGCGGTTCCGGGTGGTTAGTCAGCTTGGCGAGGATCGTCGCCAGCTTGTAACGCATCTCAGGGCGACGGATGATCATATCGATCGCGCCTTTTTCCACCAGAAACTCGCTGCGCTGGAAGCCCGGCGGTAGTTTCTCACGTACCGTCTGTTCGATAACACGCGGACCGGCGAAGCCAATCAGCGCTTTAGGCTCGGCGATGTTCAGATCGCCCAGCATCGCCAGACTGGCGGATACGCCGCCCATCGTCGGGTCCGTCATCACGGAGATATAAGGCAGGCCGCGTTCGCGCATTTTGGCCAGTGCCGCACTGGTTTTCGCCATCTGCATCAGCGACATCAGCGCTTCCTGCATACGGGCGCCGCCGCTGGCGGAAAAGCAGACCAGCGGGCAGTTATCTTCCAGCGCTTGCTCCACCGCCCGCACAAAGCGCGCGCCGACCACCGACGCCATCGAGCCGCCCATAAAGGAGAATTCGAAGGCCGCGCCCACGACGGGCATACCGTAGAGGCTGCCTTTCATGACGACCATGGCGTCTTTCTCGCCTGACTGCTTCTGTGCCGCAGCCAAACGATCTTTATACTTCTTGGAGTCCCGGAATTTTAGGACATCCTTGGGTTCCAGTTCACTACCGAGCTCAACCGTATTTTCTGTATCCAGAAACGCGTGAAGACGAGCACGTGCAGATAAACGCATATGGTGGTCACATTTCGGACACACTTCCAGATTACGTTCCAACTCAGCGCGGTAAAGTACCTGACCGCAACTATCACATTTAGTCCAGACGCCTTCGGGGATGTTGGCCCGACGGGTCGGCGTGATATGACTTTTATTTAGAATTCGTTCAATCCAGCTCATTGATAACCTTTCTGCTTGAACCTGGCTACAGGCCAGTACGCTGCTCAGCGTTTATTATATTCTGCTGACGCAGCCGACAAAGCGTTGCCTTATCCGCCAAGGGCAGGATACGACATGGGCATTTATAGCGGTTCACGTGAACATAGCCGTAAGTGCCGCCCATTAAACCATAATGACCCGATACTGTGGATAAAAAACTGGTCACACCGAATGTTAAAATAATTTTTGCTTATTTCACATTCTGACGCGATGCCGACCGTTTGTGACGCCAAAACTCAATCACGCCCGGCAGGATGGAGATAAAGATAATCCCCACAATCAGGAGTTTAAGATTGTCCTGCACGATCGGCAAATCCCCAAACAGGTAGCCGGCATAGGTAAACAACAGCACCCAAAGCAGTGCGCCTGTGACGTTGAAGAAGGCAAAATGCCGATAGGTCATGTGCCCCATCCCCGCCACAAACGGCGCAAATGTTCTCACAATCGGCACAAATCGCGCCAGAATAATTGTTTTCCCGCCGTGGCGGCCGTAAAACTCATGAGTCTTGTCCAGATAGCTGCGACGGAAGATCCGAGAGTTGGGATTACGGAACAATCGTTCACCAAACAGCCGTCCGATGGTGTAATTGACCGCATCACCCAGAATAGCCGCGATGACCATCAGAACCACCATCAGATGCACATCCAGCACGCTGCCCGGCAACGCCGCCAGCGCGCCAGCGACGAACAGCAGCGAATCGCCGGGCAGGAATGGCGTCACCACCAGACCCGTTTCACAGAACAAAATCAGAAACAGGATCGCATAAATCCAAACGCCGTATTGCGCGACCAGCTCGGCCAGATGCACATCAATATGAAGAATAAAATCAATAATAAAGTTTATAAATTCCATTATGTTACCCATCATCAGACCGTGCAGTTAGGCGAACGGCAGCGAATTAGTCATCAAGTAAAAACAGCGGCCCTATCGGGACGGACGGCAGCCCGAACGACTCGGGATAATCAACGTCCACCAGATACAGCCCCTCGGCCTTGGCCGTCGCGGCGGCCAGCTTGCGATCTTTGGCCGCCAGCAGCTTCGCCATCCAGCTTTCAGGCTGATTTCCGCACCCGATTTCCATCAGACTGCCCACAATATTGCGTACCATATGGTGCACGAAAGCATTGGCCTTGATATCTACCACAATGTAAGCGCCGCGCCGCATAACCTTTAAATGTTTTACATTTCGCCACGGCGTGCGCGACTGGCACTGCACAGCCCGGAAAGAGGTGAAATCATTCTCGCCCAGCAGGCACTGCCCGGCGCGCTCCATGCGCTCGGCGTCGAGTGGATGATAAAAATGCGTGACGCCGTGAGACAGAATGGCCGGGCGATAGCGGTGGTTGTAAATCAGATAGCGGTAGCGCCGGGCGGTGGCGCTGAAACGAGCATGGAACTCATCATCCACCGTCTTGACCCAACGCACGGCGATATCCGGCGGCAGATGGGTGTTGACGCCCATCGTCCAGGCTGCGTCTTTTCGCACGGCGTGCGTAGTGAAATGCACTACCTGACCAGTGGCATGCACCCCGGCATCGGTCCGCCCCGCGCAGAACACGGTGATCGGCTCGTCAGCGACCTGCGACAATGCGGCTTCAAGACACTGCTGGATGCTGTCGACCTCCGCCTGACGCTGGTAGCCGTAATAACGGCTACCGTCATATTCAATTCCAAGGGCAATTTTCAGCGGCGCCACGTCTTCCGCAACCTGCAACGCTGCCATGATTACCCCAGATGCTCCTCAATCAGGAGTTCGGCGGTTTCAACGGCCATCAAGGCGCCGCCGAAGCGAATGTTATCCGCGACCGACCAGAATTGCAGCAGCTCCGGGATGCCATAATCGTTGCGCAGGCAGCCCACGCTCAGTTGAACGTTGCCGGACGCGTCATCGACCTGCGTCGGGTAGTCTTCGTCATTGCTGATTGAGACATCTTCCGACTGCAGCAGTTCCTCGCGGGCTTCCTCCGCAGAGAGCGGACGCATGCCTTCCATGTGCACCACCTGCGCATGGCCGTAGAAGACCGGCGACTGAACACAGTTGACCGCGATCGGCAGCCCGTCGTCTTGCAGGACTTTACGCACCTGATCCACTAGACGACGCTCCTGCATGACGCTGCCTTCGCTATCCGGCAGCAGCGGCAGCAGGTTGAACGCCAGCTGTTTCGGGAACATCCCGGCTTCCGGCGGCATACCGTTCAGCAGACGGGCGCTTTGTCCAGCCAGATCGTCGACCGCCGCTTTACCGCGCGCGGACACTGACAGCAGGCTGGTAACGTGCAGGCGGGAAAGTCCGGCCTGTTCCGTCAACGGCTTCACCGCTCTCAGCAACTGGCAGGTCAGGCTATCGGCTACGGCGACGAGATTGCGATTGCGATAATCCGCCAGCACGTGGGAATTCACACCCGGTACAACCAGAGGGACATCCGGTTCTTGCGCGAACAAGCCGCTGCTGTCGATAACCAGACAGCCAGCGTTGCCCGCCTCGTCCGCATAGCGGGCGCTGACCTCGGCGCCTGCGACGAAAAACGCCAGTTGCGCCTGCGACCAGTCGAACTCCTCCGCGTTCGTCACCAGACAAGAACGACCGTTGAAACGGAGGGTTTCCCCCGCGCTATGCTCGCTCGCCAGCGGATAGATTTCTCCCACTGGAAATTCACGTTCCTGCAATAGCTCCAGCAACGCGGTGCCGACGGCACCGGTTGCGCCCAGCAGCGCTATATTCCAGCCATTGGTCATTTGGTTCTTCTCCCCAAATTTTTCATAACACAGGCCAGGCAACGATCGCATCGCCTGGACAAAAAGGTCTATGCACAAAGAAAACGATCAGCTATCGCCCTGAAAAACGGCGCTGAAGCCCAACTGGTTCAGCAGCTCGACGCTGTCGCGATCGGCGCAGATCACCTGAAGCGACGACCATTCGCGGCGCTCCTGATAGGTTTTACGCAGTCGATCGAACCCGCCGCTGATGTGGACGACGCCGCGCAGCATCGCATCATCGCGACGCACATCGTAAACCAGATGAACCAGACGTTTGAGCAGCGGTTCATCCAACGGTTGAGTCAGGGTGACGGAAGTCACTTCGGGCGTGGGCAGCAGCGAAGGCAACGCCACCTGCTGCGGCTGGCCGATAAAGCGGCTCCAAGCTTCAAAGACCTGCGTCGTCCCGCGCGCTTTGCCTTCCAGCGTATACCCGGCGATGTGTGACGTGCCGATATCCACCCGATCCATCAGCGCCGTCGATAGCTCGGGTTCCGGCTCCCAGACGTCCAGTACCACGCTGAGAGATTTTCCGCGCTGCAACGTCTCAAGCAAGGCCGCGTTGTCGACCACCGGCCCACGGCAAGCGTTAATCAGTATTGTCCCT
The DNA here is from genome assembly GCF_015999465.1 of Lonsdalea populi. NCBI lineage: Bacteria > Pseudomonadati > Pseudomonadota > Gammaproteobacteria > Enterobacterales > Pectobacteriaceae > Lonsdalea > Lonsdalea populi. The sequence goes on from NZ_CP065534.1 coordinate 2,531,991, forward strand.
TCCGCCAGCATCTCTAGCAGATTCGCGTCCACGCTGTGATAAGTTTTGTAAGGACCGTCCTTATACAGCGGCGTGTGAAACGTCAGCACGTCGGCCTGCGCCGCAACGTCCTCCAGCGAAAGGAAGTTCTCCCGATCGCCGCGATCTGCGCGAGGAGGATCGCACAGCAACGTCTGGACACCCCATGCCTTGAGACGCGCGTTGAGACGTGAACCCACGTTGCCTACGCCGATAATGCCAACGGTGCGGTCGCGTAACGGGAAGCCATCCCGCTCAGCCAGTCCCAGCAGCGCGGAAAAGACATACTCGACGACGGCGATAGCGTTGCAACCCGGCGCGGCCGAGAACGCAATGCCCGCCTGCCGCAGAAAAGTTTCGTCGACATGGTCCGTACCCGCCGTCGCCGAACCGACGAACTTCACCGATTTTCCCCTCAGTAAGTCCGCATTGACCTGGGTGACCGACCGTACCATCAGCGCATCGGCATCATCCAATGCGGCCTGCGGCAGAGGTCGTCCCGGCACGGCGGTGACGTCGCCCAGGCGACTGAACAGCTCGCGGGCATAGGGCATATTTTCATCGACAAGGATTTTCACGTTACGTTTCCTGAAAGGCGTGTGGCGTCGGGCGCACAGCGGCGGCGAAAACAGGGTCATTATTCTGCCACAAACCGGCGAGGGGGAACACCGGCGAATCGCCCGGCGTATGTTGCGCCGCGTTGCAGAAATTTCACGTCAAACGCCCTGCCCGACTACCCGTTATGGATCGGGGTTGTTATCATGACGTTCAACTAATCTTTCTGTTATCCCACTTCGAGCAGAAACCGCACCGTAAGGATCGTGTTATGCAGCCCGTGAACAGCCCCGGCACGTCTTTGCCAGGCGACCGCAACATTGATACCACGCCGCTGAAAACCGGCGGTACGGCGCGCGAAGACGCACCGTTGACGCCTGCGCAGCGCACATCGCTGGAGCGGCTTATCACGAAGATCATGTCGTTAAGTTCGCTGAAGTCGGCTGAAATCTGGGCCGGTATGCGTCACGACATTGGTCTGAAAAGCGGTGCCGAGATTTTGTCCGGTCATTTCCCCGCCGCCGAGCAGGCGCTGCAAAGCCGGCTGACCTCCGTGCAGAATACCTTGGGTACCCGCCAACTGTTGCAGCAACTCACCGAACTGCTGCCGCAGGGCAATAACCGTCAGGCGGTGAGCGACTTCATACGCCAGCAGTTCGGCCATACCGTGCTGAGTTCGTTAAGCGGCAGTCAGCTACAGCAGGTCGTCACGCTGTTGCAAAACGGTCAGTTACCGCAGCCAGGCTCCTCGTTGCCGCCCGGCACCTTTTCACCGTCAGCGCAGCCTTCGACTTCCGAGCCTCAACCCGGCGCGCTGCCGCAAACCAGCGCGCCGCTGGACCGTCGTCTGCTGCCCGCAGAGCAGAACAGCCTGAATCAGTTGATTACCCGACTGACGACGCTCACCGGCGAATCACCCGCCAAGGTATTGCTGGCGCTGATGGATATCCAGGGGCTGAACCCCCATGACCCGATCCCCGCTAAAAACTTTCCGCTGCTAAGCCAACTGCTGCAAACGCAGGTCGCCATGATGCAGAACCACACCTCGCCGACGCTGGCGACGCTGCAACCGGCGCTCAAACAGCCGATGGATGCACAGGAACAGCAGATGGTGCAGGATTATGCGCAGTCTCGCTTCAATGCCGGTATGCAGACCCCGTTGACGCCGGTGCAGATTGCCGACGTCGTCACGTTCCTCTACAGCAAGCGGCTTCAGCAGATACAGGAAAAAGAGACGGCGACCGCAGGTTCCGCGTCAGCGCCGATTCCTATCTACGGCCCTTTTATCTCAGCCCTGCCCCCCGAATTGCGGCCACTATTCAGCCGTCCGCGCGGCATACTGATTTTGTGCACTGTGTGTGTAATCGTTTTGCTGTGGATACTGCTATAGCCCGCGATTAGCGGTAGAAAAGCGGATGGACGTGCATCAATCAGGCAAGATAAAAATAACCGGGGCTGAGCGCCCCGGTTGACGTAGTACGCTTACTGCTTGTACTTGCTCATGACCAGAACGGCGTTGGTGCCGCCGAAACCGAAACCGTTAGACATCACGGTGTTCAGCTCACGTTCGGTCGGTTCAGTGATGATGTTCATCCCTTCACCCTGCTCGTCCAGCGTTTCGATGTTGATGCTCGGCGCGATGAAGTTATGCTCCAGCATCAGCAGCGTATAAATAGCTTCCTGTACGCCCGCAGCCCCCAAAGAGTGACCCGTCATCGCTTTGGTTGCGGAGATAGCCGGCGTGTCGTTGCCGAATACTTCGCGGATTGCGCCCAGTTCCTTCACATCGCCGACCGGCGTTGAAGTTCCGTGGGTGTTGATGTAATCGATCGGCCCTTCGATGTCCTGCATAGCGATTTTCATGCAGCGTACTGCGCCTTCGCCAGACGGAGCAACCATGTCAGCGCCATCGGACGTTGCACCGTAGCCCACGACTTCGGCATAGATGTGAGCGCCACGCGCCAGCGCGTGTTCCAGCTCTTCCACGACGACCATACCGCCACCGCCAGCAATGACGAAACCATCACGGTTCGCATCATAGGTACGAGAAGCTTTTTCCGGCGTATCGTTGTATTTGGTGGACAGTGCGCCCATCGCATCAAACTCGCAGGACAACTCCCAGCTCAGCTCTTCGCCGCCGCCAGCAAACACGATGTCCTGTTTACCCATCTGAATCTGCTCAACGGCATTACCGATACAGTGTGCGGAAGTCGCACACGCGGAGCTGATGGAGTAGTTGATACCGTGGATCTTGAACGGTGTGGCCAGACAGGCGGAAACGCCAGAGCCCATCGCCTTGGTCACCACGTACGGACCCACAGCTTTCACGCCGCGCGGGCTACGCATTGCATCGGCACCCAGTACCTGGTAGTGCGGGGAACCACCGCCGGAACCGGCGATCAGACCCACACGCGGGTTGTTCTGATAAACTTCTTCGGACAAACCCGCATCCTTCACCGCCTGCTCCATGGAGAGGAAGGCATAAATGGCAGCATCATTCATGAAACGCACGATCTTACGGTCAATCAGGCCAGTCGTGTCCAGTTTAACGTTGCCCCAGACGTGACTACGCATGCCGGCATCTTTCATCTCTTGAGAAAAGGTGATTCCTGAACGGCCCTCACGCAGAGATGCAAGAACTTCCTCTTGGTTATTACCTATGCTAGATACGATCCCAAGACCTGTAATCACTGCACGTTTCATTCAATACCTCATTCGTTTGTATAAGCATTTAGGATACTGCGAAGCACTTTAGCTTACACTTGTAAGCTGAACAAGTCCGATCTGCCTAACTTTGCACAAATTTGCACACAAAGGGGCTGACCGTTAAACTTCCGCCACCGCCTGAATTATGAGTGAGTTGCCGTGATTACGCCCGCCATCCGAACCGCTTCGCTAAGCTGGAACTCTCAGGGTACACCTGTTTCGCTACAGTTTGACGACGTCTATTTTTCCAACCAGGATGGGCTCGCGGAAACCCGTTATGTCTTTCTACAGGGCAATGAATTACCCGCACGTTTTGCACAAACTTCACGCGCGACTTTCACCGTAGCGGAGAGCGGATTCGGTACCGGACTGAATTTCTTGACCTTATGGCAAGCGTTCGCCGATTTTCGCCGTGAGCAGCCTGACGCCACCTTGCAACGCCTGCATTACATCAGTTTTGAAAAGTTTCCCCTGCAGGTGGACGATCTGGCTGCCGCGCATGCCCAGTGGCCCGAACTGGCCGCGTTCGCTGACGAACTGCGACAACACTGGCCGACGATGTCCCCCGGCTGCCATCGTCTGATACTGGCTGACGGTCACATCACGCTCGATCTGTGGTTCGGCGATATCAATGACCTGTTGCCCCAGCTCGATGAGAGCATCAATCATCAGGTCGACACCTGGTTTCTGGACGGTTTCGCCCCGTCGAAAAATCCGGATATGTGGACGGAGAACCTGTTCAACGCGATGGCGAGATTGTCCCGTCCCGGCGGCACCTTCGCCACCTTTACCGCGGCGGGCTTCGTTCGTCGCGGTCTGCAGGAGGCCGGGTTCAACGTCTGTAAGGTCAAAGGATTCGGTCATAAGCGCGAGATGCTGAGCGGCGATTTGCCCACGGCGATCCCCGTCGCCGTCGCCGCGCCCTGGTATCACCGCTCTGCCGCAACCCAGCCGCAGGAGGTCGCGATTATCGGCGGCGGCATCGCCGGCCTGTTGACGGCGCTGGCCCTGCAACGGCGCGGCAGCAAGGTCACGCTGTATTGCGCCGACGAACGGGTGGGGCAAGGCGCTTCCGGCAACCGACAGGGCGCACTCTATCCGCTGCTCAATGATAAGCACGATGCGCTGTCGCGTTTTTTCGCCAGCGCGTTCGGCTATGCTCGACGCACCTACGATGCGCTGGCGGCTCAGGGCGTAGACTACGAACATCAGTGGTGCGGAGTCAGCCAGTTAGCGTTTGACGATAAAAGCGCGCGCAAAATCGACCGAATCCTCGCCGGGCAATGGCCTGAAGAACTGGTGCATGCAGCCCGCGCGCAGACGCTGACTCAGGCCTGCGGCGTCCCGCTTCTTCATCGCGGCATTACGTATCCGTCCGGGGGATGGTTGTGCCCGGCCGAGCTGACCGCCGCCGCGTTGGCGCTGGCGATCCGTCAGGGCATGCAGGTCCGTTTAAACACGACCGTCACCGAGCTTACGCCGTCCTCTGACGGCTGGCGTTTGACGCTGGATAGCGGAGACAATGTTCAGCATGCCACGGTCGTTCTGGCGAACGGACATCAACTCAGCGACTGGCCGCAAACGCGTCACCTCCCCACCTACGCCGTGCGGGGACAGGTGAGTCACGTGCCCGGCAACGCCCAACTGCGTCCTCTTAAACAGGTGCTATGCTACGATGGCTATCTGACGCCGATCAGCCCGCGATACCAGCAGCACTGCATCGGCGCCAGCTATCACCGTGGAGACACCGGGACCGAGTATCGTGATTCGGATCAGCAGCAGAACCGCCAGCGGTTAATCGACTGTCTGCCGTCGCTATCGTGGCCGACGTCGATAGATGTCTCCGACGGCGAGGCGCGGTGCGGCGTACGCAGCGCATTGCGCGATCACCTGCCGCTGGTCGGCGCCGTTCCTGACTATGAGCAGACGCTGGCCCAGTATCAAACGCTCCTTCAGCAGCTGGCTGCGGCGCAGGTTCCGGTGCAGGCCCCGGTTCACCCTAACCTGTTTATTCTCGGCGGTCTTGGGTCCCGCGGTCTCTGTTCCGCCCCGCTGGTGGCGGAGGTGCTGGCGGCCCAAATGTACGGAGAGCCGTTGCCGCTGGACAGCGCCACGCTGGACGCTCTGAATCCAAACCGATTCTGGGTCAGAAAATTGTTGAAAAATCGCCCCGTATGATCAGAGGACAACCCGCTCGCCCCATGGGGGGCATAACAGCAATTTCGTTCTACTTTTCATAGCAACTGGAGTGCGGAGATGGGACAGCAGGCCATGCCGATAGCTGGTGCTATCGCGCTATCTACCCGCCGGTTGGTATGCTGCGCGGGCTATCGAGCCTGTGCGCGACCATCAGGAGGCCGCTCCGTGGCTTCTCCCACGCGGTCGCCTGCGGACTGGCGTGGTTTTATGCGCGGTGTATCAGGCTGGGCGTTTGATGATGCCGGTGCCGGATGACGCCGGCACCGGTTAAGGAAAGTTCATCGCGTTACCGCGGGGAAGACGCCTGCTGGTAAAGACGATCCCACATCTGATTGACCAGGACCTGATCCGGCGGAGACAACTCGCCGTTTTTGATGGCCTTGCGTATGCTGTCCTTGACGCGGCTGCATAAGGCTGCTGCCGTGTGCTCGCCGTTTTCCTCAGCGTCCGCGACCGCCAAGGTCAGATGACCGCGCAGATATCCCCCGGCAAAAAGCTCATCGTCGCTGGCGTGCTCCACCATGTCATCAATCAGCGCCAGGATGCGCGATTCAAATTCTGCGATCATTCATTGTCCTCGATTGTTCAACGTTGCCCATCGTCCGCTCAGCAGAGATCGGCGGGATACGGGAAATCCGCCGGGGTCAGCGGCCCCGTATGATAAAACGCGTGCAGCGCCTGAATTAAGCGGCCCGGACGTTCGGGAACGCCCTCCTCCAGATAGCGCATGACCTGCGCGCGCACGCGGCGTTGAAAGGCAATGCGATCGGGCGTCACATCGCCGCTCAGGTTATCGCAGCTCACGTTAAAGGGAAACGCCGCCGCGACGCAAAACATCCACTCCAGCGCCTGTGGCTTAATCTCCGCCGACTCGAATTGTTGCTGCGTTGCCGCATCGCGTCCATCGGGACAGTACCAGTACCCGAAATCCACGAGTTTGCGTCGTTCCGCACCCGCGATGCACCAATGGGAAATCTCGTGCATCGCACTGGCGTAAAAACCGTGGGCGAACAGAATACGGTGATAGTCCGTTTGCTCGTCGGCCGGCAGGTAGATCGGTTCATCCTCGCCCTTGACCAGGCGCGTATTGAAATCTGCGCTAAAGCAGTGGTTAAACACCTGAATCAGGTGCTCATAATCGTGTGTCATGATGTTGTTAACCGGTTCGGTCATGAGACTAGCTGCCCCACCCAATGGGCAATATCCCGCCCGTGACTGTCATAAATCAGTTTGATGCTCATCAGCGCGGACACCGTCACCAGCATAGGGCGAATCAACTTTTGCCCCTTGGTGAGCACCATTTTCGCGCCTAAACGCGCGCCGATGATTTGCCCCAAGAGCATCACGCCGCCGATGATCCACATGACTTTGCCGCTCAAAATGAAGAACAGCAGACCGCCAAAATTGGAGGTGAAGTTGAGCACCTTGGCGTGTGCGGTGGACTTCGCCAGATTGAAGCCGCGTAGCGTCAGGTAGGACAGCGCGTAAAACGACCCCGCTCCGGGACCGAAAAAGCCGTCGTAGAATCCCACGCAGGCGCCGCCGACGAGGGCGAACGGAACGGGAGAGAGCCGCCGCAGCCGATCTTCGTCGCTGATTTTAGGCATCAACAGGAAATACAGGCCAATGCCGATCACCAGTACCGGCAGCAGTTGGCGCAGGAAGTCCGCATGAATCTGCTGAATGAGCCAGGCGCCGGTGATCGCGCCCAGAAAGGTACAGACCACCGCCAACTTTTGCTCACGCAGATCGACCGCTCCCCGGCGGATAAAATACAGGCTGGCGGAAAACGCTCCGCCGACGCCCTGCAACTTATTTGTTGCCAGCGCCTGCGCGGGCGAAAGTCCCGCAGCGAGCAGCGCGGGGACCGTCAGCAAACCGCCGCCCCCGGCAATCGAATCGATAAATCCCGCGGCCACGGCGATAGCAAACAGCAGGCCGAACAGTTCCGGCCCTAAGATCAAACCATCCATGATGTTTTATTCCGCAGCAAAGTGTCGATTCAGCAACGCCTGACAGGGGGCGGGCAGCGGCGGAGGCGTGGTTTTCTGCGGCGCGACGGCGCCCGGTTTACGCGGCTGGAACCAGCTTTGCAGTTCAGCGCCGCAGCCATCGCCCGCCGGCGGCGGATCCTGATCCTGGCACTCAAGGCTATTCGCCGGGCAGCGCAGACGAACGTGCATATGAGCACGGTGCGCGAACCACGGTCGAACCTTGTGCAGCCAGCTGCGATCGCTACCGGCCTCCCGACACAGACGCTGCTTAATCGCCGGGTTGACGAAGATGCGCGTTACCGCGCTGTCCTGCGCCGCCGTTTTGATCAGCATCTGGGCATCATGGTTCCACAGGCGCGGATTGACGGCCTTGTCCCCGGGCAAGACCAGATCGACAGGTTGTGGATTTAGGAGTTGCTGCGTGCTCCAGCGCTGACGCGGCAGCTGCAGCCAGACGTCCACATCCAGACCGGACTGATGGCTGGCGTGTCCGCTGCTGAAACGACCGCCCGCCGGCATCCCCATGTCCCCGACCAGCACGATGCCGCCGTTCTGGCGATGTACGCTGGCGCTGAGGCGATGGATGAACGCCAGCAGATCCGGATGGCCGAAATAGCGACGCTGATCGACTCGCATCACCTGATAGTCGGCCGCTTGCAGCGGCAGTGATTGCGCGCCGACGATGCAGCCGTTGGCGAAGGAGCCAATCGCCTGCGGGCGTCCCGCGACCGGATGCGTGATCGCCTGCCAGGGCGTCGCCGCCCCGGCGGCGGCGCAGCACAGCAGCGCCATCAAACCTATCAAAGCTGTTTTCATATGCGTGTTACCAACGGGGAACGGAGGTGTTCACGTCCGCGCACTGCGCGCGCTGGCGTAATAAATGATCCATCAACACGATGGCCATCATCGCCTCGGCGATAGGCACGGCGCGGATACCGACGCAGGGATCGTGACGCCCGCGGGTGACCATTTCAGTCGCTTCGCCCGTACGGGTGATCGTCCGTCCCGGCACCATGATGCTGGACGTAGGCTTGAGCGCCAGATGTGCGACGACCGCCTGACCGCTGCTGATGCCTCCCAAAATGCCGCCCGCATGATTACTCTGGAAACCGTCCGGCGTGATCTCGTCGCGGTTTTCGCTGCCGCGCTTACCGACCACCGCGAAACCGTCGCCGATCTCGACGCCTTTGACGGCATTGATGCTCATTAACGCATGCGCCAGATCCGCATCCAGTCGGTCGAATACCGGCTCGCCCAGCCCGGCTGGCACCGATTCGGCCACTACCGTCACCCGTGCGCCGATGGAGTCGCCCTCTTTCTTCAGCGCGCGCATCAGCTCATCCAACGCGTCCAGCTTGGACGGGTCAGGGCAGAAGAACGGGTTCTGCTCCACCTGATCCCACGCTTTCAGTTCGCAGTGAACGTCCCCCATCTGCGTGAGACAGCCGCGAATATTCACGCCGTGCCGGAGCTGCAGGTATTTCTTGGCGATGGCGCCCGCAGCCACGCGCATGGCCGTTTCACGCGCGGAAGAACGACCGCCGCCGCGATAGTCGCGCTGACCGTATTTTTGCTCGTAGGTATAGTCGGCATGTCCGGGACGGAACAGATCTTTAATCGCGCTGTAGTCCTGTGAACGCTGATCGGTGTTTTCGATCAGCAGGCCGATGCTGGTGCCTGTCGTCACGCCGTCGAACACGCCGGACAATATGCGCACCTGATCCGGCTCACGGCGCTGGGTGGTATAGCGAGAGGTGCCAGGACGACGACGGTCCAGATCGTGCTGCAAATCAGCCTCAGTTAACGGAATGCCCGGCGGTACGCCGTCCACCACACAACCCAGGGCGATACCGTGGGACTCACCAAAGGTGGTGACGCGGAAAAACTGCCCAATACTATTTCCTGCCATCACGGCTCCTTTACATCATAAAATAAGAGATCGTCAGGCGGGCTATCCGCGCCTGCATCCTGTCAATATGTTAGTCGCGATACAGGCTGAAATGCGACTGGCATTCCAGTAGCTGCGCACGGGTCAGCATGAATACGCCATCGCCGCCGCGTTCGAATTCCAGCCAGGTAAATGGAATATCGGGATATTGGTCGATCAGATGCACCATGCTGTTGCCCACTTCGCAGATCAGCACGCCCTCTTCGCTGAGGTATTCGGTGGCTCGGGCCAAAATACGGCGTACCAGCTTCAGACCGTCGCTCCCAGCGGCCAGCCCCAGCTCAGGCTCGTGGCGGAACTCGTCCGGCAGGTCCGCCATATCTTCTTCATCGACGTAAGGCGGGTTGGTGACGATCAGATCGTAAGACGTGGTCGGCAGGTCGCGGAACAGATCTGAACGGATCGGCGTGACGCGGTGTTCCATGCCATGCCGTTCAATATTCAGCTCGGTCACCGACAGCACATCGCCGGAGATATCGACCGCGTCGACTTCCGCTTCCGGGAAAGCCTGCGCGCAGGCGATGGCAATACAGCCGCTGCCGGTACAGAGATCCAGAATGTGATGAGGTTCGTGGCTCAACAGAGGTTCGAAGCCGTTGTCAATCAGCTCGCCAATCGGCGAACGCGGTACTAATACGCGTTCATCGACGTAAAACTCCAGTCCGCAGAACCAGGCTTTGTGGGTGAGATAAGCGACGGGGATACGTTCGTTGATACGGCGGATCACGCGTTCCACAATGCGATGACGCTCGCCTGACGTCAGGCGAGCGCGGTACATGTCTTCGGGGATATCGAGGGGAAGATACAGACTCGGCAGCACCAGTTGCAGCGCCTCATCCCAAGCGTTGTCGGTGCCATGACCGTAATAGACCTGTGCGGCGTTAAACCGACTGACCGTCCAACGCAACATATCCTGAAGGGTATGCAGATCGTTGACCGCTTCATCGACGAAAATTTTGTCCAAGGTTGTCCTCCGCAGACATCTCTGAAAATCAAATTGCCGCCTAGTTTGCCATGAAGCCTGCGACAAATCAGCAGATATCACCGTCCTGCGGCCCTTCAAACCTTAGCGCAAGGCGCAACAAAAGGTACACTTAGAAAAAACCAAGACAGAGTACAGCGCTGATGAAAAACAAAGACAGGCTGGATGAGGAGGATCAGGCGATTTTTCGCGCGTCGGTCGCGGGCGCCAGACGCTTGACTCAGGATACCTATCGCTATCAACCACCGCGCCGCAAGCCCTCAGAAGTAACGCCGCGCAAAGCGATGCAGGAGCAGCGCGACGCCTGCTTTTATTTTTCGGATGAGTTTCAGCCGCTATTGGAGACCGATGGCCCGGTTCGTTACGTTCGCTCCGGCGCCAGCCACTATGAACTGAAAAAGCTGCGCAGAGGGGATTATCCGCCGGAGCTGTTTTTGGATTTGCATGGTCTGACCCAACAAGAAGCCAAGCAGGAGCTGGGCGCGCTGCTGGCCGCCTGCCGCCGGGAGCATGTCTACTGCGCCTGCGTCATGCACGGACATGGTAAACGTATTCTTAAACAGCAAACGCCGCTATGGCTTGCTCAGCATCCCGACGTATTGGCCTTCCATCAGGCCCCGCGCGAATTCGGCGGCGACGCCGCATTGCTCGTGCTGGTGACGCTGGATAGCAACGTTAGGTGACGTCCCCAACATATCGGCGGCAGGTTACCGTCCCCTGTTCCTAAACTTTCCCTTGCGCATCGCCCTGCGCGTCGCGGAGTGAAATCACGCGCGCGGTTTTTAGATAGAGGCCAACCCTTGTGTTGCCAACATATAGCTTATGGGAAAAACCATCAGGGAGAGTATGGGAGAAACGTCGGGCGGTGCCGGTGAGCCCTGCAGCAAGGCATACCGGCCGATAAGACTAGCGCGGACTTATTTGGCTTTGGCGGCTTTAGCGACAAGCTGGGCCGGGCTGACCTGCCACTGAAGCACTCCAGCGCCGGAAGCGTCGAACTGAACGTCAGCCACGGCCGAGGTGGCGAACATCGGGGCCGTTTCTTGCGGACACAGTGCCGCGACCAGGTAACCGACCAGCGGCAAATGCGAGATCACCAGCACAGCACCCACGCCCTGAGAAGCCAGCAGCTCCAGATAGTCACGCACCTGTTCGGCGCAGCCGCCCGGCGTGAGCTCCGTCAGACACTCATCCTTAACCGGCAGTTGCCATACATCCCTGACGGCCTGCAGCGTTTGCTGAGCGCGCAGAAACGGGCTGACCAGAACGCGATCGATGTCGATACCCTGGCCAGACAACCAGACGGCCATCTGACGAGATTCATCACATCCACGAGCACTGAGAGGACGAAGCGCATCACTGGCTGCGTCAGGTATCGCATCGCCGTGACGCATGATCAAAACTTGCATATTACACCGCTATATTGATGAAAGAGCTGTGTGCGTAACGAAGTGAAAGGCGGTGCCGACGCTCGTGCATCCGGCTGCGCCTGACCGACGAAAACACACGGTTTAGGAGCTGATTGCTGGCGTTTTAACCAGACCGAAGCGCATTTTTTTACTCTAATTGGCTGCCGATAGCAACCTAACAACCGCCTCCGGCATGCAATAAGCGAGTTTCTATGCAGAGAGAGCTGATGGTATTTACTGTTTTTCAGTCCGTTATCAACATTAACGTCAATCATCCACACAAAAACAAAACAACGTGTTGTTTTTGTGCTGACGTTAATCCGCATTTTGCCGCGCCATCAGACGTTGGCCCGCCTATTAAGATCGATACCTTTCAGCATAGTTCGGCACATGCTTTGCGGGGGATATTCTCGCAAGAGAATCCCCTTAAAAAATCAGCATAATCTTGGATCAGGGAACGACGCCGGGCGATCCGGCGATCGTTATTCGGCGGGAGGCTTCCTTCGAGATGAAAAGCTTAGCGCAGGCCCAACTGGAAAATCAGTGTTTCCGCCTGGCACGAGAAGGTGAAATCCATATTCATCTTCACACCGCCCTCTACATCGGCAAACGTGCTGTCGATAACGCAAGGATCCGATTCCACGGAACGCGCTTTGTCGGTCAACACCTTTTGCATAGCTTCCGCTTCGGCGCGGTCAGAAAACACACGGCTGTACGAGGCTGTGCAATCGGTATTGTCCATAATGGTACCGACATCGACACAGCAACAGGCGGCCGTTTCTTCAGCGTTGCATTTGTTTATTGGATTTGTCATTACAAGGCTCCTCTGCGGTCATACCCGGATGCCAGGTATGTTCCGTATCGTAAAAGGTCATTTCGGCTTTATTTTACCCGCCGTGACGCCGCAGCACTAGGACTTACTGAAGCTATGAATATTAACGACGCCTGACTTCTGCCGCCCCTCTCCTGCCATAATGCCGTCATCTTCCCTCGTCTGCGAAAATCCCTTAAGTATCGCCCCGTTATTTAACAAAATAAAAACAATTAAAGACCTAAATACTGACAATCGAATCTTTTTGTAACTGGTCTGATTTGTCATAAAGAGTAGCCAACCTACAATGCGCGTCCTTTTGTTACAGTTTCACGAAGTAACAGTGCTCAACAACAAAGAATAATGAGGTTTTGGTCATGCACCAGAAAGGCCTGCTGAGAAAAACATCGCTTGCTGTGGCTCTAGCGCTGTTATCCAGCCATGCACCCGCCGCAGGTTTCCAGCTTAATGAATACTCCTCGTCGGGCCTGGGACGAGCATTCTCAGGCGAAGGCGCCGTCGCCGATAACGCGACGTCCGGCAGCCGCAACCCCGCGACCATGGCCTTATTCGACCGCCCTGCGTTCTCTATCGGCGCCATTTATATCGACCCGGATGTTAACCTGCAGGGCAAAAACTCCCTGACGGGCCGCGGCGATACCGGCGCACATAATATCGCGCCAGCGCAGTGGGTGCCGAACCTGCACTACATTATGCCACTGAACGATCGTTGGTCCGTGGGCACATCCGCCGTGACTAACTATGGGCTGTCGACAGAGTTTCCCTCCGACTACGCCGCGGGCTCCATCGGCGGCACGACTAAGCTGATGACATCAAACCTTAACCTTAGCGCCGCTTATCGCCTGAACCAGCACTTCAGCCTCGGACTAGGCGTTGACGCAGTCTATGCGAAAGCAAAAATTGTGCGTACCGCCGGCGAATTGGCCTATATCCCCGTATCAAGAGGCGGTCTGGCGGGCGTGGTTAACGGCCCCTCTTCCGAGATTGCCCATCTGGAGGGCGAGGAGTGGGGTTATGGCTGGAATGCCGGTATTTTGTACGAAGTCGACGATAATAACCGCATCGGCTTGACCTATCGTTCCAAAGTCGACATCGACTTCAAGGGCGATTATAAAAACGACCTGCCCCGCGTTATCGCGACCAGCACTACAACGGGCACCGGCGGCCAGTACATTCCTGGCGCGCTGACGCTTTCGCTGCCGGAAATGTGGGAATTCTCCACCTATCATCGCGTCGCGCCGAAATGGGCGGTTCATTACAGCTTCACTTACACCAGTTGGAGCCAGTTCGAAGAGCTGAGAGCCACCGGCAGTAACAATCGACAGTTGTTCGAGAAGCAGGAACATTTCCGCGACGCGTCTCGTATGGCGCTCGGCACCACTTACTATTATGACGACACCTGGACTTTCCGTACCGGTATCGCGTTTGACGATAGCCCGGTACCGGCGGAGAACCGCTCTGTATCGATCCCCGACCAGGACCGTTTCTGGATTAGCGCCGGCACCACCTACGCATTCAACAAAGATGCCTCCGTCGATCTGGGTATCTCTTACATGCATGGTAAAACCGTGACCATCAATGAAAAAGTGGCCGACAACTCGCCGGCGACCTATAGCTTCACCTCAAAAGGCACCGCTTGGCTGTACGGCATCAACCTGAACTATCGCTTCTGATAAGTTTACCCCGCGCCTGGGTTTTTCAGCGCGCGGAGACACGTTATGAACGTTCGTCTTCGAGACGATTAAAAAAGGCCGCTTACGCGGCCTTAATTTATTGAAACAGAATCGGAGTTACTCCGGTTTCACTTCCATATAGTTAAGTTTCAGGGTGCTGCTGGTGTAGCGACGGATCTTATTGGTCAGCTCAATATCGCCATCCAGTTTTTCACCGTAGGAAGGAATGATTTCCTTCAGCTTAGCCTGCCATTCCGGCGTCGTGATTTGGGTTTTAAAGACCTTCTTCAGCACGTCCAGCATAATCGGAGCAGCGGTAGAAGCGCCCGGAGATGCGCCCAACAGTGCAGCGATGGTGCCGTCCTGAGAGCTGACGATTTCGGTCCCCAGTTTCAGAACGCCGCCTTTATCTGCATCTTTCTTGATAACCTGTACACGCTGACCGGCAACGCTCAGCTTCCAATCTTCTTTCTTCGCGTTGGGGAAGTATTCCTGCAATGCAGCGAAGCGATCGTCGTCGTTCATCATCACCTGGCTGATCAGGTATTTCACCAGATCGAAGTTATCCAAACCGACATGCACCATTGGCACGAAGTTTGAGGTGCTGACTGATGCGAACAAGTCCCACAGCGAACCATTTTTCAGGAATTTGCTGGAGAAGGTCGCGAACGGCCCAAACAACAAGACTTGTTTCCCGTTGAAGATACGGGTGTCCAGATGGGGAACGGACATCGGCGGAGCCCCCACGGACGCTTTACCGTAGACCTTCGCCATGTGACGTTTCACGACATCAGGATTGTCCATCACCAGAAACTCGCCGCCGACCGGGAAGCCGCCGTAGTTATCCGCTTCAGGAATACCGGATTTCTGCAGCAGTTGCAGCGCCGCACCGCCTGCGCCGATGAAGACAAATTTCGTTTTGATCACGCTTTCTTTGCCATCATTCTTCAGATCGGCAACCACCACGTTCCAGGTGTTATCACTGTTACGTTTCAGGTCGCGAACTTCATGATTAAGCTGCAAAGAGAAGTTCGGGTTCTGCTTCATGGAGTCAACCAACTGGCGAGTCACTTCGCCATAATTGACGTCGGTACCAATCGGCATACGGGTTGCCGCGACTTTCTGATTCGGATCGCGGCCTTCCATCACCAGCGGCGCCCACTGTTTAATAGTGTTGACATCGTTGGTGAATTCCATACCGCGGAAGAGCGTACTGTGCTGCAGCGCGTTGTAGCGTTTGTGCAGGAAGTCGACATTGTCGTCGCCCCAGACAAAGCTAATGTGGGGAACGCTATTGATAAAAGAGGTAGGATCCTTCATCACGTTATTTTTAACCTGATAGGACCAGAACTGGCGAGAGATTTCAAATGCTTCGCTTATTTCAACGGCTTTGACGATTTCGATCGAGCCATCGGGTTTTTCCGGGGTATAGTTCAACTCCATAAAAGCAGAGTGCCCGGTACCCGCATTATTCCAGCCGTTTGAACTTTCCTGGGCAACGTTATCCATACGCTCGACCATGTTAATGGTCCAGTTGGGCTCCAGCTCTTGCAGGTAGGTACCCAATGTTGCACTCATAACGCCGCCGCCGATCAGTACTACATCCACGGTTTTATCCTCTTCTGCCACAGCAGATTGCGTTACTCCCATGATCCCTAAACAGAGGACCGAAATGAGTAGTTTTTTCATGCTTTACATCTCTTAATGTGAATTGTTATCCCTGCAGGTGAAACAAAGTCATCCCATCCCGACGAGCAAGATAGCGGTACAGAAGTGGTGAAAGAGCAATAAGACTGCTTTTGGTCAGAATACGCTAGCTCAAAACGAGCCTGTCTGCCCTTCAGAGCTGCTGAAACGTCACTCTCACAATCAGGGTAGCATTATTGTTACATGGCTGATGAAAATAAATTTATGTAATTAAATAAACATTCAACAGACCGGTAACTTCTCACAAACAAACTTCTATGTGAAGATCTAAAAGACAAGCCATAAAAAAACAGCAAAAAGGGACGCCCGAAGGCGCCGAAAAAATGTCGGTGCGAGGCGTGTATTTATTGCGCATCGATTTCCTGAAGACTGCCTTCAATTTCTTTGGCATTCGGGTTCACCGGCGGCGGCGCGGCACCACCGCTAGCCAGGAAATCATGCCGCTGGAAATAGGCCTCACGCACCATCAGATAAGGATCGGATGAGTTCTTCAACAGAGCGTCGGAATCCAACAGCTGAGCGCGCGTCTCCAGCCCTTCAATCATCCATTTACCTGCGGACATCCAGAATGTCAGGTAGCTCAGCGGAGGATAGAGCGTATCAACCACATTCCCGCCGTCTTCTCGCAGCGTCGCGCTGCCGTATCCCGGCAACACCACGTAGGGACCGTAGGCCACATCGTAATGCCCCAACGTGCTTCCAAAGCGACGAGGCTCCTCTTTTTTCGCGAGCTTGGGGTTAGCCATGGTCGCGACGTCAATCAGACCGCCCATCCCGACGATAGTATTAAGGAAGAAACGGTTAAAATGGATCATTGCTTCATACGGCTTGCCTTCGGCGAAATAGTTCACCATCGCGGCCGGTTCCGACAGGTTGTCGAAAAAGTTCGTCAACCCGTTACGGGCGGGGTGCGGGACGTAATCACGCCAGACAACAGCGGCGGGGCGCACCAGATAGGGGTCCAACAGATAATAGTTAAAGCTGAACATGCTTCGGTTGAAACCTTCCAGAGGATCTGAACGCCCCTGCTGCGTGGTATCTCTGGAACTGGCGCACGCAACGAGCAACAGACTTGCTAAAACCACTCCCCCGAGGCGGAAATTCATAACCATTCTCCCTGCTTAATTTTGTATGCTCTTATAAAGAAGCATCGTTTACCGACTGAGGCGGAAACGTCATGCCGCATTTAGTGTATCACCATACGATAAATTCATGCCCGCTGCGTTAACCGGCAACAGCGTGCCGATGTACGTTTTCATCCCAGAGAGAGACTGTTGGCTTCGACCGTTTCAGTTCCAGCATGGATGAATACAGCGATATGGCCTGAAACCATCAGTAAAGCCGTCAAAGTCACAGCGGGAAGCGGTCTGTCTCAACGCCATCACCATAAAATCATTTAAGACGCAAAAGCTGACACCCTTCTCCACCCTCCAGAGTCATTAACGCGGACGGCGGCCAGCCCGATTTTGCCCAAACGTGGCCTGAGCGATGCGACGCTGCGTCATGACGGGGTCAGCTCATGGTCGAACTGCATCATGTCTATCTTTCTGAAAAAAAATCGCTGCGATGAAGACTGACTATGCTTATAGGTCAGTTCCCGCCTACACGATGCTAACGGAAAAATCAGTGATGAATGATCCTCGTTCAACAAATAGTCGAAGCGTAGAAAGTGACGAAAGCGGCCAGGGACAAAATATCGTTGTGGATGAAGATTCCCTGCCCTCCCCGGCCGCAGCTATCCATGAGCGTATCCGGCAGGAAGGTCAAAAAGAGCTGGTGAGGGATGGCAGAGCGCTTTTGTGGTCCGCCATCGCCGCCGGGCTTTCGATGGGGACATCGCTCATCGCCATGGGACTGCTTCACGCCGAGCTGAAAGGCGTGACCGGAGCGCACCTGTTGGAGAGTTTCGGGTACACGTTGGGCTTTATCATCGTCATCATGGCGCGCCAGCAGCTGTTCACGGAAAACACCGTCACGGCCGTACTGCCGATTATGCATCAGCCCAGCGTACATAACTTTCGCCTGCTATTACGCCTGTGGGGGATTGTCCTGTTCGGGAATCTCATCGGTACCGCATTGGCCGCGCTGGGTTATACGGCACTGCCCGTATTCAGCGCAGAGGTTCGCCATGCGTTCTCTGATATCGCCCTGCACGTAATGGAGAATCCGCCGGAAGAGATGTTCGCAAACGCCATGGTCTCCGGCTGGATCATCGCCACAATGGTGTGGATGCTGCCGAACGCCGGTAACGCAAAAATTCTAGTAATTATCATCATGACCTGGCTTATCTCCGCCAGTAACCTGACGCATATTGTCGCGGGCGCGACTGAGATTTTTTATTTGGTCTTCAATCAGCAACTGTCGTGGCAGGCTTTCATCTGGCCTTTCGCTCTGCCGACGTTGGCGGGCAACATTATCGGCGGAACCTTTGTTTTCGCGCTGATCAGCCATGCCCAAATCCGCAGCGACCTGCCGGACAAGGACAAAAAAGCCGTCAGACTTAACGATGAAAAGGACGACCGATCGCGTTGAAGTGGTGGAGGAATGAGCAAACGCACCGCCAAGTGCTTATGGACGCGATTAAATTGAGTATAATGCCCGCCAGCCGTGTCCCCATAGTTAAATGGATATAACGAGCCCCTCCTAAGGGCTAGTTGTAGGTTCGATTCCTGCTGGGGACGCCATCACGACGCGAATCTAAAAGAACATTCCAGCCTCAAACCCCCTACTTACAAGCACCCACTAGTGAACCGAAGTGAATTGACTGTAACGCTTTTTTGTGGGCATAGATCCTCAATATCAACCACAATGACATAACGTTGGTCGGTATTGACATAAAAGCGGTCAACCTATTGATCTTTAAGCAAGTCCTTTAGCTATAAGACGATGCAGTCACTATCGGGACAAAAATAAAATTCTACATAGCCAAATTTTTATTTATAGATTGTCATTATTTTATATTTCTTATTGACTACACATATAGATAGCGTAGATATTAATCATTCAAAAGAATAAAATGATTTCTTATGTTTAACTATATTTTTCAGGATGGTCCAAGGAGTGACTATGTCTAACATGATATATTTAAAGTTAACAGGGGAAAAACAAGGATTAATATCTGAAGGTTGTTCAAACATAAACTCTAACGGGAACCGGCTTTACCTTTCCCATGACAATGAAATATTCATCTGCAAACTGATAAATACATTATCACTGGAGAAAGATGATCCCTTTCGGCATATCGACATAATAAAGCCTATCGATAAATCCACGCCGCTTTTAGTCAATGCATTGAATGGAAAAGAGCGGCTACTCTGTGAGTTTTTATTTTACCGAACGGCTGAATACGGTAGGAATGAGCTGTATTTCAAATTAACTTTAGAGAACGCAATCCTAACCGATATTCGCTTTTCATACCCTAACTCTATGTTAAATATGGATTATCATCCGCAAGAGAGCGTATCGTTCGCCTACTCATCGGCCACCCTCGAGCATGTGAAAGGACAAACACGCTCACTGCCGATGAGAAATGAAATAGTACAGCAAAGTGATTATATTTAGAAAAATAATATACAGCCAGAGACGTAAATGGATCGGGCCATCATTGACTTTCATTTTTATTTTACATCTTTAGTAGTAATAAAAAACAATGACTTAATTGTATAAATGACGTGCAAATTAATTTACGCGTTAGTTAAGATTCAAATAAATCCATCAGGTCAAAACATGAGTAACGAGTCGATAAGACCTCATATCACGGCGTCTGTTCTTTAAGATAAAACTGATATTTGTCTGAATTGAATATGACGGTGTTTTATTTATTATCGATCCACAGGGCGAAACATATCACTGGAAAAATACAAACTTATAAATATATTTAGGGAGTCACTAAGCAGAAACTACGTGCACTAATATCGCGTACTAACGAATGGATACCGTACCGACGGTCCAAAGGTTCATCCCAATATCCCCTTTACGGTTGCCGATAGACTGCATTATCTTAGCCATCGAATTATATGGCGACGCGGTGGTCGAAAGAACCAGTTGCAGAACCGTTCTTCTAATCAGTAAGGTGCTAATCAATGAAACTTTTCATCTATGAACACTGCCCGTTTTGCGTTAAAGCCAGAATGATTTTCGGTCTGAAGGCAATTCCTCATGAGCTGTCTGTCATTATGGAGGGCGATGCCGATACGCCGACCCGCATGGTCGGGCGTAAGGTTGTGCCTATACTGCAAAAAGAGGATGGCAGCTACATGCCGGAAAGCATGGATATCGTGCATTATGTCGATGCGCTCAAAGCGCCGCTAATCGTCGACAAACCGGTGGAGCAAACTTTCGAGGCCTGGAGTAAAGCGGCCTCGGGTACGGTGTTCAAACTGGCAGTGCCTCGTTTTACCAAGGCGGACTTCAAAGAGCTGGCGACGCCCGAAGCGCGTGAAGCCTACCGAGTCCGTGAAGAAAAAGCTTTTGGCGATCTGGAAGCGCTGACGGCGCAGACGCCAGAGCTGATCGCCAAGGTCGAGCAGCAGCTAGCTGAGCTGGAACCCTTGCTGGCACAGCCTACGGCTATTTCCACCAGCGACTTCGTCCTGTTCCCGGTCCTGCGCTCTCTGACCATCGTCAAGGGCATTCAGTTCGGCCCAAACGTTGCCGCCTACCTCAAGCGCGTCGCCGACGCCACGCAGGTCGACCTGCTGACCGCGAAAGCGCTGTAAGCGCCGCGACCTCACCCGAGCCGCAACCACCGTCGGTGAGGTCACTGCGAATCTCAATTTCCAAGACCGCGCCGGCCCCAATCAGACGCTGCGGCCATTGTGCTGCAGTAAACGCCACTGCCGGACACAGAGCGAAGATTCAAGATGGAACGTTTGGAATGCGATCGCATGTTTGTGGCGATTTACGAGCTGGGGAGTTTTTCCCGGGCCGCTGAGCGGCTGGAAACCAGTGCGGCTCAGGCATCAAGGCTGATGACCCGACTGGAATCCTATCTCGGGGTTCAACTGTTCAAGCGCACTACGCGTGCGCTGTCGCCCACCGACGTTGGCAAGGTTTATTACGAGCGTATCCGCCACCTCTTGGAAGAGCTCGATATGCTGGACGTCTCCATCCGCGACGAGGCCGCCGCCCCTCTGGCCGCCTGCGTCTTTCCGCCCCGATCACCTTCGGTATCGCCCAACTCTCTCTGTTACTGACCGACTTCGCCCGGCGCTATCCCGAGATTCAGTTGGACGTCAATTTCGCCGATCGTTTGGTGCATCTGGTGGACGAAGGCTACGATCTGGCCGTCCGTATCGGTAAACTCTCCGACAGCAGTATGATGGCGCGTAAGCTCTGCGATTCCCACATCATCTGCGTCGCGTCCCCGGAATATCTGGCGCAACACGGTACGCCAGACACCCCGGAAGCCCTGTTAAATCACCGCTGCATCGTGGATACCAATTTTCAGGATCCGTACAGTTGGACCTTCAGCGTCGCGGGGGTTATCAAAGCCGTCGCCATCCCCGGGAAGCTGTATTTTTCTAATGCGGAAGCATGCCTGACGGCCGCCAAACAAGGGCTGGGCATCACCCGCGTCCCCAGCTTTGTCGCGGGCAACAGCCTGCGCAACGGAGAAGTCGTGCCGCTGCTGCAAGCGTTGGAAACGCCTCCAATGGGGATCTACGTCGTCTACCCCGCCGCCCGAGCGCTGCCCGCCAAAGTCCGCGCTCTGGTCAATTTTCTGGTCGAACGTTATGAGAGCGCACCGCCGTGGGATCAGGGGTGGTGACCATTATTGCCGAAAACGTAATAATTATTCGCAGTTTGCCTACTTAACGTCTGGGATGGAAACAGTATAGTGATGCCACACAATGCTAAATCGAAGGGTATTCATGATGATTGATAATAAAACGGCCCCCTATGCCGCACTTCTGCTGCGTGTCGCGCTCAGCATCCTGTTCTTCGCTCACGTAAGCCTGAAAATATTCGTATTCACCCCGGCGGGAACGGCCCAGTTCTTCGCCTCGTTGGGTCTGCCCGGCTGGCTGGCCTACGTCACCATCGCGTGGGAACTGTTCACCGCCGTTACGCTGCTGCTGGGAGTTTGGTGCCGGGGCACCGCGCTGGCATCCATCTTGATCCTGCTTGGCGCTATCTTCACCGTGCACGGTCCAGCAGACTTCTTCTTCAATAACCCGAACGGCGGTTGGGAATTCCCTGCGCTGTGGATCGTCGGCCTGATCGCGCTGGCATTAGTCGGCGACGGGCCTTATGCCCTGAAACCGACGAGATCGCGTCAAGCCTGATCCCGCTTCATCCGGGGCCTGTGCCTGACGCCAGCCCCGGTGCTATTCTCTCTCTTGCCGCTGCGGCGCACTGCCGTAGCCGATTTATCTACAGCGAGGGACCGTATGGATAATTCACCGATCATTTTTTTGCACGGCATCGGCGGCTATGGCCGCTATTTCGCTTCCGTGGCCAAGCGTTGGCAACAACAGTGGCCGTCCACGCATTTCGCCCTTCCCAATGGCCCTTTTCCCTTCACGCAAGGCGAGGGCTTTCAATGGTTTGATATCGACGACGATACTCCCGCCTTACGCAACGCCCGCATCGTCGCCGCACGTGCCACGTTCGATGCCATTATTCAGCAAGCGATAGACCGATACCAGATGACTGAACACCCGGAACGGGTCGCGCTGGTCGGGTTTTCTCAGGGCGCAATCATGGCGCTGGATACACTGGCGTCGGACCGCTGCCCCTATGGCGCAATCGTCTCCTTCTCGGGCTATCTGCCTGTGTTTACCGATGCCCGCATTGCGCGCCGAATACCGGTCGCGCTGATACACGGCATGGCGGACGACAAACTGCCCTGGCAGCATAGCCAGCAGATGGAACGTGTATTGACGCAGGCCGGAGTTGACTGCGAACTGCATTTGCTGCCGAACGTCGATCACCGAGTCTCCGTTACGGGCACCAACCTCGCCGGCGACTTCCTCGCCCGCGTCATGCGTTGATCGCTCTCCGGCGACGCCTCGCCGGGGATTTCGAGTTGTACCTCAGCGTGGTTATCGTTTACTCTCCTTCCCGAATCCGAGCACTACCTTGTCCGAATCAGGAGGAGTCTGACGGCTATGCAAGGCTACGCCTATTCCCAATTTCCCCGGCTGTGCGCACTGATGTTCAGCGCCCTGCTCACACTCATCAGCGGCTGCGACAATCAGAACAGCGACAGTCCCACGCCCCCTTCTTCCGCCGACGCCCACGACGGCTGGCCGCGAACGGTCCAAACGTTAAAAGGCCCGCTGACGCTGCAACATCCGCCGCAGCGCATCGTGTCCACCAGCGTCACCATTACCGGTACGCTGTTGGCGATTAATGCGCAGGTGATCGGTTCCGGCGCCACCAGCCGTAACTCTACGGTGTCCGACGATCAGGGCTTTTTTATCCAGTGGGGACAAGAAGCCAGAGCGCGCAATGTTAAGCCGCTGTACATCACCGAGCCTAACGCGGAAGCCATTGCCGCCGCGTCACCGGATCTGATCGTTATTGCCGCCACCGGCGGCGACTCCGCGTTGAAACTCTATGACCAGCTTTCCGCCATCGCCCCAACGCTGGTGATCGACTACGGCGATAAGAGCTGGCAGCAGTTGGCCGAACAGTTGGGTGTAGCGACGGGCCGCGAAAAAGAGGCCCATGACGTCGTCGACCGCTTTGAACAGCGCGTACAGGCGATCAAACAGGCGATTTCGCTGCCGCCGCAGCCGGTTTCAGCGCTGGTGTATTACGAAGACGGACGGGGGGTGAATATCTGGACCCGCGCTTCCGCGCAAGGCCAGCTCCTGTCGGAGTTAGGCTTTCAGCTGGCCGATCTGCCGCCTGGCCTGCCGACCGAAACCAGTCAGGGTAAACGGCGGGACATCGTACAAATCTCGGGAGAGAACATGGCGGACAGTCTGAACGGCAAATCTTTGCTGCTGTTTTCCGCCGATGAAAAAACGGTCGGCAATCTGATGAATAATCCGTTCCTGAGCCACATCGAGCCTGTTGTGCAACAGCATGTGTGGGCGATGGGGCCGGACACGTTCCGGCTCGATTATTACAGCGCTAACAATATGCTGAACAATATCGAGCATTTTTTCTGCAAGCCTTAATCCTTCATGTCCCCGATTCGGCCGCGTCTCTGCGGCCTGCGTCCACGCTTCTGTCCATCGTCGCCTAAGCGTGGCGCGAGGAGGATCGCTCCGCCTCATCCGGCCCTTCGCCAACCGGTTCTTCCTCATTAACCTGCCCGAACGTACATCGGCGCAAAGGCCGAACCAGCAACATCAGCCCAAGTCCCAGTATCGCCGCCGCGCCGCCGAAAGACATAAGGCTTAGCGCCGGCGTCATAAGCCGGGTCATCGCCCCCAGACCCAGCGCGCCGATCGAATCGCCGGTCACGTCCTGCGCCGACCCCAGACTATTCACGCGTCCCAGCAGCCTGTCCGGCGTATGCGTCTGAATCAAAGTGAACTGCAGCAGGGAGGCAATGGCGTTGAGATAGCCGTAACAAACCAGCGCCGCCAGCGCCACGGCGAAATAGCCCGCCGCGCCCAGCAGCGCCACAGACAGGAACGCGCCCATCGTACAGACTAACAGCACCATCCCCGGCCGACTTACGCCGGAAACCCAGCCGCTGGTAAACGCGCCCAGCATCGCCCCCAGCGGCACCGCGGAGTACATTAGGCCGATGGCTGAGGGGCCGGCGTGATAAACATCGTTCGCCAACCCAGGAAACAAGACCCGCATCGCGCCGATCATGCTGACCAGCAGACCGAGCACCACCACCCAGCCGACCACCGGGTGCGAACAGACGAATTTTACGCCGCCCGCCAGCGAACGCAGCGGATGCTCCGGCTCGCAGGCCTCCGGCTGAAGAGACGGCAACCGCATGAGCGGGATCAAGGTGCCCAGAGTGCCGATAGCCGCCACGGCGAAACTCCAGCCGACGCCGCCCGCCACGATAATGACCCCGCCCAGCGCCGGCGACAGGATAGCCCCCAGTCGTACCGTCAACATACTCAGCGCACCGGCGGCCGGAAGATTCTCCCGCCCCACCAGCAGCGGGATCACCGCCATCAGCGCCGTCATGCCTAAGGCGCCGAAGAACCCATCCCAGGCGGCCAGCACGTACAGCGCCACGAGAGACGGCGAGCTGGAAAAAGCATTGAGGCTGAGCGCGACAAAACCCAGTCCGCAGGTGCCGCGCGCGAACAGGATGAGTTTGCGCCGGTCGAAACGGTCCGCCAGCACGCCGCCGCACATCAGGCCGATAAACATCCCCACGCCGTCGAGCGCCACCGCCACCCCGACTTGCAGGGTGGAACCGGTCATCGACTGGATTTGAATGGGCACGCCCACCGCCAGCATACCCAACGAGAACACGGACAACATTCTTGCGACGAAAATCGCACGAAAATGGGCATTATTTTTAAGCAAACTGAAGTCAAGCAAGACGGAGGTTCTAGCCATAATATTCCATAAAATAAAGGTGATACCGCCCGTTCAGCGGGGGGGCTGAATGGCGTCAACACGCGGTCTACGTCAATGTATTTGCTCACCGAGGCATGCTAACATAGCGGCTCGATAATATTAATGATAAT
The DNA here is from genome assembly GCF_015999465.1 of Lonsdalea populi. Taxonomy (NCBI): domain Bacteria; kingdom Pseudomonadati; phylum Pseudomonadota; class Gammaproteobacteria; order Enterobacterales; family Pectobacteriaceae; genus Lonsdalea; species Lonsdalea populi. The sequence continues at coordinate 2,557,637 of NZ_CP065534.1, forward strand.
CATACTCATCTTCACATATTAAGGAGCTGTTCGTTGGCGATGTCACTTCCTTCGCATCAGGCGCCTCTCGCCGCCAATCAGCCACCCGCCCGTTATTCTCAAGCCTTTCGGCGTCGCACCGGTCTTCTTTTCTTCCTGCTGCTGCTGGCGCTGGTCGTCGTCGCCAGCCTGACTATCGGGGCGAAATCGATTTCTCCGGCCGTGGTCTGGCACAGTTTGACCGGTCAGATCGATACGGCCGACAGCACGATCATTCTCAATGCGCGTCTGCCGCGCACGCTGGCGGGTGTCATTGTCGGCCTCGCGCTGGGCGGCGCGGGCGCCGTGATTCAGGCGCTGACCCGTAATCCTTTAGCCGACCCCGGCATCCTCGGCGTCAACGCGGGCGCTAGCTTCGCCATCGTCATCGGCATCACCTGCTTCGGCATCAGCAGCATGACGGCCTGGCTGGGATTCGCCTGGATAGGCGTGCTCGTCACCAGTCTGGCAGTCTGGCTGATCGGCACGCTCAGCGGCGGGCGCATCAACCCGATTCGCCTAACGCTGGCGGGCGTGGCACTCAGCGCGGTCCTGTCCGGCCTCTCGTCATCCCTCTCGCTACTCGACCCGCAGGCCTTCGATCAGATGCGCATCTGGGAAGCCGGATCGCTGGATATCCGTTCGCTGCGCAACGTAGCCATCGTTGCGCCGACCATACTGTTGGGCGCGGTGCTGGCGCTGTTCGCCGCCCGTTCGCTGAACGCGCTGAGCATGGGCGAAGATATCGCAATGGCGCTGGGCACCCGCATCGTTCTGATTCGCGTCGTCGCCGTGCTGGCCATCATGCTGCTGTGTGGTTCCGCCACCGCGCTGGCAGGGCCGATTGGCTTCGTCGGCCTGATGATCCCGCATGTCGCCCGCTGGTGGGCGGGGCCGGATCAGCGTTGGATCATGGTGTACTCGTTTCTGTTCGCCCCCATCCTGCTGCTCTGCGCCGATATCGCGGGCCGTCTGCTGGCGGCAGGCGAGCTGCGCGTCTCCATCGTGACAGCCTTTATCGGCGCGCCGGTTCTGATCTGGCTGGTTCGCCAGCGTAAAGCCTGAGGAAACAGAGATGGCCAGTAAGATACTCTCGCTTCGCGCGCCCGGCGGCATCGTCAGCGGTCGCTTCGCCAGACGAACCCTGCTCGTCAACGCGCTGCTTCTGATGCTGGGCCTGCTGCTGCTGACGGTCGCCATGGGGCTGGGAACGCTGAAAATAGCCCCGCTCGACGTATGGAAGGCGCTAGCCGGTCACACGGACGGCGGCATTCAGACCGTCGTCACCCAGTGGCGAGCGCCGCGCGCTGCGATGGCGCTGCTGTTGGGCGCGAGCCTCGGGCTAAGCGGCGCCATTTTTCAGTCCATTATCCGCAACCCGCTCGGCAGTCCGGATATCGTCGGTTTCAACACTGGCGCCTTCACCGGCGTATTGCTGGCGGTCATGGTGTGGGAAGGCGACTACTACCAGATCGTCAGCGGCGCCGTCATGGGCGGCATTGCCGCCGCCGCGCTGGTGTATCTGCTGGCCTGGCGCAAAGGCATTAACGGTTTCCGGCTGATTATCGTCGGCATTGCCGTCGGCGCTGTGCTGTCTGCCTTTAACACCTGGCTGATCATCACCGGTTCGTTGGAGCATGCCATGACCGCCACGCTGTGGGGAACCGGCACACTCAACGGCATGACCTGGACCAAAGCGCAACCCGCGCTATGGCTCACGCCGCTGGCGACGCTGGCCGTGTTGCTGCTGGGCAAACGCCTTCAGCTACTGGAAATGGGCGACGACAGCGCCCGCGCGCTCGGCGTTAACGCGGAGGCGAGCCGCCTGTGGTTGATGCTGTTCGGTATCGTACTGACCGCGCTGGTCACCGCCACCGCGGGGCCGATCTCCTTTATCGCCCTCGCCGCGCCGCAGATCGCCCGCCGCCTGACCCGCGCCAGCGCCACGCCGCTGGTGTCCGCCGCCCTGGTCGGCGCCACGCTGCTGCTGGCGGCAGATATGATCGCCCAGCACGCCTTCCGCCAGGTCCAACTGCCGGTCGGCGCCGTGACCGTCAGCATCGGCGGCATTTACCTGATCTGGCTGCTGATTCGCGAGTCGCGCCATTGACCGACGCCCGTCTCCGCATTCTCCATGCGGGAGACGGCTCAACCGTTGTTTAGAGTGAGTGATTGATGACACCGTTTTTGCATGCCGCCCACCTGACATTGGGCTACGACCATAAAATCATTGCCGAAGACCTGAATGTGACCATCCCGGCGCATCAGTTCAGCGTCATCGTCGGCCCCAACGCCTGCGGCAAATCGACGCTACTGCGCGCGCTGTGCCGATTGCTGAAACCGCTGGCGGGCGAAGTGTTGCTGGACGGCAAAAATATTCACACCATTCCCACCAAGGCCCTCGCCCGCCAGATCGGCCTGCTGCCCCAGCACGCGATCGTGCCGGACAACATCACCGTGGCCGATCTCGTCGCGCGCGGCCGCTACCCGCACCAAAGCCTACTGCGCCAGTGGAGTGAGGGAGATCAGGCGGCGGTCGAACAGGCGATGCAGGCCACTAACGTCAGCGCGTTGGCGGACTGCAGCGTGGACGAGCTTTCCGGCGGACAGCGTCAGCGGGTCTGGATTGCGATGGTGCTGGCCCAGCAAACGCCGCTGCTGCTGCTGGATGAACCCACCACGTGGCTGGATATCGCCCATCAGATCGACCTGCTCGATCTGTTCCGCGAGCTGAACCAGCAACGCGGCCATACGCTGGTCGCCGTCCTGCACGACTTGAATCAGGCCTGCCGCTACGCAGACCATCTCATTGTTATGCAGTCGGGCCGCGTGATGGCGCAGGGCGCGCCCGCCGAGATCGTCACTGCTGAGCTGGTGCGCGACGTCTTCGGCATGACCTGCGTGATTATCGACGATCCGGTGTCCCATACGCCGCTGATCGTGCCCTGCGGACGCTATCACCCGGCGCCAAAGGGGCTGTGACCTACTGATACCTCGGGCGGAGCACCGCGTCTCCGCCCGATCGCCCTACCGTGATTGGCGCTCGGCCAGCGGCATCAGCCGTCGATTCAGCTGCGGCCCCAGTCGCTCCAGCGAGGCGGGCGACAGGATGTCCGCGTGCTCACAAGGCTGGAGATAGGTCGTCAGACGATCGACATACGGCGCCCAGGTCGCCTGCACGTCCATCCCTTCCGGCAATGTACCGGTGGCGACGAACAGCGTCGCCTCACCGTGATAGCGCAGCGTGGACGCCGTAGAGAGCCGTTGCACCGCATCGCGGTAGTTCGCCACGATATCGCGGAACATCGCCGCTTTTTCCGCGCGCAGATGCTCGTCCGTTTCTTCTTCCGACTCGGCCATAAATTCGGCCTGCTCCTGTGCCACCTCCTGCTGCGCCTGCTCCTCGCTCGGTCCGCTCCAGTCCTGCCCTTCGGGCGGATAGGTGTCGAACAGGCCGAGGAACGCCACCTGCTCGCCCGCGGCCTCCAGACGCGCGGCGATGCCGTGCGCCAGCGTGCCGCCCAGCGAGTATCCCAGCAGGAAGTACGGGCCCTGCGGCTGTATGCGGCGGATCGTCGCCAGGTGCCGTTCGCACATCGCCGCCACCGAATCACAGGCGGCGATAACGCCGTCCGGACGCGGCGACTGCAGCCCGACGACAGGATAATTCCCCGTCAGATGGCGCAGCAGACCAGCATACTGCCAGGCGTACCCGGACGCAGGGTGCAGGCAGAACAAGGTCGGGCCGTCGCCGGCGCGCAGCGGCAGCGTTTCATCCCCGCCGCTGTGACGCGATGCGGCGCCCTCGCCCGCCAGCCGTTGCGCGATCCGTTCCACGCTGCGCGCCGCCATGATCTGACCGACCGTCAGCGAACGCCCCAAACGACGGCGAATTTCCGCCGCCAGCCTCATCGCCAGCAGCGAGTGCCCGCCCAGCGCGAAGAAGTCATCGTCGGCATACACTGTCGGCAGCGTCAAAATCTCGCCGAACAGCGCCGCCAGCATGCGCTCATGCTCCGTTTCCGGCTGACGGCCCGCCTGCGCCTGTCCCGCCGGAGACGGCAGCGCCTTGCGATCGAGCTTGCCGTTGGCGCTAAGCGGGAACTGCGTCATCGCGACATAACTGACCGGCAGCATGTGGGCGGGCAGCCGCTGCGCCAGCGCCTGATGCAACACGCTCGTCGCCAGCGTCGCGCCCTCCTGCGGGATCACCCAGGCCACCAGTTGGCGCGCGTCGGCCCCCGCCAGCGCGCCGTGGCGTTCGCCCAGCTCCCGCGCGCAAACCACCGCCTGCGCCACGTCGGGCTGCGCCAACAGCGCCTGTTCGATCTCGCCCAGCTCGATGCGTTGTCCACGGATCTTCAACTGGTCGTCGCTGCGTCCCAGATAGTCCACCGCGCCGTCTTCGCGCCAGCGGGCGATATCGCCGGTGCGATACATGCGCTCGCCATTGGCGAACGGGTCGGCCACAAAACGCGCGGCGGTCAGATCCGGCCGGCGCAAATAGCCCTGCGCGAGCTGGATCCCGCACAGATAGAGATCGCCCGCCACACCCAAAGGCACCGGTCGCAGGGCGCTGTCCAAAATCCGGAGTTGGGTGTTCCACACCGGCAGACCAATAGGCACGCCGCCCGCCGTATGGCAGGTCAACGCATCCCCCGATGCGGGTTGATAGGTCACGTCCACCGCCGCTTCCGTCGGCCCATACAGGTTGTGGAGCGGCGCTGCAATTTGCGTCTGATAGCTTTCCGCCAGTTCCTGCGACAACGCCTCGCCGCTACAGAACACGCGGCGCAGGCTGGCGCATCCGACGTCCGTCTGCGTTTCCAGCGCGCCGATCCAGGCCGCCAGCATCGACGGCACAAAGTGCAGCGTGGTCACGGCGTAGTCGTTAATCAACTGGGTCAGCGCGTCCGGATCGCGATGCGCTTCCGGCGGCGCCATTACCAACCTCGCGCCGACCATCAACGGCCAGAAGAACTCCCACACCGACACGTCGAAACTACAGGGCGTCTTCTGCAACACCACGTCGTCATGGGTCAGCCGGTAAGCGTCCTGCATCCACCACAGCCGGTTAACGATGGCCTGATGACTGACCACCACGCCTTTGGGTCGCCCGGTCGACCCGGAGGTGTAGATGACGTAGGCCGGGTGTTGCGGTGAAATAGCCACAGTCCCCCCCCGTGGCTGGCGGCACGCGTCTTCCAGCGCGTCGAACAGCAGCGTGTCGCCAAGCGCCGCAAAGCGCGTTTTCAGCGCGGATTCCGTGATCACCAACCGAGGCTCGGCATCGTCCACCATCAGCGCCAGCCGGTCGTCCGGATACCCGGTATCCAGAGGCAGCCAGGCTGCGCCGACGGCGACGATGGCCTGCAGCGCCAGCGATAGCCGGACTGAACGCGGCAGCGCCACGGCGACGATATCGCCGGGAGCGACACCCGCGTCAATCAGCCGTTCGGCCAGCAGCGCGACCTGATGGCGCATCTGCCGGTAGGTCAGTTGATGCCGAGCATCCGCCAATGCCGCGCCGTGCGGCGTCCGCTGCGCCTGACGCGCCAGCGCCTCGTGCAGCGTCATCGGCGGCACCGCGTGCGCCGTGTTATTCACCCTGGCCAGCAGCGCCTGCTCCTCCGGCAGTTGCAGAGCCCAGGCGCAGAGCGGCTGTTCCGGCTGACTCACCAACTGCGTCAACAGCTGCATCAGCCGTCGGCCTAGCCGATCCGGCTGCGATACGCAGGAGCGGTACTCCATCAGCAGCCGCAGACGTTCCCCCGGCAGCACCAGCAGCGTCAACGGATAGTGCGTGTAGCCGCGGTTATTGAGCGCGTCGCAGCGAATCCCCGCCGAACTGCTGCCCAATGCATCGCTGTCGGGGTAGTTTTCCACCACCAGCAGCGTGTCGAATAAAGTGCCGACGCCGGCCAACTGCTGGATTTCGCCCAGCCCCAGATTATCGTGCTCGACAAGCCCGATCTGCCGCGTTTGCAGCGCGCCCAGCTGGCTCAGCAGCGAGCGCGACGGGTCGAGTTTGACCCGCACCGGCAACGTGTTGCTGAACAGCCCGATGTGCTCGTCGATACCGTCTATGTGCCCGAAACGCCCGGACACCGGCGCGCCGAAAATCACGTCGTTCGCCCCGCTGTAGGCGCTAAGTAGCAGGCCCCACACGCCCTGCATCAGCGTATTCAGCGTCAGCCCGTGCTGGCGGCACAGCGTCAGCAGTCCGCGCTCCAACTCAGGCTCCGGCAGCAGCGTCAGCTCGCGCACCTCATCGTCATGCGGCCCGTCGCCAAACAGCAGCGTCGGCCGCGCATCACTCAACACTTCGCGCCACAGTGAGCGAGAGCATTCGGCATCCCGCGCCGTCAACTGCCGCACGACCTCGCCATAACTGACGCGAGGCGGCGTCAATGTCGCGTTTTCCCATACGTTGAAGAGATCGCGCAGCAGCACCGGCGTCGACCAGCCGTCGACGACCAAATGATGCGCGTTGAGAAACAGCGTGTGGCGTTCACCGTCGGCATGGCTGACCAGCAGCGCGCGTAGCATGGTCTGCGGCTGATGGAACAGATCCCGCGCCAGCTCCGCTTTTTCCAACGCCAGCAGCGCGGCGGTTTCCTGCTCCGGCGTCATCGGCGGGAGGGTCTGTACCTCAAGCGGCCAATAGTGGGCGTCGTCCTGTAGTAGCGGGATCAGCTGGAGCGGATGCTCGGCATGTTCGCTGTCGAAACGGGCGGCCAGCTGCGGATGATGACGGATGACGGCCTCCAGCGCCCGACGGAGGTGGGCGGCGGTCAGCGGCCCGCGCAGCGACACCCGGGTGAGCGAGTTATAGCTGCCGGTATCCGCCGCCATTTGCGCGTGGAACAGCAGTCCTTTCTGCAACGGCAGCAGCGGTAAGACGGCCGCCAGCGGGCCATGCCGTTGACTGAGCTGCGCCAGCGTGTCATCCGTCACGCCAGCAAGACCGACGTCGGCGGCGACCAACGTATCCGCCGCACACTGCGGTTGTCGGAGCGCGGCGGTCAGCAGATCGTCCGCCGCCTGCGCCAGCGCCTGATGCAGCCCATCGATATCGTCGCGGTTAAATACGCCCTCGGCCCAGCCCCAGTGGATCGCCAACCTCGGCGCGCCCTGACGCTCATCGACGAAGAGGTTGATTTCCAGACCGTGGCTCAGCGCCATCTCTCCGTCCTGCGCGACGGCAAAGGCATCACGGAAACGTCGGTCGTTGCGCTGCGGCGCCCACTCGCCCTCGCCTGACTCGAACCGGCCCAGATAGTTAAACAGAATGTCGGGGGCGCTCTGCGCTTCCCGCTCGGCAAGAGAATCCGCATTCTTCTCGTCCAGATAGCGCAGTACGCCGTAGCCGATACCGCGATCCGGCACGGCCCGCAGCACGCGTTTCACCGCGCGCATCATCTGCCACGGCTGGGTGACCTCCGCGTCAGACCAGTCGAGACACAGGGGATATTCCGCCGTCAGCCAGCCGACGGTGCGCGTCAGATCCACCCGGTCGTCGTGGTCGCTGCGACCGTGCGACTCCAGCGTCAGACGCAGCCGGGAAACCCTAAACCGCCGGGCGCAGGCCTGCGCCAGCGCGCACAGCAGCGTCTCTTCCACCCCGGCGTGATAACAGCGCGGCAGCGTGGTCAACAGCGCTTCGGTCTGGCCCGCGCTCAGCAGCAAACGCTGTTCACCCTGACGAGATTGGCGGTCCTGTTCCGCATCCAGCGGACGCCGTCCCAGTCGAGGAACCTCCGGCGGCAGCATGGCGCGCCAGAACGGCAGTTCGTCGCGACGCGCGGGAACATCCGCCTGCAGCCGCGCCGACCAGTCATGCAGCGAATACGCCTCCTCGGGCAACGTCGGATCCTGTCCCGCCAGTAGAGCGCCGGCGGCCTGCCGCAGCTCCGGCAGCAGCACACGCCAGGAAACGCCGTCGACCGCCAGATGATGAATGACCAGCACCAGTCCGCACGATTGCGCCTCTGCGCGCAGCAGCACGGCCTGCAACATCACGCCCTGCGCCGGATCGAGACGGCCGACCGCTTCATCAAACGCCTGCTCGGCCGCGGCCTCGGCATCGCCTTGCACTGCAAGTGTGCGACAGAGCGACGCCGCCGCGTGACGAGGAGGTTCCCCCACCACCAGCCGTTCGTCCTGCGTATAAGCCGCCAGTACGGGATGGCTGGCGATCAGCGCCGCCAGCGCCTGCGCCGTGTGCGCGGCATCCATTTCTTCGGGGACGTTAAGCCAGACCCCGTGAGCGAAACGGCGGTTGACGCCGTGATGTCGCGCAAACCAGTGCAGGATCGGCAGCCCCGTCAGCGGACCGCGTTGAGCGACGCGCGGGAACGCCGACTGTGGCGCCAACGGGCCTATCGTTCGCGCCATCCCGGCGGGCGTGCGTTCCGAGAAAATTTCACGCGGACGCAGCATCCAGCCCTGACGGCGCAACGCCGTCGCCAGCCCCATCGCCGAGATGCTGTCGCCCCCCAGCGCAAAGAAGTCGTCGTCCGCGTTGACCGCATCCATCCGCAACAGCGTCGCGATGGCTTCGCAAATCCGCACTTCCTGCTCGCCCTCGGCGGCCCTGCCCTGCCGAACGGCCGCCGCCTGCGGTTTCGGCAATGCCTGACGGTCAATTTTGCCGTTCACCGTGAGCGGCAGCTCGTCCATCACCATCAGCAGCGCCGGCACCATATAGTCCGGCAGCGTGCTGCCTAACTGCGCCAACAGGCGGGCAGAGATATCCGGCTGCGCGCGCAGCGCCTCGTCCGGCACCGAACAGTAGCCAATCAGGCGGTGCGTCACGCCTACCGGCTCGGCGATCACCACGGCGGTGCTGACTTCCGGCAATCCCGCCAGCGCGCTTTCGATCTCGCCCAGTTCCACGCGGAAACCGCGCACTTTAATCTGATGATCGACACGGCCGATAAAGGCCAACTGGCCGTCGGGACGCCAGCGCAGCACGTCCCCGGTGCGGTACATCACCCCGCCCGGCTCAAAGGGATTGGCGACGAAGCGGGCCGCCGTCAGATCCGGGCGACGCAGATAGCCGCGCGCAATGCCCGGCCCTGAGATATACAGTTCGCCGGGGACGCCGACCGGTACTGGCTGCAATCGGGCGTCCAGCAGCCAGACGTGCGTATTGGCGACCGGCCGGCCAATCACAGGCTGGTCCGCCGCCTGCACGCTGGCCCCCAGCGTGTCGATGGTGTACTCCGACGGGCCGTAGTAGTTATGGATCTCGATGGCGTTCTGGCGCTGCATCAGCTGCCACAGCCTGGGCGTGGCAGCCTCGCCGCCGATCATGATAAAGGCGGGCTGATGCTGTTCGGCTTCCAGCAGACCGGCGTCGATCAGTTGAGAGAAGAACGACGGCGTGATGTCCAGCAAATCCACCGGCACCTGATTCATTTGCTGCACCAGCGCCCACGCGTCGCGACGCAACTCTTCATCGAAAATATAAAGCTCGCTGCCCATCAGCATGCAAAACAGCGGTTCCCAGGAGGAGTCGAACGAGAAGGAGGCCGTATGACCGGCGCGCAGCCGTCTCCCGTGACGCTGCTGAAAACGCGTCATCGCCGGGCCGAACAGGAAGTGCTGGTGGGACAGCAGCAGGTTCAGCAGGCCGCGATGCGTGCTCATGACGCCTTTCGGACGACCGGTCGAACCCGAGGTATAAATGATGTAGGCCAGATGATCGCCGCACAGCGGCTGCGCACGATCGCTATCGCCGACAGGCGCCGCCGAGACCCTCTGGCATTCCTCCCGTAGCGCGTCATCGTCCAGACACAAGGTGTGCGGCAAGTCCGGCATCTGAGCAAGCCGGTCCCGCCAGGTGAGCAGCAGCACCGGCCGGGCATCTTCGCACATCAGCGTCAGACGCTCGCGCGGATAGTCCAGATCCAGCGGCAGATAGGCTGCGCCGCTGGCCAACACCGCCAGAATCGCCACCACGCTGTCCACCGAGCGCGGAACGGCGATGGCGACGACATCGTCCGCGCTAACCCCGCGCGCGATCAGAACGCGCGCCAGCTGCATCACCCGCGCCGACAGCGCCGCATAGTCAATCTGTTCGTTTGCGCTGGTGATCGCGACCGCCTTTGGCTGCCGAACCGCCTGACGCCGCAGCAGGTCGATGACTGAAGCGACATCGTCCGGCATCGCAAGCTGCGGTCCCCGGCTCCAGCCGTCGATCCGCTGCTGCTCTTCGAGGCTCAGCAACGACAGATCGCCAATCCGCCGCGCGGGCTGTTCCGCCAGCTGAGACAACAGGTGGTGCAGCCGCTCGCCGTGCGCAGTCAGCGTCTGGCGGTCATAGCGGGCGGGATTCGCCACCAGCCCCAACTGTAAGCGGTCGCCGTCGACGCCGATGTTGAACTCCAGATCGTCCACCGGGCCCATCGCCAGCACGTGGGTGACGGCGGGCGCGCCGTCCAGCGCCAGTCCGGCGTTGTACACCTTGTAGTTGAAGACCGGCCCGTACAGCCCTGCCTGGTCGCCGACCCGCCCCAGATCGCGCCGCAGCTGTTCGGCTTCGTAGCGTTGATGACGGCGGACGGTTTTGATCTCCGCCAGCAACGCCCGGGTGACGTCCGTCAATGTCATGTCGAAAGAGAGCGTTAGCTGTAACGGTAATACGTTCACGACCGGACCGGTGGCGGACAGCGCCGCCGAGCCCATACGGCGCATAAACGGAAAGCCAATCGACAGCCGAGGTTCTCCGCTCATGCGAAACAGGTAGACGGCCAGCGCCGCCATGGCGATTTCCGCCGGTTGGGTCTGCTCCAGTTCGGGATGCGCCGCCAGCGCGGCAAACGGCGTCGCCGGGAACGAGAGTTGATGATGCCAGGTCCGCACCGTGTCTGAGTGAGGCAGCCCCTCTTCGGTGGACAAAGAGATCGGCGCCGGCAGATCGGCCGCATGTTTACGCCAGAATTCGGCGGCGCGCTGACAGGCGGGAGAAGACTGCCAGGTCAGATACTCGTCCACCACGCCGCTGAAGGGCGTAAACGGGGTGGCCGCCGCCGCTTTTCCGGACCGCAGGGCGTTATAAATCTCGACAATGCGCCGCGTGAGCGCGTCAAAACTGAAACCATCCAGCAGCAGATGGTGAAAACGCTGATACCACAGCCACCGCTGTGGCTCTGCCGATACGCGCATTACACACTGCCGGTACAGAGGCTGTTCGCCGTCGGCCGGCAGTTCTTTCGCCAAATCCGCCTGCATCAATGCATAGGCAGCGTTTTCAGCTTCCGGCTGCTGACTGAGGTCCCGCCACTCGACTGCCAGCACGTCGCTCGGCGTCACACAGGTCGGCACACGCTGCCGAGGTTCACCGTCTTCGTTCAGTATGAAGCAGGCATGAACCGTATCCGCTTCGGCCAGTCCTTGCCGAATAGCCGTATCCAGATCGTCGCGGTCCAGCGGGCCGTTGAGTTCGATGGCATGCGCCACGGTAAAAATATTTCTCCGGCTGGCGATGCTGTCCGCCATCCAGATCCCCGGCTGGGCCGCGACGAGCGGTAGTTCCAGATAGTTTGCCTGTCGTACAGGCGTGACGAGAGTGTCAGACACGATGTGACTTCCTTTGCGTTTGCATGCAGAAAACGGAGTGTGGCGCCGTGACGACGCCGACGTGCGGTGCGCGGTTACCTCTCATCCTGCCGCAGGCCGGCGGGACGCATATCCTGCCACTGAGTTTCAATCCAGTTCAGGCAGGCCGAGCGGTCGCCCGGCCCGTAGACGGTACCCCATCCTGCGGGAACGGCTGCAAACGACGGCCAGAGGCTGTACTGCTCCTGTGCGTTCATCAGCACCAGAAACGCGAGACTGTCATCATCGAACGGGTTGGGTTGTTCCTGACTCATATTTGATTGCCTTTTTCCACGTGGTGGGAACATGCATGCCCCTCAGTCATCTCCGCCATCAGCCAGCGGCAGCCGTCAATCAAGCCGCCGCGCCAGCACAGCGCATCATGGCCGCCTGCATACACACGAAACTGAACCCGGTGTCCTGCCGCTGTCAGCGCCTGATGCATCTGTCGATTGACGAATTCAATGTCCGCCTCGCGGCTTCCCGCCTCCTGAAATACCGTCAGCGGCATGTCCGTAAGCCCCTGCTTGCGAACCTGCTCGCCCAGCCAGCCGCCGGGTTGGGAGGAAGAATTGCCATCGGTGATAACGGTCAGGTCAGGCCACCAGAAGGAGCCGGATTGCGTCAGCACCCGGCCGAAACGCTGCGGCATAAACAGCCCGGCATACAGCGCCGCCAGTCCGCCGTAGCTCTGACCCGCAACCAGCGTGCGATCGCGTTCATGGCTAAAGAGCGTGTGCCGAGCGGCTAACGGCAGCAGTTCATCCTGTACCGCCGCCCAAAAATCGGCGTTGCAGGGCAGTTCGTCGCTGCGGACGTCAAGATCGATCGCGTCGATCAGCAGCCAGACGGCGGGCGGCAGCGCCCCGCCCTGGGTTTCTTCGTCCAACGCGGAAAAGAGCGGGAACTGCTCCGCCCAGCGCTGGCCGTCAAGTACAATCGCCAGCGGACGCTGTTCCGGTGCGGAACTGTCTCCCGTGGTGTAAAGCCAGATACGCCGGGCGTTGCCCAGTTTGTCGCTGCGCCACGTGAAGGTCTGCAGCCGATGCCCGTTGACCGTCCCCTCTCCCCGGTCAACGCGCCGCCACGCGGTCTGCGACGGCGCACCGGGCATATGGGCGGACGACTCAGGCTGGCCTCCCCAGGTGTGATGAGGCGCGTTGGCATTCAGCGGATCGGCCACCGCATGGGCCGACAGCGAATACCACCACTCGCGCTGCTGCCGGCGGCGTTCGTCCTCATCCTCGCTGAACGCCGGCGGCAGCAGCCCGGCGCCGACCGGCAAAAAACAGTAGCTGCCGCGCCAATCGTTCTCTACCAGGACGGACCAGTGCCAAACGTCAGTACCTGCCAGACGCGTCAGGCTCTGTGGCGAGCAGCTGTGATGGTCGGTCACACCGTTGATATCCGCGTACACCCGCTGCGTCGGGGAAAGCGCCTCCATGCCGTCGGGATCGCGCCAGAGAAACGTCACCCTGACCTGTTTCCGGTCCGCGCTTTCGATCAGCGGCGTGCCGAGATGCGCAACCCGTCCCCACCAGTCTTCCGTCCCCGCATCCGGCGCAGTCAATAGCGCTGCCGCAAAGCCATACGGCAGTGATTCAGCCATAAATCCTCCAAGTTTAGCTTTGTTAATATTTAGTTAAGATTAACTACTTAATTTTTACTTTCTGTGGATAACGCCACAGAACCAGACATAAAGGAGAATAGTATTGAGAATCATTTACAGTTGCAATAACATGTCGTCCTAACTTGTGTTACGGCGGGGATTAACGCGAGACAACACCCTTATAGAAAAGGGTTTAGCCTGCAATTCACCTTATTGTGCGTCAGATGCTTCGGTGAGTTGCTGACTCAGTGCTTGCGAAATCCTTCTTCCTGATGTTTTGCAGCAGGCTTTTCAAAGGGATAAATCATGTTCACCACGAAAATAAAACCATTAGCACAGCTTATTACTTTTCGTACTAACGGACGCGGCATGCCGTGGGTGTTGGCTTCTTCGCTTCTGCTTCCCCCTCTGGCGCAGGCGGCGGATACGCCCTCCGCCGCCGACAGCAATGACACGATGTTGGTCAGCGCCACACAGGGAGAGAGCGTCACTGCGCCGCTGCGAGGCATCGTTGCCAAAGCCAGCGCCTCCGGCACCAAAACCGAAACCCCGTTGGTGAAGACGCCGCAGACGATCTCCGTCGTCACGCGTGACCAGATGGATCAGCAGGCCGTGGGTTCCGTCGCCGACGCGCTGAACTACACCAGCGGCGTCGTCACCAACTATCGCGGATCCTCCAATCGCAACGACGAAGTGATCGCCCGCGGATTCCGCTATGCGCCGAAATTCCTCGATGGGCTGAGTTTCGGCCTGAGCGGGCAAGGTTCATCGCTGGGAAAATTCGACCCGTGGCTGCTTGAACGCGTCGAGCTGGTGCACGGGCCGGCGTCCGTGCTGTATGGGCAGGTAAACCCCGGCGGGCTGATCAGCATGACCAGCAAACGTCCAACGGCTGAAGAGATCCGCAAGATTCAGTTCCGCGCGGGCAATCAGCATCTGGGCGAAGCGGCATTCGACTTTGGCGGCGCGCTCAACGACGACAAAACGTTGCTTTACCGCCTGAACGGCATCGGCAGCACCCAGCATGAATTCGTTAAAGACGCCAAGCGGGAGCGCGTCGCCGTCGCGCCGGCCCTGACCTGGCTGCCGAATCCTGATACCAGCTTTACGCTGCTGACGGCCTACCAGAACGATCCGGAAGCCGGCTTCCGTAACTTCCTGCCCGCCTACGGCACGATGTTCGAAACGGTCTCCGGCTATATCCCTTACGACCTGAACGTTAGCGATCCTAACTATCATGAATCGAAGCGCGAGCTGGGTTCTCTCGGCTATATCTTCGACCACTCATTCAACGACACGATCGCGTTCCAGCAGAATTTCCGCTACTCCAAGCTCAAGGAGAAATACAAGTATCTGGTCTACACCGTCGGTGGAACGGCGACGGACACCACCATTTCCCGCCGTCAGCAGAAGGAGTACACCAACACCGACGAACTGGGATTGGATAACCAGTTGAAGGCCAAATTCGCCACCGGCGATGTCGCGCACACAACGATCGGCGGGCTGGATTACAAGTGGCAGAAACAGGACTACAACTACTGGCGCAATGGCGGCGATCAATACGATTTCGACTGGGCTAATCCGGTCTACGGCGGCTCATGGCTGGTCAGCGACAGCGAACTGAATCTGATGACCAGCACGGTGAAAACACTCGATCAGGTGGGGATCTATCTGCAGGATCAGATGGAGTGGGAGCGCTGGAACCTGCTGCTGTCCGGTCGTAATGACTGGAGCGAAGTGCGGACGACTGACCGCTCCAAGTCCACCACCACGCAGCAAAACGACAACAAGTTCACCGGACGCGCGGCTCTGTTGTATGCCTTCGACAACGGCATTTCCCCGTACATCAGCTACAGCACCTCCTTCGAGCCGAACCTGAGCAGCGGCGCGCCGGGCAGCGATCCGTTCAAGCCCACCACCGGCGAGCAGTCCGAAATCGGGGTGAAATATCAGGTGCCGGGCGGCGATACGCTGCTGACGCTGTCGATGTTCGACATCACCCAGAAGAACATCACCTCCTACAACAGCATCACCGGGTACAACGAGCAGATCGGCAAGGTAAAATCGAAGGGGGTGGAAGCGGAAGCGCATACCCAGCTAACCCCGGAAATCAGCCTGATGGGCGCGTACACCTTCACCGATGCGGAAACCCGCGAGAGCAACACCGCCAACCAAGTGGGCAAGGCGCCCGCGTCGATTCCGCGTCATACCGCATCCGCCTGGGGAACCTACCGTTTCCTGGATAGTGCGCTGAAAGGCCTGACGCTGGGC